>NZ_JBKFGJ010000018.1:0-207349 GCF_051233465.1 Neobacillus solisequens | reverse complement strand
CCCACGTGTTACTCACCCGTCCGCCGCTAACCACCGAAGTGGTTCGCTCGACTTGCATGTATTAGGCACGCCGCCAGCGTTCGTCCTGAGCCA
This sequence comes from Neobacillus solisequens, assembly GCF_051233465.1. Classification (NCBI taxonomy): domain Bacteria; kingdom Bacillati; phylum Bacillota; class Bacilli; order Caryophanales; family Bacillaceae; genus Neobacillus; species Neobacillus solisequens. The sequence goes on along the minus strand of NZ_JBKFGJ010000018.1, from coordinate 207,256 downwards.
GGATCAAACTCTCCAAAAAGAGTGATGATTAGCTCATAAAATAAAACGTTGGCTTCATTTCGTTAAGAAATGAATATTATTGTTTGTTGACGTTTTGTTTGTTTAGTTTTCAAAGATCAAACTACCAATCTACTGATTAGCAACAAAAATTATCTTAACATAATAATTTTTCAATGTCAACCTCGTTTTTAAATTTATCAACTTTCACTGTGTCGAAATATCAACTCGCAACGAGGACATTGATAATATTACTACCTAGTGAAGAAATCGTCAACTACTATTTTTTCCCGTTGTTTTATAGTGGCTCTTCTTTCTTTTATTATTTATGACACAAACAAATGGAGTCATGGGGAATTGCCAGTCTATTTTTAACTAGAAATTTTTCTTTTTTTCAATCCCAATTTGTTTTATTTTGCATTTAATAGGTAAAAATACTTTAGTAATTCTTACTATACAATGGAAATGAGGAAATGAGGGAATGAACATGACTCACTATAAAAAAGCGGAAGATAAGGGATTAATGAGTTCGGATAAGCAAGAGCAATCAGAAACAATCTCTGATCAAGACAGACCTCAAGAATTTGATGTTTTCGGAACGGCTTTAAATGAAATATAATAAATGAACCCTTTGTGGTCATTTCATACAAAGGGTTCATTTATTTTAACTTAATTCGAGACATACCGGACAATGGTCACTACCCATTATCTGCGAGTGAATTTGGGCGTCTTGTAGACGGTCCTTTAGTTTTTCAGAAACGATAAAATAATCAATCCGCCAGCCTATATTTCGCTCACGAACTTTATTCATGTACGACCACCAAGAGTAAGCCCCTTCTTGATCCGAATAAAAATGACGGTAGCTGTCGATAAAACCAGAACCAAGTAAGGTAGTCATTTTTCCCCGTTCTTCGTCAGTAAATCCTGAATTTCCTACATTGGATTTCGGATTTCGCAAATCAATCTCTTGATGTGCGACATTTAGGTCCCCACAAAGAATGATCGGTTTGACCGCGTCCAAGTCCTTTAAATAAGCAAGAATCTGATCTTCCCATTCTAATCTAAATGGCAATCTAGCCAAATCTCGTTGAGAATTAGGTGTATAGACATTCACTAGAAAAAAGTCTTCAAATTCTAAGGTGATAATTCTTCCTTCTGCCTCTGATTCTTCTTCTCCTAATCCGTATCTAACTGTAATGGGTTTTTCCTTTGTAAAAACAGCAGTACCAGAGTAGCCTTTTTTGATGGCATAATTCCAAAATTGATGGTAGCCTTCCAGTTCAAGGTTAATCTGCCCTTCCTGCAGTTTTGTTTCTTGAATACAGAAAATATCTGCGTCCATTTCATGAAAATATTCTAAAAAGCCTTTTTTGACACATGCTCGAAGGCCGTTTACATTCCAAGATATTAATTTCATTAATAAAATCCTTCTCCCTTTGTTTATCTAATCTGTCAGTTGCCATTTTATCAGCATAGGATGGTTAATGAAAAGTGATTTGAATTAATTCCTCTTCATATTCACATTATTTTCCCTTGATTTTTCTACAGGCTTTAATCTTAATATTGTGAGATTTGCTTGTGAGGAGAAAGCCCTTGTTTGTTCAACTAAAACGGCCGAAAGTTCAGTACATTCCTTCACAATTTTATCCGTCAATCTGTTTCGAGACAATTTAGTCTTGATCTAGTAACCTGGTTAGTAATTTTCTAACCAGGTTTTTTTAATGTGCTAGGCTAATATCTTGTCTTTATATTTAAAATATTTATTTTTTATTTCTTGTTACATTCCCCTTAATATTATTGAAAGTAACCTTCCCATCTCCAGTCTGAGTGATTTCTACATTTTTAGATACATCATTTAAATCAAGGGAACCGTCTCCAACATAAATTTTAGCTGATCCATCTATTTGATCGACTTTAATGTGTCCATTAAGGTTCATTATTTTTATATCTGAATGAATATTATGAAGGGATAGATTACCGTCTCTATTATTTAAATCAATGGGGCCATCTATGTTCATCGCTTGAATCTTCCCATTTTTATTATTTAGTGTAACCTTTGAACCAATCTCTCGAATTTCCATATCGCCATCCCTATTCTCGATTCGTACAGGTCCCTTTGAGCTTGATACATTAATATCACCGTTTACATTTTCAATTTCAATAGTGGAAGACACGTCGGATATACTAATATTTCCATCTCTATGGGATTGAATGTCTACCTGAAGGTGCTTTGGTATCTTAATTTGAAGGTCAACTGATCCAGAACCCGTCGCAAAAAATTGACCTTCAAATGTAGCAACTAAATAGGCGGTGTTTTTTCGTTCTTTTAAACTAAATTTAAGTTTATCCATACTGATGCCCTTAGCCTTTGCTTGTGCAGTGACCTCAATCTTTTCGGAGTTCGAATGGCCTACAATTTCTACCTCTCCATTTCTATTGTTAATAACAAGATTTGAAATATCTTTTACTGGCAGTTCAACTTCCTTCGTAGTTGATTTTTGTGTACACGCTGAAATAAGAGTTAACATAGATAGAATGACGAAAAACAGCAATAATTTTTTCATATATTCTCCATCCTTCCAGATTTAGATCTGTGACTTCCCTTTAGCTGTATTTTGCTAAGCTACGTCACGTTTGACAAAATTGGGGTATGATATCAGGTGGAGTATCAATAGATGTAAGATAATAAAGCCTACTGATATACCTAATGTCATTCCTTCAACTGAAGGTGTGCCGAATATGAATTGGGTAAGGTCTGTATGTGAAAAGACGAAATACTTCGTCCAATTCCATCCATTCATTGCAATAGATAGTATAAATCCTACTAATGTTACTAGAATGGAGATAACGATGGAAAATGTTGTACTCCTGAAGGCTGCGGAGATCATAAATGCCAATGTGATGGCCAGAAACAGAAACGGAATATTTAATAGATAACTACTTATCAATGCAATGAGGACAGGAACTCCTACAACAGTTTGATCCTTTACAAAAAAGTACTTATCACCTAATCCGTCCAACCCAAATATGAAACTACTAAATAAAATAGCCGTCAATATGCCAACTACTGTTAAAAAAAGCCCGAACAATATGGCACAGGTATATTTAGCAAAATAGATTTTCGTTCGACTAGCTGACTGGGTTAGTAAAAGTTTGATTGTTCCAGAACCAAACTCAGCTGCAACAATTTCCCCGCCTATAATAATAGCAATAAGTGACACTGCAAAAATAATATTACTTATTTGACCAACGGCAAAACTCCATGCATTTGTGTGTGGAGGAATATTCTTTTCTAAATAATATTGATTCTGTAACAATTTTTTCTTAACTTGTTTCTCTTCAATTATCAACGTATTTGATTTCTCTAATTCCTTATTAAGTAAAATATTCTCCTCTTCAAGCTTAGTCCTCCAATCTTTTCCGAAAGCAGTATCTTCTGATGTTTTAATATTAATAATCTGGATTAATACATACATTATGACTAATGCGACCATAACCCAAGTGCGCTTACGTTTATATATTTTCATATTTTCATTACGTATTAGATTCACTGGATATTCCCTCCTGTAATTTCGATAAACTTGTCCTCAAGTGTCTTTTTGACAGTTTGGACGTTATATACATTAATGCCTGCATCCATCAGCTTTTTACTTATTTCAGGTATGCGTTCTTTAGGAATGCGTACCTTAATTTGTTTTCGATCCATGATAATTGCTTTTCCAGACATTAAAGATTGAAGTACTTGTATAGCATAATCCGGGCGATCGACTTCAAATCCAACTTCTGAACATTCATCTTCCACCATGTCCGTTACATTATGGATGCCTATCAACTTGCCTTTGGTTAAAATCGCCACTCGATCACACATCATTTCCATCTCCGACATTAAATGGCTTGAGATCATAACTCCTACACCCTCGTTTTTTACGATGGATAGTAAATGTTCCCTCAATTCACGGATACCAGAAGGATCAAGTCCATTAGTTGGTTCATCTAGAATAAGTAAGGAAGGTTTATGAAGCAAAACAACAGCAAGACCTAGTCTTTGTTTCATACCAAGTGAATAGGTACTGACTTTATCGTTAATACTGTGCTCCATTCCTACTAAGGAGACAACTTCACTAATTCTTTTTCGTGTTACATTTGAATGCATTCTTGAAAAATGAACTAAATTATCATATCCAGATAAGTATTTATACAAATCAGGAGTTTCTACAATAACTCCAACCTGCTTCATTGCTTTCTCAAAGTGAAGAGAAGTGTCCTTTCCATTAATGAATACCTTTCCTTCAGTTTTGCTAACCAGACCTACTATCATACGAATTGTGGATGTTTTTCCAGCTCCATTGGGACCGAGAAGACCTAAAATTTCCCCTTTATCCATTTCGAAAGATAAATGGTCTACAATGGTCTTGTTCCCAATCTTTTTAGTAAGGTTACTTATTCGAAGTAACGACAATGACTTTCACTCCTTTTATTAGTAATTTGAATGAGATATAATTTATTTTGGAAGCGTCTCAGACAATCTCAATCTAACAAAGCAGCTGTCATAATCTCTAGTTACAAAATGTAATAACCTTGGTATGACATAGAAAACTTGCTTTTTTATATCATTTTAATCACATATATTTTTTAATTGATTGGAGCTGTTCGGATGCGTTTTTTCAAAAATCGATGGTCATGGCAAGATTGGTCCATTTTTACTTTACGAACGTTATGGATTATTTTAGTTATCATTTTTATGTATAGAGACAAATCAAATTTTTCTTTTTGGTTGGTTTGTATTCCTCTTCTCCTTTGCAGTACAATCCCATTTTTATTTGCTGGAAGACAATATTACCGATATTTGATAACTGAGTGTTTTGTCGCTGGTGGTTTTACCCTTTTTCTTGCCTATCATTTAGAGTTGCCTAGGTTATTTGCCCCAATCCTTTTTACAATGGCGTTCTATTCTCGAGGTAAACAACATTTATTTTCTTTTCCCATTTCTGTGATTTTGTTTATTTTAATTGCGGGTGACTCAGTAGTTTCATCACTAACAAGCCCCAAGATTTGGCAAAGCCTAATGGATGCACTTATCTTTTATGGAATTAGCTTCTCTCTACAAATGGGGGCTATCTCTATTAATGCAATTAAGCAAAAGCTAAAACTAATTGAAGAGCAATATTCGATTCTGGAACAATATTCATCACAAATCGAAAAAATGACTCTTCTGGAAGAACGATATCGTATGGCACGTGAACTCCATGATACGATTGGGCATTCCTTTACCTCTATGATTTTAGGAATGGAAACTCTGAGCTCTCATATTTCTTCAAATGAAGGAAATACCAAGCTACAAAGCATGATAAAACTTGCTAGAACTGGATTGGAAGATATTAGACGGCAAGTGCATCAAATGGATCCCTTAGAAGAAAATTTGCCATTAGGTCGTTCTCTTCTTCAAATCATTGAAGAATTTAAAACAAATTCAGGAGTACATGTAATTTTTCGTACAATGGGTGAACCTTATCCAGTTATGAAGCAGGCTAAGCTTACATTGTATCGATGCTTACAGGAGACTCTAACTAATGCTACCCGTCATGGTAAGGCTAGTTCCATTCAAGTTCTTCTACAATATGCCCCTGCTCAAATAATGCTACAGGTACAAGATAACGGAAAAGGAAGCGAAAAAATTCAATATGGATATGGACTTTCAAGTATGAGGGAACGTCTTACAATGTTACAAGGCAAGTTCTATATCGACACTCAGATGGATGAGGGTACAATTATAACCTGTATGATTCCAAATCAGACGAACGAGGGCAGTCATAAAATTAAAATTCTTTTAGTGGATGATCAGCCTCTAGTCCGCGAAAGTTTAAGGTTATTGTTGGGAGAAGAAAAAGATTTTCAGGTATTTATTGCTGGGAACGGAAAACAAGCAATTGAGGATTGCCAGAAAAATTGTCCCGATATTATATTAATGGATATTAACATGCCAGAAATGGATGGCATAACTGCTACAAAAGTAGTGAAAGAAACTTGGCCACATATACGTGTTATTATGATTACAACTATTGAGGATGTGTCTTATGCGGCGACAGCTCTGCGTATTGGAGCAGAAGGATACATTCTAAAATCCGTTAATCCAAAGGAATTGGCAGCAACGATTCGTCTAATTTATGGTGGTGGAACGATAATCACACAAGATGTTGCACAACAATTACTTGAAAATCAGATGGGGACTAAAGTTAAAAATCCTTATGAACTAACCGAAAGAGAATTGGAAATACTTCGTGGATTGATTGAGGGAACTCGTAATAAAATACTTGCTCAAAAGTTACACTTATCTGAAGGAACTATAAGAAACTACATTTCCACTATCTATTCTAAACTACAGGTACAAGGAAGAGATGAAGCTGTGGAAAAGGTGAAAAGAGAGAATCTAATTCAATAACTGTTCTTCCTCTAGTTTCATATCAACTACTTAGTTACTTGAAAAAAACTTGCTTAATTTTTATTAAAATTATCTCTTAACACCACAAAGAATATTGTTACTATACAAAAAGTTGCACCCCATACAATATAATCCTACCCAATTATTTTTATTAGATTCTATTATTGGAATTTTTTTCATGATAGAATCTTAATTTGTAAATTAATAGAAATTTAATTATTATTCAACTAAAGCCCCAGTTAGAGCTTAAGTACATTTCTTCACAAACTTTACTGAACAATAAAAGAAGGCTTCCGTAGTCTCCTTTGAAAGTTTACTAAAGATAGATGAAGAAGAAAACAACAATATTCTTTAACAGACATACATGCAAAAAAATTGGCACATCAATGAATGAAATAACAGTTATCCACAGTTATTTCAGGGTAGATCAAATAAATAAAAACAGGGCATAGGAAATCTCCATGCCCTGTTTTTTGGTTTATGAACTTTGTAGTCAGCAAGATCTTTTGTTTGCCGTTCAATGACAGCTTTGATCGTTAACTATAGCACTCCTTATGTCTAATAATTGGGGTGCAGCAAATAATACAGTTGCCTGCTTATAATTACGCATATTGCTTTAATTCTTCTTTTTGAAAAAAGCTCTTCATGGCATGAAATACATCTGACTTTTGTTTTAGAATATAATAACGGAGCTTCTCATCTTTCACATTTTTGTATGCTGACATGAGTGTACTGTGGCGATTGTATTGAATTAAAAAAGGCAACCCAAGGCTGCCTTTTTATGGAATGAAGTTTTTTTCGATCAGAGCACCCGAGAATAGTTCGGAGACAGGAACAATTTTTATATTTCGCTTCTTAAATTCATCCATTGACTGAAATATTCCTACAGAACATACCTTACCAGTTACACCAACATGACCAATGGCGATTCCTCTTCCTTTGATTTCTGTTACTTTGGCCAGTTGTACCATTTGTTTTCGGACATGAGAAGAGGAAGAGATATCATCAAGAAATACGTCTCGTTTTAAAAGTGGAACTCCCATTTCTTTTGCTAATTGTGGAAATTTTGATTTTGGACTGGTGCCACTATCGATAATGTACAGCCTTTTTTCTTTAGCAACTTCAACGATTGCCCGGACAATTTCTTCATTTTCTACTGCAAGTGATCCCATATGGTTATTAAGTCCAACTGCATATGGGACACTCTTGATGGCTTCATAGACACGCTGCTTTACCTCTTCCGGCCCCAGATCATTGGTTATTGGCTTAGGACCCAGCCAAGAGCGCTTTCCCCGTTTAGGTTCCATCGGTAAATGAATCATGACTTCAAACCCGTTTTGATGAGCCCATTCCGCATGTTTTCTGGAGCTTTCCGTAAAGGGCATGACAGCGGCAGTTATCGGAATTTCACCTTCCAAAAAGTCTCTTACTCCCCCGGTTCCACCGCCAAAGTCGTCTATAATAATAGCCGCCATCAGATTTTTAGGCACTGCTTCTTCAGCATGGACAGGGTGGCAAAACAAGTAAAGTAAAAAGGGCAACAAGAGAACAACTAATTTCTTCATATTTACCTCCAAAAGTGGAACGTTTGAAGATATTTTTCCCTAAGTTTTCTACTTTACAAATAAAAAAAGAAGGCTGTTCATAAGCCCTCTTTCAAAACAAATTATTCAGCGTCAAAAACCTTAACTTCCACCATTTTATCGCCGTTTCTCATATTTTTCGCAGTGTCTAGTCCGGAAGTTACCTGACCGAAAACTGTATGAACACCGTTTAAATGTGGTTGTGATTCATGAACGATAAAGAACTGGCTGCCGCCTGTATCTCTTCCCGCATGCGCCATAGAAAGTGATCCAGGAACATGCTTATGTGGATTTCCTTCCGTTTCACATTTGATTGAGTAGCCAGGACCACCCATACCAGTTCCAGTAGGGTCGCCTCCCTGACTTACGAATCCAGGAATGACTCGGTGGAAAATAACGCCGTCATAGAAACCTTCGTTTGCTAATTTTTCAAAGTTTGCAACTGTGCCTGGTGCTTCATTTGGGAATAGATCGAATTCGATTTTTTCGCCGTTTTCCATTACTATGTATCCTTTTTTAGCCATTTTCATCTCTCCTTATGTAAAAATCATTTTTATCATACACTTTTCAAAGGAGAAAAGAAAGTATTGGGGCTTTTACCCATTTATATTTTCACTACAATCGTGTTACAATAGTAGTACCCCTTCCGAACATTCGCTTGTTGCGGGACACTTAACCACTGTACGGACGGAAGGGGTACGAAAGCCGAGACTTATGCCTCGGCTTTTTGTATTTTATTTAAGAAACGCGAAAGTGCATATATAAACATTAAAAACAGTAAATACCCATAAATGGAATAGGAATGCTGCCAGTTTTCAGAGTGAATAAACAACCCAAATTCCTCAGATAATTTTTCAAAAATCGGAACTAGTAAACTGATCAATAAGATGATTCCTGCTTTTCCCCAGTTATTCACTTGTGAAAGAATATGAAGAAAAACGATAATAAATAATGGCAGGATGATTCCGGTAAAGCCAATGTTAAAAGAAAAAAGTTCAGGGAATGGTCTAAAAGGAAATTCATATATCCCCTTGGTAACGAAGTAATGATCTAAATAAGTAGCAATAAATGTGGCAATGATCGCACATACCACATAGTTCTTATTCCAAAAAGTTAATCGTTTTTTTGGCAACTGCGGCAATTTCGAGCCGTTCAAGTGTTTTACAGTATTCATTCTTAATCTCCCCATTTATCATTTCATCATCTTCGATTAAATAATCCACAACACGCCAATCCTCAAACCAATCACCTTGTTCTGCTTCTGGTTGGCTGACATTTTTCCAAGCATTTTCAAGAGTTGGGCTGTAAAACCGTCTTGCCCCTTTTCTCAGTTGACAGGATTTTAACCGCAGCGGATAAGACAATCCCGGAATCCCTTCGTGTACATGATTGAATATATGTGGCCAATAATCCTTTCGCGATCCTGTGTGCGGATGACCTTTTGCCCACTCTACTGCTCTTTTTAGAAATGCTTGATCCTTAAATAAAATAGTATAAAGCCTTTTTCCAAGCAGAATGCGTTCATTTACTGATTCAAATTGGTGCAGGGTCTGTCCCTTAAGATCACCCTCGCCATGGGGAAATAATATATGATTAAATGAAAGCCAATCCTGTAAATAAAATTCGAATTTATTCAAGACGTCCTTTTGATAAACCGAATTTTGCACGACCCTTTTCTCAAGATAGCTTTGCTCGTTGATGACGAGAGCGATGCAGTGAATATAGCGATCTTTCTCCTTCCAAAAATGATTCCAAATGGATTCCATAAAGGTGGACACGTTTAAATAGGATAATAAATAAAACAACGGTTTATGTTGCCGTAAGCTTTCCTCATACACTAGGAATTGCGGGTACACATCCTGAAAAATCAGCCAATTCCCCCGCTCTAAAAACGAAAAAAACTTATTACGATCTCTTATGGACATTAACCGTGATAACAGTTCTCCTTTTAAATCGGTCATGTTATATCCGCCATTGCGCGACACCATGTGCCCCAAAAAAGCCCACTGGATCTCAGGGTGCTTCAAGTAGAATTCCAAATAAGCTTTTGTTCGAGTGACATTGTTCAAATTCAATTCCTTTGTTTGATTTCTAATTTTCTCCAAAAGCTTTCGATCATGTATCGTCAAATGATGTGAGATTCCTGGAGAAATTTTGTTTTTCCTTTTTAATTCATCCCTTATGCGCTCAAGGAGTGACAACTCTCGGTTTCTTTTAAAAAAATCCACAGTTTCCCTCCCTTATGAATTCTCTTTATGTCATAGGAATATGTATAGCCTAGAGGATCTTTTTGGGAGAGGAAGGATATTCAGGATGACTGATGTGAAAGCAAGTATAGATTGGATTTTGGAGCAGCTAAAAAAGGAACAATCTCCCGATGGCTCATGGGCTTATCCATTTGAGACCGGAATATCTACAGATGCATATATGATTATTTTATTAAGGACATTGGAGATACATGATGAAGAATTAATTAAGGGGCTCTGCAAAAGAATTCTAAGTAAGCAGGAAAGCAACGGGGCATGGAAGCTATTTTATGATGAAGGGAAAGGGAATCTTACTGCGACTCTGGAGGCCTATTACGCCCTACTCTTTTCAGGCTATTATCCGAAAGAGGACAAACGGCTACGGGGCGCTAATAGATTTATCTTGGCAAATGGTGGGATTAGTGAAGTAGGTACCTATACCAAAATCATGCTGGCCTTAACCGGGCAATTTCAATGGCCTTCATTTTCACCACTGCCGATAGAAGTAATACTTCTGCCGCAAATATTTCCGATCAACTTTTATTCTATTTCGGTATTCGGCAGAGCCAACCTAACCCCCATTATGATTTTGGCCGCAAAAAAATTTTCCATTAAGACAGCCAAGACACCAGATTTATCTGATTTGCATCTGAACCGAGAGTACGAAGATGACTGGGTTCGTTCATCGGAGTGGCGCTCCCTGTTTAGTTTTATGGAAGAAGGAGTAAAAAGCTTAGTGGGGATTCCCCATGAATTGCGGAGTTTGGCCATAGAACGAGCTAAAAAATATATGTTAGATCGAATTGAACCAGATGGTACTTTTTTAAGTTATTACAGCTGCACCTTCCTAATGATTTTCGCTTTGCTATCACTGGGGTATAAGAAAACGGACCCTGTCATAACAAATGCCATTGAGGGAATTCAATCGATGAAATGCGACATTAATGGGCTCCCACATATGCAATATACAACTGCAAATGTGTGGAATACCTCATTAATTAGTGTTGCGCTTCAATCCGCAGGAGTTCCAGCTAACGACCATATGGTGGAAAATGCTAACCAATATCTACTTAACCACCAACATAAGAAATTTGGTGATTGGGTGGTTCATAACCCAACTAGCCTCCCAGGTGGGTGGGGATTTTCCGATGTGAATAACATTTTGCCGGATGTAGATGACACAACAGCCTCCCTCCGCTCCATTTCGAGAATGGCTTCGGAACAATTAACTTCTTGGGAACGGGGAATTGATTGGACCTTATCGATGCAAAATGATGATGGCGGCTGGCCAGCCTTTGAAAAAAATACGGATTCCAAGATATTAGAATACCTCCCGCTTGAAAAAGGAAAATTTTTGCTATTGGATCCATCTTGTGCTGATTTGACGGGGCGCACACTAGAATTTTTCGGTAATTATACAAACCTTCCTCACAACCATTCTGATCTCAGTAAAGGGGTAAAATGGCTGCTAAAAGACCAGCGTAAAGACGGCTCCTGGTATGGCAGGTGGGGAATTTGTTATACGTATGGAACGTGGGCTGCTGTAACCGGATTAGTAAGTGTTGGGATTTCGAAAACAGATCCTAGTATCCAAAAAGCCCTCAGCTGGATGAAACAAATTCAAAACCCAGATGGAGGTTGGGGTGAATCTTGTCACAGTGATACCCGAAACACGTATGTCCCGCTCCGCGCCAGCACTTTAACTCATACCGCATGGATGCTTGATGCGTTAATGACGGCTGCTGACCGACCAACTCCGGAAATCCAAAAAGGAATTACTTATTTAGTAAATTCACTGGAACGTGAAGATTGGACTGTGGATTATCCGAAAGGTCAGGGTATGGGCGGAGCTTTTTACATTCACTATCACAGTTATCGTTACATTTTTCCGTTAATAGCCTTGGCTCATTATCAAAAAAAATTTGGAAAGGTGTAACTTGCGATATGGGATCGATTATTTGCGAAAATGATCCATTTGCTTGCGAAAACTCAACCTTTACTTGCCAAAAGGCAAAAAACATCGACGGATTACTGAAACCGTCGATGTTTTTTTATAAAAATTTATTCAACCCTTTATATATCTCAACCATTTCCTCCAACCGCATTCGAACCAAACCACTTGAAGATGGTGCTACAAAATCAACCGTTCCAGGGATAACTGCTTCTTTCTGAACTCCCCATGGGGCTGTTTTTCGACCGCTAAATTGCTGGTACACTCCCTTCCCGACATAACAAACCACCTTAGGTTTTAGCTGGGAAATTTTCTGTTTAAGTATTTCCCTACCCTCCTGATATTCTTCCTTAGTGATTTCATCAGCAGCCTTGGTCGGTCTTTCAACAATATTTGTAATTCCATAGCCGACATCCAATAACAGGTCATCTTCCTTTGCTCCGAATTTCCTAGGAGTCAGCCCGGATTCATGAAGAATTCTCCAAAACCGATTGTTGGGATTGGCGAAATGATGCCCGGTTTCACTTGAACGAATACTTGGATTAAAGCCGACAAATAAAATCTTTAAACCCTCTTTTATACGATCATTAACTGGATTCATTAAAATACCCCTACCTTTTTTTCCATTTTACCATAACCATTTCAGATTCTTTTCAGTGTTATCGTCTAAACTGCAAGAAAAGAACAAAGGAGTGAATGAAAATTGCTGAAAAAATGGAAAAAAATTACCCTTGTCCTCACCTGTGTTTTAGCTGTCTTTCCGCTAGGTAAAGTAGCCTTGGCCGATGATGATGACGACGATCACGAAAAGCACGAGTATTATCAAAAAGAACATCACGAAGATGCCGCCGATGATGAAACCGAATGGAAATCCACGAACCAAGAAGTCATTACCACTCAAACAGACTACTGGTACATTTGGTCCAAACAACCAAGAAACACAGCTGATCATCCGCTTCCAATCGAAACTCCTTCAGAATTATTGGTTTCAGTCAATAACACTGAAAAAAGGATTTACTTTATCCCCCAAGATGGACAATTACTGGTTTCAGCGGAGGTACTCGGGCAGCTTCTAGGAGCGGACACCCATTACTACCCGCAAAGCCAAATTTGCAGCATAAACAAAGGAAATCAGGAATTAATCGTTAAGGTCGGTTCAAATGCCGCTTACGAAAACCAGCAAAAAACACCAATGCCTGTCCAAGCTGCCGCAATCGAAAATTCCATTTACATCCCAATTTCCGTGGTGGCTAATGCTCTTGGTTATCGAGTAAACTGGGACGGAACAAAACAATTGATCTTTTTACAATCTATTTAAGGAAGGTGAAAAATCATGGCCAAATCAAATAAATCAAAGTGGATCATTGGGGTGACAGGCACTGCCCTATCTGCCTTTGTTATTTCCCAAATTGGTGGAACTCAAACGAACCAAAACCAACATACTTCGAATCCAGTTGTCACTAAATCCATGAGTCTTGAAGAGAAAAGATATGCTCAATTAGACTGGTCCAATTATGAAATAAACGGTGTTTCTGGAGGTGCCGTGTCAAGTGATCGCCAAACCAGCCGTTCATGATGATTTAGATATTTTAGCTTTTGAGGCAATGAATACCAACTTTTATATTGCAGTAACCGATTGTCAACTTAAAAATTGGAAGGATGTCATTGGTGATTGGATCAAATACGTTGAAAATGATTGGTCCCGCTTTAACTCGGAAAATGAACTGGATTCATTAAACAATCTTCAACCAGGTGAAACCATCCCTATTTCACCTCCGTTACTAGATGTCTTGTCACGAGCAGAAAATTACCGTGGTCTTACAAACGGGCTCTTTTCACCTTACTTGCTAAGGCAGTTACAATATCACGGATATGGCCACTCGTTCCCTTTCCAGTCCAGTGTACCTGCCACCTGTGAAATGCCCCGACTAGATGTTAACAGTATTGCTCCTTTTAAACTTGACTCCAATGCCGGAACAGCGACCAGAATTTCAGACGGACAGCTTGATCTTGGCGGCATTGGTAAAGGATACGCGGTTCAAGCATCATCACGGTGGTTAAAGACGATGGGAAAAGCCTCCTCCGGGATCGTGGATGGCGGTGGTGATATGGATATCTGGTCGAATGGAGAAAGGGAGTGGAAAATCGGTGTCAGCCATCCGAATAATCCCAAGAAGGAAATCGCGCAATTCTCCATCAAGAATGGAGCAGTTGCCACCTCTAATGTAGTGTACCGAAGCTGGATGCAAGGAAACGAGAAAAAGCATCATTTATTAAATGGAAAAACAGGACTCCCGATTGAATCTAATTTGATTCAAGCAACCGTTATCACTGAGCACTGCCTTGATGCAGAAGTAATGGCAAAACTTTGCTTTATGGAAAGCGGACAAAATCTTTTGAATGTGCTAGCAAATATATCTCCAAATTATTCGATACTTTTAGTAGATCAAAACCACCAGATAACCACCCTTGAAGGGAGCGCTTCTTAAATGAATGACTATTTGTCAACATGGACATTGATTCGTGCCTCTGGTTTCCTTGCCTATTATTTACTGACTTTGTCACTTGGTATAGGGCTCTTAAGCACGATCTCCATTATGAAGAAAAAGAAAGGTATACTTATACAGCTTCACCAATTTAGTGGATGGACAGGGTTCCTAACCATTATTTTTCATATATTACTTCTATGGCGTGATTCATACGCCCCTTATTCGTTAGCTGAGCTGTTTGTCCCGTTTGGTGCTAAAAATGAACCACTGCTTTCTGGATTAGGCACCCTCTCATTTTATTTATTCCTCATTGTATTGGGTTCTGGAGATTTTTTCATGAAGAAATTAGGAAAGCTTTGGAAAAGGATGCATATGCTAGTTTTTCCAGCATGGTTATTGATGTGTATACACGGAATGGTGATCGGAACCGATTCTTCTGAACCATGGGCATTATTGATTTACACCATCGGAATTTCCTTCATTTTAGTGCTAGGTTTCCTTAGAATCGTGGATAAAAAAATCCTAAAGCAAGCAGCAAATTCTAAATGAAAACGACAGTTTCCAATTCGATCCTGTCGTTTTTCTTTAAAAAGTAACGGTAAATACACTCCCTTTTCCAAGAGTGCTATTTGCGGTGATTTTTCCACCATGTGCAGTCACAATGGCATGAGCAATAGACAAGCCCAATCCCGCCCCGCCTTTTTCTCTTGTCGGATCCGTTCTATAAAATCGTTCAAAAATAGCAGGCAGCGCTTCAGCCTCAATGCCGCATCCGGTGTCTTCAATGATAAGAATCTTATGATTCATTTCGGACCTTAGTGTCAAAGTGACTTTTCCTTCATTTGTATAACGAAAGGCATTATCCAACAATATATAGATTAATTGTTCTATTCTGACTCTATCACACATAAGAAAAATGCCCTCTTGGATATGCTGCTCAAACGTAATATCCTTCGAGATGGTTCTAGAAAACCGTTGATAAATAGACACGGCAAGTTTTGATAAATTAATTTCCTGCCATTCCAAATTCAATTGCTCCTGATCACTTCTTGCCAAAATCAGTAAATCATTTACAAGCTTATTCATTTGGTGGGCCTCGATTTTTAAATCTTCAAGCACTTCATTTCCAAGCGGACTTAAGCGACCCTGTTCTTCCCGCATTAACAAATCAATAGAACTGTAAAAAATGCTTAATGGCGTCCTTAATTCATGGGAGGCATCTGAAACAAACTTTTCCTGTTTATCAAAGGCTATTTTAATTGGCTTCATCGCTTCACCGGCAAAATAATATCCAACAAAGGCAAAGATGACACTAAAAAGGATGGTTAACAGAAATAAAATCCAAGTAATTTTTTGAATAAGATGCTTCTCAGCCGTGATATCCATTCCAAGAAGGACTTGTCCCTTATCTCCGAGCGATTCTTTCATCAAAATAAAATGCTTTTCTCCCCAAGTCATTCTTTCTGTTTCGAAATCAGTTCGTAAATATTGCTGCTGTTCGATCCACTGAAACAGGCCTTTATCCGTTTCTTCTCCGCTAATCAAGCCCCCATTACGATTGTACACGTAATAAAAGATGTTTCGATTTGGTTCATAGTCGATATCGTGGTGTTCCTTTTCAGCGACATCTTCATAAAAATCATCTATTTCGCGATTGAAAAAAACCTCTAATTGGTCTGCCTCTTTCTCATTAATCTCTTTCGAAATCAAGAAGTATAATAAACCGATAAATGATATGAGCAATAGGACTAACGAAAGGGTATAAACCACAATTAATTTAGCCTTTACACGGTTAAACATAAGTGTTTCTCACTTTATAGCCAATTCCGCGAACATTTTGAATAAAGGAAGGAAATCCTGGTACATCGATTTTTTTTCTAACCAATTTCACTAAGGCATCCAATGCATTGTCTGATACTTCGGAATCATAGCCCCACAGTTTTTCGAACAATACTTCTCGAGTCATTACCTGGTTTTGATTCCTCATTAACAATTCAAGAAGCTGGTACTCCTTTTTCGTCAATTCAATCAAATGATTCTGTCTAAATAATTCATGGGTATTTAAATTTAGAACAAAATCCCCAATCGTGATCAATTCTTCAACAGGTTTCTCTTTTCTACGACTAATGGCACGAATTCTCGCCAAAAGTTCATTAAATTCAAAGGGCTTGACAATGTAATCATCTGCCCCGGAATCTAATCCGGTAATGATGTCATGATTGGAATCTTTAGCCGTTACAAATAATATACCACTATGGATTCCTTTGTCCCGGAGTCTTTTACAAACCGATAACCCCGTTTCACCAGGCAGCATCCAGTCCAAGATAATAATGTCGTATTCAGAAAATCTGGCGAGTTCATACGCTTCCTTTCCATTTTTAACCCAATTCACAAGATGAAATTCATTTTTTAGTAAGTGGGTCATCAGTTTTCCCAGCCGCTTATCATCCTCAGCCAATAATATATTCATGTTGACCTCTCCATTTCAAAAATTTCCCTTTTACTATCATCATAGCAATCATTTCTGAAAAAAGAGTGAAGGAAACGTGAACTTCTTCTATTTTAAAACCATTTTATTTCCCGAAAAGAAGTGATGATACTTATCATAAAACCAACAATGGTCACAATTAACAGGGAATATAGAAGACGAGGATCATGAAGTAAAAACAGTCCTGTTAAAATAATAATGGCATCCATGATTAAGGCAATCACACCAACATTCCACTTTGACCACTTGGCAATCAGCAGTGCCAGTAAATCCATCCCTCCCGGACTAATATGGTGTCTCAGCATGACTCCAACGCCCATTCCAATCATGATAGCGCCGATAATCACACTGGTCTGAAGCGGCAAATGAACAACTCCATTCAAAGGAATCCACAAATCAATCATAATGCCGGAAATAATGGCGCCCAATAACCCATTCAAAAAGTAAGAAGGCTCCACTTTATAGGCAAACAAATAGACTGGTATATTGAGTAGGATAAAGGTAACCCCTACTTTTACCCCTACTAAATAGTTTGCCAAAAGACTAATACCAAAAAAACCGCCATTAATTAAATGAAAGGGGAGGATGAACCCGTTAATCCCCATCCCGATCATCGAACTACCAAAGCCTATCACAGCCAGTTTTCTCAACATGCCACCATTCCTTGTCCATGTTTTTTTACTACTTATATGTTAAAATAAAAAACTTCATTCTCATGGAATGGAAGACATAAAAATAGAGCCGATGATATCGGCTCTATTACAATATTCTAATCGTTACTCCGTTTTGCCACTGGTCAATTTCACCTTTAAGGTCATTTGCTTTCCATTACGGTACACTTCAAATTTCACATCATCACCGATTTTTACTTTTGTATATAAGTACTTTCTCAGATCAGAAGAACTTTCAATTTTGGTACCATTCATGGCAACAATCACATCCTTTGATTGGAACCTGGCACGCCCAGCAGCAGAATTAGAGTCAACATTCATGACTAAGACGCCCTTGGTTACGTTATTAGGCAGGTTCTGCCAATAAACCTGCGGTACCTGATCTAAATCAGCCAATCCAATTCCCAGATAAGGCCGCTCAATTTTCCCATTACTAATTAACTGATTGACAATTGGAATGAAATCACTGCTTGGGATGGCAAATCCCAATCCTTCCACACCACTTTCCGCGATTTTCAAGCTATTGATTCCCACAACTTGACCTTGAGTATTAATTAACGCTCCTCCACTATTTCCTGGATTGATGGCAGCATCCGTTTGGATGACATTTGTATCCCAGCTTCCAGCTGAAGTTGAAACGGAAATGGTACGGTCTGTCGCACTAACTATCCCTGATGTTACCGAACGTGAGAAATCAAGACCCAGTGGGTTTCCGATTGCATAAACCTGATCACCAGGACGCAGCTTAGTTGAATCTCCAAACTCTGCGGTTGCCGTTACATATTTAGAGTCAATTTTTAAAACAGCAAGATCCGTTAAAGCATCTGAGCCGACCACCTTAGCTGATGTTGTTTCACCATTATATAAAGAAACTTCTAGCTTCGTGGCGCCTTCAATTACATGGTTATTGGTCACGATATAAGCAGAATTGCCACTCTTTTGAAAAATAACACCTGAGCCAGACCCACTTTCCACACTCTGTGAAGAATTGTTGGTAGTATTGCCAAAATAGTCAACGCTTTGCTGTTGCTGATAATTAACAATTCCAACAATGGTTTTAGACATATTTTCAACGATATCGGCAATGGAGCTGTTTGATACGGCTGAAGGCTGTGCAGATACTGTTTTCACTTTGGAGGCTTGATCCGTTAACCCTGTTACCTGATTACCAACAGCAGCTTCATAGTTCTTTAAATAATCAGTATGCGGCAAAATAGTCAACGTTAAAACTGATCCGATTACCCCGGCAGCCACTGTCGAAGCAAAACCCTTTAAATATCGCGTTGCCGGTTTCTTTGGAATTTGATTGGTTGCACGGGTCGTTTCTATAGTAGGCTGAAGTGGTTCTTCTTGATTCGGTTTAAAATCGACATTTTCAGATTTAATCGTAAAATCGGCATCAACGGCTTGAACCCTTTCCTCCATCTCATTAGATTCATTATTTTCATTCATCTCAGATGAGTTCGTTTGATTTTTTTCAAATTCTTGATCTCTATTAAATTCCATCTCAATCGATCTCCTTTTGTGTATCTTTTAATCCTACCTATAAAATACACAATAATTCTTAACAAATTATTAACAAACTTTAACCAGATTGATAAATTTGTGAGAATTGGTATGGAGTAATCTACTATACAAGCGTTAATTTAACGTGATAATGGAATGATTTTAACCAGCATGATAATTTACATAATTTTCAATCCCTAAGAAAACAATATATATACTAAATAATATCGTGATTCGGAGGATGAACCTTGAATACAAATAGCACAATTCGATTAACTGCTCCGGAAATTGCAAGCCTTTGGACTCAATACATTTTTGATACCATGTCCATTTGTTTCTTTCGTTATGCACTCGAACATATCGAAGATCACGAAGTCAAATCGATTTACCAAACTTCCCTTAAAATATCTAAAAAGCATGTCCAAGAAATTACTGTATTTATGTTAAATGAAAACTATCCTATACCACTTGGTTTTACAGAAAAAGACGACGTCAACATCCACGCACCACGACTTTTTCAAGACCCTTTCTACTTAAATTATATTTATATCATGACTTTGCAAGGAATGACTGGATATTCTTTGTCTGTTAGTACTACAGTACGTTCTGACTTACGGAAGTATTTTATTACCTGTATGTCCGAAACGATGGAGCTTTTTGACCAATCCATTGACTTAATGCTTTCAAAAGGGATTTTAACTCGCCCTCCTGTTATTTCACCGCCCGATTCGATTGATTTTGTAAAGCACCAAAGTTTTTTAACTGGATGGTTGGGAGATCGTCGCTCGCTGAATGCTATTGAAATTGGGGATATTACTTTCAACTTGTTAAAAATGCATTTACATGCTGCTTTAAAAGTGGGATTTATCCAAGTAGCCCAATCACAAGAAGTTCGACAACATTTCAGGAGAGGACTTGAAATTGCCAATAAACATATAAAGATATTTGATTCGGTATTAAATGAAGATAAATTAAATTCACCAATTTCCTGGCAATCCATGATCACGAACTCTACATCTATGACCTTTTCAGATAAATATTTGATGTACCAAATTCAATTGTCTACACAATTAACCCTTTCATTTTATGGTTCTGCATTGAGTGTTAATGCAAGAAGAGATATAGGTGGTCATTACGTAAGATTAATTTTAGAACTTTTACAATTTGCAGAAGACGGAGCCAACATCATGATAAAAAATGGATGGTTAGAGCAGCCTCCAACAGCAAGTGACCGAGAATCTCTTGAAAAGGATAGAGGTAAAAAATAATTTTGCAGATAGACTGAACGCTAGGAACGATTCCTAGCTTTTTTATTTTGATGCACTTAATGGCTCAAGAACCCTAATAAACTACACCAACTACTTTAAGTACAAAGTATCATGTAAAAAAAAAAAAGCAAGGTTCATGCTAAAAACCTCGCTTTTTTTCATCCGTTCAATTTTCCCTTATTTTGGGAACCTGATAACGAATTTTGTTCCTTTTCCTTTTTCGCTATTTACATGGATGGTTCCATTATGAAGCAGGACTAATTGCTTTACGATGGATAATCCCAAACCAAATTCTCCATAGGGATTACTCCTACGGGAGAGATCTGCCTTATAAAATCGATGCCAAATATTCTCCACTTCATTGGAATCAATGCCAATTCCCGTATCCTCAATCTCGATGATTGTTTCGTTTTGCTCACTTTTTCCTCGGAGCCATATGGTTCCATTAGTAGTAAACTGAATACTATTTTTCGTAATGTTTATTAAAATTTGCAGCAAACGGTCATAATCTGCATTGATCATGACGTCATGATCTGCTTCTACCACAATGTGATTATTTTTTTCTTCTGCTTGAATACTTAATTGATCTTGAAGAATTTCTAGAATCTCGATTAATTGAATTTCTTCTTTATATAATTGAATCTGGTTTGAACGAATTTTTTCATAATCCAAGTTTTCATTGACAAGCCGGATTAACCTTCTCGCTTCTTTGCTCACCAGGTTAATTCCTTTTTCCCGATCTTCTTCGGGAATCATGTTATTCCTTAACCCTTCGATGACTCCGCTGATAGTGGTTAATGGGGTCCGCATCTCATGGGAAACATCGGCCATAAATTGTCTACGGCGGTTTTCCAGGCTTTCAATTTCTTCCATAGAAGCATTTATTTTATTGACCATGTGATTAAAATCTTCGGCCAATTCACCAATTTCATCAAAATTGGAGGATTGAACATGGACATTATAATTTCCTGATGAAACTTGGGAGGTCGCTTCCCGAAGTCTTTTGATGCGTTTCATATGAATTCGTGACAAATACCAGCTTTGCAGAAATGACACACCAAAAGCAAGTAGGATTGTATACAGCAGGATCTTATTTATTTGGCTAATCATCGCACTTGACCCGCTAATTGGTGAAGTCAACAGTACTCCTCCGATAAATCTGCCATGGTCGAGATAGGGCAAGACTACAAAGGTAACACCCTCCTGACCAAACCGTTTGTAATCACTTTGAACAATAATGGTTTGACCATTTGTAAGTTTTCTCCATTCTTTCGGTTGCAAGGCTTTAATGGCCGGTCCACGGTTATTCACCAAATAGATTTTTCCATCCTGATCAAACATGCTAAAGCCAATTTTCCTAGCTGCCAGAACATCATTATATTGACTGAGAATTTGAGCGGTCGCAATCGGATTCTGGTCTATATTAGAAATAATGGCCTTACCATATGAAATGAGTTCATCTGCTTTGTTTTTATATACAAGGTTTTCAAGATAATGAGCAAATAACAAACTTAATAGCAAAAATGCCACTAGAATAATACTAATATGGCTGAAGAACTGTTGATAAAAATATCTAAACTTCATCCGTTTTGGTGGAATCATCGAATTTATATCCTACCCCCCATACGGTATGGAAAAAGGTTTGCGAAGTGGTCTCTACCTTTTTTCTAAGCCGTTTAATGTGGACATCGACCGTTCGTTCATCCCCATAGAACTGGTAGCCCCAAACCCTTTCAAGCAATTGTTCCCTCGAAAAAACTTGGCGGGGATGTTCCACCAAATAATACAGTAAATCGAATTCTTTTGGGGTTAAATTGGAAATGGGAGCCCCATCGACAAACACTTCTCTAGTTGTCTTATTGACGTTAAAATGCTCCGTCGATAAAAGACCTTCATCCTCTTTTGGCATTTGGGTCTGATATCGTCTGGTAACGGCTTTGATGCGAGCCATTAACGTTAAAGGGCTGAACGGTTTGGTGACATAATCATCTGCCCCCATTTCCAGTCCGAGCACTTGGTCTGATTCGCTGTCCTTTGCAGTTAACATAATAATAGGAACGGTAAACTTCTCTTCTCTTATTTTTCGACAAATGGACACCCCATCCATACCGGGTAGCATCCAGTCTACAATAAGCGCATCCCAAGTGCCGCTTTTAAAACGGTTATATCCTTCCAAACCGTCATTAACAAATTCCCCATCAATGCCTTCTTTGGCAAAAAACATTTCAATCATGGAGCAAACACTTGTATTATCTTCAATCACTAATATTTTCACTATGAACTCTTCCCTTCGAAAAAAGGTTATCTGCTAATAGTGTAAACAAAATTCAAGTGATATCCAACTATCAGCTTCATTCTTCCTGATTAATTAATAGATTGTTCATAGTTTATTAATAATTTACGTTGTGAAACAGGGCTGTTGATTCCCGCTCCAGGCGGCTTCGCTTCCGCTCTAATCAACAGGGTTCTTTAACATATTATTAGGCATAAAAAAGAGGCCTTAAAATTAAGACCTCTCATCGATTTATTTCACTTTCACAGAGGCACCGGCAAATAGGGCTTCTGCATTGGCACCGAGCATTTTGTCGAGCTGAGATTCGGTGATGCCTTTTTCGCGTAATACAGGCAGTATTCTTTCAAAAATATTGCCGATATGCCAGTTTTCCATAATTTTTGTCACTTGTTCATCCATGACTAGAGGACGGCCGAGCCAAATATTTACGGAATCGTGAGCCAGTAAAATCTGGTCCTCATAACCATCCTCTAACAATGCCAAGAGAGTGGCAACCCGTTCATGGTCAAATGGAGCACCCACCAGAACCTGGATACCAAATCGGTCAAAGCCAATCCGGACACCTTGGTCTAAAACGGCCTTTTGATATTCAAGATTAGTATTCCCGCACATATGGCCGATAATGATTTTACTAGGATCAACCCCCAGTTCAATTAACATTCTGGCTTGCTCGGGACCCATCGTTCCTTCTTGCGTATGGGTCAGCAATACAATTCCTGTTTCCTGGTGAATCCTTGCAGCCGCACGGAAGAACATTTTTTCATACTCCGTGATTTCATCCTTGCTGGAGGCAAGTTTGATAATTCCTGGTTTTATACCGGTACCAGCAATTCCTACCTCAATTTCAGTTTTAAACATTTGATAGATTTCTTCTTCAGCGGAACCAAGTCCCTGCCTCATTTTAAAATAGGGCGTTGCCCCTTCACCCTCATAGTAATAACCGGTAGCACAAATGATTTGCAGCCCAGTTGCTTCAGAGATTTTTTTCAAAAATAACGGATTTCTCCCGCATTCATTTGGAGTCGGATCGACAACTGTCTGTACTCCATAACTTTGCATGAGACGTGCCACATTAATGGCAGCTTCTAAGCTTTCAGCCTCATTAAACGCACCCAGTGTTACATCACCTTGATAGCCCGGATATCCAAAAATAAAATGTTCATGAATTAGTGTTTTCCCTAATTGATCTACTGAAATTGGTCCTGTAACGGTTTCAACTGTTCTCAATCTTCTTCACCCTTTCAAATTATTAAAAAATGAAAATCCGGGTGTCAACACTTGGTGTATTCTTTTTTATGGCTCTAAAATCAACTTTCCTTGAGTTTTTCTTGATTGCAGTAAGGTATGAACAGCTGCCGCTTCCTCCAGCTTAAATACACCGCCAATTGTCAGTTTCAACTTTCCTTCGCCTAGATATGTAAACAGCTCAATCAAACTAGGCTGAAGCAATTGAGGTTTCCTCATGATTTGCGGCAGGAAGAATCCAATCACGGATTGATTTCTTGCCATTAGGGATGAAGGATAAAATCTGGATTGTTCACCGCTGGCCACCCCAAAGATGACTAGACGGCCGAATGTAGCAAGACATTTCAATGTCTTATAGAATACTTCGCCTCCCGCCATTTCAAGGGCAACATCTACCCCTTTTCCTCCCGTTGCTTCCAGAACCTGCTTTTCCCAGTCGGGCTCTGAATAATTGATGAGAACATCTGCCCCCATTTCACGGGCTAATTCCAGTTTTTCGGTTGTACTGGCTGTAGCAATTATTTTTCCAGCTCCAAATTCTTTGGCAAGCTGAACAGCAATGGTTCCAACCCCACCCGCAGCTGCATGAACCAGAACAGATTCTCCTTTTTCAAGCCGACCCATCGTCTTTAAAATATGGTAAGCACTTAAGCCCTGTAAAGGCAGTGCCACTGCCGAATGGAAATCTAATTGTTCAGGAAGCGGAATAAGACCTCGCTCATCAGCAAGAGCAAATTCTGCGTAACCACCTGATTCAATTAAGGTCGCTACTCTCATCCCAGGAGACACGGTTGTTACTTGGTCTCCAACTTCTACGACAACCCCTGCAATCTCCGCGCCAGGAATGAAGGGCAATGCGGTATGAACGACATATTGACCCTCTCTTCTGGCAGTATCTGCATAGTTCACTCCAACAGCTTTAATCTCGATCAAGACTTCCCGTCCGGTAGGTTTTGGTTTTTCAAGATCTACTAGTTTTAGTACCTCAGGACCGCCATATTCCGTAAATTGAATTGCTTTCATCTTTTTCCCCTACTTCCCTTTAAATGCTGGTCTTCTTTTTTCTTTAAATGCAGCGATACCTTCTTGATGGTCCTCAGTTTGAACCATCAGCATCTGAGTCAATCGCTCTTGCTCAAGTATTTCTTCTAATGAGGCAGTAAACGCCTGATCTACGATTTTTTTCTGTTTGCCATATGCCTTACCAGGACCATGGGCCAATTTTAATGCCAGTTTTGTCGTTTCTTCTTGTAACTTTTCTTGCGGAACCAAATAGTTGATAACACCAAGTTGATATAAACGCTCCGCAGAGATTGGCTCAGCCGTAAAGAAGAATTGTTTGGCAAGATGAGGGCCAATTAATCTTGGCAGAAAATAAGAGCCACCTCCATCAGAAATTAAACCAACCTGTGAAAAACTGAGGGCGAATTTACTTTCCTCTGCAGCAATAATTAAATCGCAGGCTAGCACTAAATTAAAGCCGGCTCCAGCCGCAAACCCATGGACAGCCGCAATAATGGGCTTCTCCGTGTCTTTCATTAGTAAGATAAGTTCGTTGAGTTTTCCAATATGTTCATAAACTTGGACACCACCGGCCTGCCCCATTGTTTTAACATCACCACCGGCACTGAATGAGCGGCCGCTTCCGGATAAAACAATTACCTGTATATCTTCATCTATTTGGGCATTCCTGATTGCATCCTTTAAACCTAAAATCATTTCAGGACTGAATGCATTCAAACTCTCTGGTCGGTTTAAGGTTAAGGAAAGTACTGGTCCTAATTTCTCCACTAGTAAATGTTCTTGCGTCATGCTCATCATCCTTTCTATCCTATCCATTATTTTCTTACAACCTGCTAACCTATTTAATTAACCAGCCACCATCAACTAACAAGTCAGTACCTGTCATATAGGAGGCGTCGGGTGATGCCGCAAATGCAATGACTCTAGCAATTTCCTCAGGCTTGCCTACTCTGCCCAATGCCGTATTTCTTTGGATTGCCCGGACAAAGCGTTCATTTTGCAAGCCCTCCTCTGTTAATGGTGTTTCTACAAACCCAGGGGATACCGAGTTCACACGGATTCCATGGGGCGATAATTCCAAAGCTAGCGCCCTGGTAAAATTAATGACGGCTGCTTTTGCCGCACTGTAATGAGGTATTTCCGCACCGGCTTGATGCCCGGATAAAGAAGCAACATTCACAATGGCGCGATGATGCTCCTCACGTTCCGCTCCTCTAACCATCAATTTGCCGAGCTCCTTAGAAACAAGGAAAACACTTTTTAAATTGACATCCTGAATAAAATTCCAGTCTTGCTCAGGCATCTCTAAAATTTTTCCATTTCGTGAGCCACCTGCATTATTAACAAGGACATGAAGATCTCCATAATGTTGCTCAACATATTCGGCTAATTCCACAACATCCTCCGCGTCGGTACAATCAGCTCGAAAAATTTCTGCCAACGGAATCTTACTTTTCCCGTTTATAATCGTGGCTGTTTCTTCAAGTTTGTTCCCTGTTCTACCGACTAAAATAACTTTAGCTCCTTCTTCAGCGAGCTGGATTGCAGTTGCTCTGCCAATCCAGCTGCCAGCACCTGTTACTACTGCAACCGTTTGCGAAAACCTCATTCAATTGCCTCCTTCAGCACTTCTTAAAATTTATCATGCGCGACAATCGTCGCATGCTGGATCAATCCATGAACAAATTGATGAAAGTTGGCAAATCGTGGGTCATTTGTTTGCCCTTTTTTAAACCGGTAATAGATTTGCTGACAAATGACGGCAAGTTTAAAATAAGCAAAGGTTATATAAAAATGAAGCTTTGAAACATCCCTGCCACTCTTTTTGGCATAAAGGTTAATATATTCCTTTCTAGTAAAAAAACCTTCATGGACCGCTGTAACAGGATCTTTACCCAGTCCTTTTTTTAACAGTTCGGAGTCATCCTGCAAATTCCAATAGCTCATCGCTGCACCTAAGTCAGCTAGCGGGTCACCTACAGTGGTCATTTCCCAATCAAATAAGCCTACCATCTCGGTAAAATCCTCATTAAACATCGCATTATTCAGCTTATAATCATAATGAATCACGGTGGATTCAGACTGCTTTGGAACGTGATCAATAAGCCATTTAATTAAGGTCTCTACTTCTGAGATTTCCTCTGTTTTCGCCCGCTCATATCGGCCAATCCAGCCTTGGACCTGCCTTTCCATAAATCCATCTGGCTTGCTTATTTCTAGCAGGCGTGTTTTTTTATAATCAAGCGAATGTAACTCTACTAAATTATTTACCATAATTTCTGAAATTCTTTTACATAGTTCAGGAGTGACGTCACGCCCCTCAGGAAAAGCGGTGTCTAAAACAATTCCATGCTTTCTTTCCATAATGAAAAAAGGACTGCCAACGATATCTAATCGATCTGAAAATAGGAAAGGTTTTGGAGCTGCAGGGAACAAAGGATTTAATTCTGAGAGGATTTTAAATTCCCTTTCCATGTCATGGGCCTTTGGTGCCACGGGGCCGAGAGGTGGACGTCTTAAAACAGCTTCCCATTCTCCCATCTTGATTTGGTAAGTTAGATTGGAATGACCGGATGAAAATTGGAGGATTTCCAATGGACTCCCGGGAAGTTCTTTGATATTTGTCCGTAAAAATTGCTCCAATACCGGCAAATTCAATTCCTCGCCTTTACGAACAGGAATTGTATCATTTCTCATTTGATGAGGCATGTAGCTCCTCCTTATTTTTTAATATTCAGAAACTTCAAGTGTAAACTTTGTACTTTTGCAACTCTTCTTGCAATAAGTCCGGTAAAGGTTTGCTTTGTTGTTCATCAAAATCAAAATAAACCATGATGGCATTGCCACAGGCAATCCGTTCATTTGTTTTGGCACAAATGATATCATGTTCTAATTGGAAACTTTTGGTACCGATTTTAGAAACGGTTGTTTTCACTAGTAATGTCTGATTAAAATATCCTTGGCTGAGAAAATCACACTTAGTGGAAGCAAGAATAAAATTCCAATTTTTTGAATCCATATTAAAACCTAATGATTCGAAAAAACGAATTCTAGCTTCTTCAAGATAAATAAAGTAACTTGTGTTATTGATATGGCCGATTGCGTCTGTTTCACCAAAACGCACGTTCACCTGGATTTCATGCATGACTTAATACACCTCATTGTCTAGAAAATGCTCAAGCAGCCATTTTTATGTCATTTTTATAATTCGATACTAACCGGTTGGTATGTGTTTTTTTAAAAAGAGGGGAATTTTAATATAAAATTCCTCTCTACACTTTTTCTCTTAATTTACTTGAATTCCCTTCAAAATCATTTCGACAAATATCTCCGCAACCTCTTGATCCGTACAAGGACCATTAGGATTAAACCACTGGTAGCTCCAGTTGGTGACCCCCAAAATCCCAAAGGTAATAATTACAGGATTTAGGTCACTGCGAAACTCCCCTGCTTGCATCCCTTTCTTGATCAGGTCTTCGAGATTATATCGAAATTTATCCCGCTTCGGAATCACTACTGCAAGACGTTCCGGACTTAGATTCTTCATTTCACGAAAGAAAATCTTAGCTGAAGACCCTTGCGTTTTTATATCGGTTATAAGCATATAAACGATTTCGGATAATTTTTGTTTACATGTCTTCTGTTGGTCATTAAAAATCTGTTCCTGTTGGACAAGCAGCTCATCAATATACCCCAAGTGGATATCCATTAATAGCTCTTCCTTACTGGAAAAATAATAATAAAATGTCCCCTTGGTTACCCCAATGGAGTCAACGATGTCTTGAATGGATGTTTCACTAAACCCCTTTTTTTCGAATAAGCGAATGCTTTGTCCTACTAGTTTCTCTTTCACTTTATTGTCCTCGCAATCTGAATAAATGTCCCGATAAAATTATATCATATTGTCATCTCACCTCTACATTGTTCCAAAAAAGATTATTTTTGCTATTTTTTAAGGGCTTCATCTCTTAACGCACGGCGAAGAATTTTTCCAACTCCAGTTTTCGGCAACTGATCACGAAACTCGATACTGCGCGGAACCTTATAAGCAGCAAGGTTTTGTCGGCAATATTGGATAATCTCCTCTTCAGTAGCTGTTTTTCCTGCCTTTAATACAATATATGCCTTCACATCTTCCCCTCTATACGGATCGGGTACCCCAATTACTACCGCCTCTTGAACAGAAGGATGTTCATATAACACCTCTTCAATATCACGAGGATAAATATTAAAACCACTGGCTATAATCATGTCTTTTTTTCGATCAACGATATATAAATAACCATCCTCATCCACCCTGGCAATATCACCAGTAAACAACCAGCCATCCCTTAGAGTATTGGCCGTTTCCTCAGGCATGTTCCAATAGCCCTTCATAATTTGAGGACCCTTAATGATTACCTCACCAAGTTCACCCGGCTTTAATTCCTCTGTACCAGTCGCAAGGTCGACGATTTTATATTCGGTGGATGGCACCCCAATCCCTACACTGCCCGGTTTCCTATCTGCAAACGGAGGATTACAGTGAGTGGTTGGAGACGCTTCCGATAATCCATATCCCTCTAATATTTTCGCACCTGTTTTTCCTTCAAACTCACGAAGCAGTTCCACTGGCATAGGGGCACTTCCACTATTGCAGGTTTTGATACTGCCGAGTCCGTATTCTTCAGCACGCGGATGGTTCGTAATCGCTACATACATGGTTGGAACACCTGGGAAGGTAGTTGGCTGTTCATTTTTTATGGTGTTTAATACTTCCTCTAAATCAAAGCGCGGGAGCATAATTGATTCCGAACCAGTGAAAATAGACAAATTCATACATGAAGACATGCCAAAAACATGGAATAGCGGTATAACCGTGAGGCAGCGCTCCTTGCCTAATTCAAATTCATGTTTGAAAAATTCATAGCATTGAATGACATTGGCCAATATATTGCGATGCGTCAACAAAGCCCCTTTAGAACGCCCGGTAGTCCCACCTGTATATTGCAGGACAGCCACATCGTGTTCAGGTTCAAAGTCAATTGGAAGTACCTGGCCATTGCCTTCTTTTAAAAATTGTTCAAAGATCCGGTCTGGTGAAAAATTATGTCCTGAAGGCTGAAAGCTGACAATAATGATATTCTTCAATTTTGTTCGCGATTGTACACTTTTCACTCTAGGGTAAAAAGCATCCAAGGTGACAATCGTTTCTGTTTCGGAATCGTTTAGGATATACTCCAACTCACGTTCTACAGACATTGGATTTACTTGTGTGACAATGCCGCCAGCTGACAGTACACCATAATAAGAAATAACATATTGTGGACAGTTCGGCAGCATGATCGCGACTCTGTCCCCTTTTTGCACCTGATTTTGCTGTAATGCAGAAGTAAAGGCCTGAACTGCAAAGGATAGTTCCTGATAGGTTATTTTTCTTCCATAAAAAGAGAGGGCATTATTGGTAGGATACTTTTCAGTTGTTTCTTTAAGAATGTGGGTTACGGTTTTGTTCGGAATTTCAACTTTATTTGCAATCGTTTCAGGGTATTGGTCTAACCATGCCTGTTTATTTGTCATCAATTTCCCTCCAAATTGGTTATTTTAAAATGTTAAACCTCCGCCATCTACAGAAAGCGTTGCTCCGGTAATAAAGGAAGCCTCATCTGAAGCTAAAAATGCCACTGCATTTGCTACTTCCTCCGGTGTGCCAATACGTCCCAACGCATTGGCACTAGATATAATCGGCCATTTTCGTTCATTTTGTTTCCAGTTATCAATGATTTTCGTGTCAATGACGCCTGGTGCGATTGCATTTACACGAATATTGTATTTCCCATATTCAAGAGCAGCATTTTTTGTTAAAATCACTACGCCACCTTTGGATGCATTATAGGCTGACATATATTTCTGGCCCTTTAAACCCAACAGGCTTGATGTGTTGATAATCACCCCTCCACCAGCTTTCTTCAGTTCAGGAACAGCATATTTAATCCCGAGGAATACCCCTTTTAAATTGATATCAATGACCTGGTCCCATTCCTCTTCAGCTAATTCGTCACTACGAACCTCTGAATTTCCAATGCCGGCATTATTAAACATGATATGTAAGGCCCCATAGGTATTAGTAGTCATTTGTATAAGTTCTTGAACCTGCTTGGAATTTGCTACATCTGTCTTAATAAAAATGGCTGTTCCACCGGTTTGCTTAATCAGACTAACCGTTTGCTCCCCAGAGACAGAATCCACATCGGCAACTGCAATCTTTGCTCCTTCATGTGCAAACTTTATTGCTGTCGCACGGCCAATTCCGCTACCTCCTCCTGTTACGACTGCTATTTTCCCTCTTAATCTCATAGTCAATTTCATCCTTTCTAAATGTATTGAACACGCTTTCATTCGCACATAACCTACGAAACAAAAAAAGAATAAATATCAAATACTAACCGGTTGGTATGTAATAAACACTATTATACTATTAATAATTTAAATATTCAAATTCTTTTCTAAATATTCTAAAAATATTTGATTTTAGACATACAAAAAAGATCCGGATTTAATAATCCCGACCCGTTGTCCCATTAATATCTTTTCTGAAGCTTTTTCTGCTTATTCATTAACTCATATGATTTTTCTATGATATCAGTTAAGACATCACCCTTATATATTCTTCCCAGTTTCAATCCTTGTTGGTAATACTCAACAATTTCATCCAACTTTGCCGATGTATCTTTTGTAATCCTTACATTTAATTGAATTCTTTCACCTTGTTCCAAGCAAGACACCTCTATTCAATTGATAGCAAATTGTTAGCAAATTGCTAGCAGATTACTATTATCTACTATATGATCTAATTATATCATATTTTAACATTATTTTCATTATATAAAAAGGTGTCTACCATTCATGATAGACACCTTTTGGATGATGTGGTGAACAGTGCTCCAATCACTTCGCACTCCACTCCTGTTCAAATAAAAATTTACGCTTAAAAGGTTAATATTCAATTCCGTCTAACTGATAATGTCCAACTAACCAATTTTCAAGCAGTTTCGTCAGTTCAGGATGGATGGGCAGGTTTCCTTCTGCTGGTAAATCCTTTTTAATAGAGAATATAGTTGATGTTTTGGTTACCAATTTACAGGCGTGGCCCATATTTTCTACTACATAGTATTCAGCGTCCCCTTTTACATACTGTGGTAAATCCTTAAGTACCTCTGGATTTGCTTGAATGTCTTTTGCACCGGTGATCGCTAAAACGGGGCAAGTCACTTTTGCTAAATCCTCTCTGACATTATATTGAATATGTTCACGGAACCACTTTGCGTTAACTTTAACAAAACTTTGTTTGATCGTGTCTTCATTAGACTTCATCATTTTTTCAAGAGATTTTTGAGCCTGCTTTTCAACTTTTTTATGAGCGCCTAAGAATCGTAACAATTTCGCTTGGAAACTTTCCCCATCCAGAATATCTTGGGTAGCGATATCTCTTTGCCGTTTCATCGCTTCACCCAATGTTTCAACCGCTCCTGAAAGCAAAATGAGTCCTCCTAACGATTCCCTAGCTGCAACCGCAGTTCCAATGGCACATCCTTCACTGTGACCTAATATTATCACTTTTTCAGGGTCTACTTCAGGTTGAGCTTTCAAAAATTGAACAGCTGCACGTGCATCATCGACTAGATCCCACAGTCCAGTTTTCAGGTAGTCCCCATCACTTTGGCCAACACCGCGCTTATCGTAACGAAGATTAATAAACCCTAATTTAGTTAAAAATTCCGCTAACTGTCGATAAAGCTTTAAATCCAACTTTTCACTAGCTTTTCCATTGCGATCAATTTTCCCAGACCCTTGAATAATTAGGATGGCCAGCCCTTTTTCTCTACGTGTTTCTGGCAAATTTAATGATCCTTTTAGTGCCACCTTACTTTGAATCGTAATTTCTTTCTCCCTTATTTCCACATCAAATTCCCCCATGTTATTGATCAGTTTCACCTGGAATGATAATAGTAGCTACAGTCCTTCTTCTTCTGCCCTTATCCAGTTTTTTCTCCGCATACTTTATATACACTTCCCTTAATTCCTGAGCAAATTGCTGAAATTCTTCATCGTCTAAAAACAAG
The DNA here is from genome assembly GCF_051233465.1 of Neobacillus solisequens. Taxonomy (NCBI): domain Bacteria; kingdom Bacillati; phylum Bacillota; class Bacilli; order Caryophanales; family Bacillaceae; genus Neobacillus; species Neobacillus solisequens. The sequence continues at coordinate 173,955 of NZ_JBKFGJ010000018.1, read as the reverse complement.
GATGTCTGCCGGAAAGTAACACCATCCGCAAATAAATCAATGTTTTCTTCATTTTTCAAATATCTGTCATATTCCCCCATTAAATTAGCCAAAAATTTAATAAACAGGCTCATATGTTCATCCTTTGACAGATTATTTAATTCTTCTGGACTAATTGAAGCTTTCTTTGGGTCTTGAATGGAATAAACCTTTTCCACGGTTCCTCTTATAGGTATTTCATCAACAATATGAATAACACAGGCTTCTGCTAATTTTTTTATATTTCTGTACAACGAAGCCTGCGGTATATCTGGAAGCAGTTCCTTTAACTGTTGGGCTGTTAATTGCTGATTTATTAGTTGCTGAATAATCCGCATCCGAACTGGATGTAAAATGACATCAACGGTTGATTCCTTCATCTTTATTAGCTCCTATTTTTTATTATCATTATCAATAATGATAATAATATAAATAACAATGTTTGTAAAGACCATTTCTCTTACATTTTTAAGAATCATTCAATTTTAACTTGATTTACATGATAAAACCATTTACGGCCAATATTATAGTGAGGAGGTGTTTTAAAATATGATTTTACCATGGATCATTGGGATCATCCTGACAGCACAACCAATGGCCTCTCCTAATCAATTAACCATTACCAAGGATGGAAATGTCGTTACAAAATTTAATCAAACGGACTACTTCTATCCATATGCGGATGTGCCAATCATACATATTAATAAATATGAGCAATTTTTAGAAGAACTTGATCGAAAAGTGGGCATTGCTGCTGAAAATGCTGTTCTGGATCAAAATGGTAATATTATTCCCGAGAAAATCGGCCGTCAGGTTCATCGCCAATCCTTTACGGAACAAGTCTATTCTCATTATTTTAACCAAGATCTATCCTCATTGGAATTACCAATGAGAACGGTGTATCCGACAGTGGATAGTGAGTTACTGAATGATATCCGTAATCTTAGAATTGGGCGATATGTCACTTCATTTAATCCATCTAATAAAAACCGAACAAATAATATCAAATTAGCTGCCAATGCCATCAACAACTATGTAGTGTTTCCAGGTGAAACCTTCTCCTTCAACAAAGTTGTTGGGAAACGGACTAAAGAAAAGGGATATCAACGAGCCAAAGTTATTGTAAGAGGAGAATATTCAGAGGATATCGGTGGTGGTATTTGCCAAGTTTCTTCCACATTATTTAATGCGGTTGATAATGCTGGCCTAGAGATCACGCAACGTTTTTCTCATAGCAGACATGTACCGTATATTCCCCCAGGAAGAGATGCAACTGTAAGTTGGTATGGACCTGATTTTGAATTTAAAAATAACTATAACCAACCTGTCTTAATCCGTGCTAGAACCTTAGGAGGACTTTTAATCACAAAGCTATATTCATCAGAAAGTCTTCATTACAACCCAAAGAAGGTTCCAAACCCCATCTATTAAAAAAGGTCCGCAAAACTGCATCCCCAATTGTTTGTTATCTCTAACAATTGGGATGCAGTTAAAAACTGTGCGGACTTTTCATTTTTATTTGTTATTATTCAGTGCACTTTCCATAAGCTCTTCAGAAAACTCTGCAAGAGCTGCATTGTTCATATGATCAACGTTTAAATTAGGGGTAATATTCTTTGTTATATTTCCAATCCGTTCCATATTAACGTTTGGTGTTAATTTTTTAACGGTGTTAGCGATTGGATCTGCAAATTCTCGACCCCTGCCTTTTTTCATACCATAAACGACTGCACTAATACCTAAACCGAATAATGATGCCCATAGCGTACCTTTATTCCTTCGCTTTGGCATAAACATTTTTAGAAACGGCAAATTCCGTAAGTTTTTCAATATTTGCACCCCTTTTCCAAAGTATGAAAGAGAGAGATTATACCCCTTCCATTTGCTTAATCTGTTCAATTTCCCTTTAGAAAATGCTATGGAATAAGTGCTTTGATTTCTAATTACTGGGAGATGTTAAGCCGTAAATTGTAGAGTTTTCTGCTTTGCTTATAGATGAACATTTCAAATTGGTAGAGACATTTCCAAATTTTTCATATGATTTTGCAAGGGAAATAAAGGAAACATGATTCGTGATTAAGTTCATTTTTATAGTTTACATAATATAATTATTTAATAAATCATTTAGGCACCCTTTTTCATTTGATTACATAAGATGCAAAAAAGTAATTAGGGTGGTGTCTATGGGAGGCTTAACCTATATTGATTTTTTAGCCAAATTTGGAGTCGGAGGAGCCCATCCAGGCGGTATTCTCTTGACAAAAAATATGCTTTCACGGGAAAAGATTACAAGGGATTCTAAAATTTTAGATGCTGGCTGTGGCACAGGACAAACAACAGCCTATTTATACCAGCAATATCAAGCCCATGTATATGGATTAGAACTGAATTCCATCATGGTGGAAAAAGCCAAAAAACGTTTTGAGAACTTACAATACCCTATTAAGTTGATTCAAGGGTCTATCGAAGAAATCCCGCTAGCTGATCAAAGTTTTGATTATGTGCTATCTGAGTCCGTATTAGCTTTTGTGAATAAACCAAAGGCACTAAAAGAGTTCCATCGCGTGCTAAAAGAAGGTGGGCGCCTAATAGCCAATGAAATGACGATTAATAAAAAGCTAAAGAAAGAAGAAGAAAATGAAATTAAAGAATTTTATGCGATTGACTCTTTATTATTAGAAAAAGATTGGACCCGCCTGTTAAAGGATGTAGGATTTAAAAATATCGAAATACAATCACATCCACTTGATCTCCTGAATGGGAACCCTGGACAGGAATTTAATTTTTCTCAGAATTTCGAACCAGAGTTATTCGGCATTCTCAATCAGCATGGTAATATGCTTGTAAAGTACCATGATATATTAAGTCATAGGATTATAACCTGTACAAAATAATCACTTTAAAATGGCCTTCATTAAAAAATGAAAGGCCTTTTATGATTTTTAAAGGGACATGTATGACGTATACCCTTGCAAAAATCGCTCAGCATTCATAATTTATAGCAAGTACACTTGAATGGAGGAAATGGCATTGCAACTAAATTATGAGTCAGCCCGTCGTTTAGAAGGTGAAATGATCAAATTTAAAAATAAAGAAGGAAATTGGACCATGGGGCGTGTAGCTAAGGTAAGAAAGGATGGACTTGAAATCGAAGAATTATCGTCTTCTGCAGAAAGTGACGGTTATGGATTTGGTTTCTGGGGACCGTTCTTTAGACCTCCTGTATTTGTTCCATTTGTTGGCGTAGCCTTCCCATTCTTCTTTTGGTAAGAAATGTTGAGTCTCTTCCCCAGCCAAATCTTACTGTTCTGCCTGAATGAATATTATTAGATTCTGGATAAAGAATAGTCTTGAAAGGATTGGTGAGGGAATGGATAAAACCTTAGGATATTTAAGGGAGATTTTATCAAATTATACGGACAACCATACAGAGGGTAAGCAGATTTATCATAAACTTGTGAAAGGTCATTATCCATCTGAAGGTTCGTTTGTTCGCGACCTAACCAGTAAGGAAATTGACTTTCTTAACAAAATTTTGCCCGATGAGATTAAATATGCAAATGAGGAACAAGATCGTAAAAGGGCACATGAGTTAAATGAGGTTTTTGAGCTATTGTTATAAAACAAAAGATGGCGGAACATGGCCATCTTTTTTCATTTTTATCATTGTATGGAAATATTTCAATTTTCGCAAATTTATTTCCTAGGCAAGCGCAAGGTACGACAAAACACGATTGATTAATCGATGTTATTTCATCACAAACCGACAAGAACTACCTAGAAATTACAACTTCTTTTACTTATTTCTAACGATTTTACAAATAAACGACAAACACAATATTTCCTGATTTCCTGCAAATTTCTAGTGAATATCCCGTTTCTTAAATCTTCCGCCTCGTACCTCTGCAATATCTGCCACAGCAAAAAAGGCACTTTGATCATACTCTGTGACGATTTCTTTTAATTTTGCTTCCTCAAGACGGTTGATTACACAAAAAATAACTTTCTTGTCATCCCCAGAATAGGCCCCTTCCCCATTCAAATAGGTAACTCCACGACCAAGACGGTTCAAAATGGCATCGCCAAGCTCTTTTGCATTGTCACTTATGATCCATACCGATTTCGATTCATCTAATCCGGCAACGGTAATATCAATCGTCTTGAAGGCAACAAAATAGGCAATTAAGGAATACATGGCACGATCCCAACTAAAAACAAATCCTGCGCTTCCCAAGATAAACAGGTTGAAAAACATGATGATTTCCCCAACAGAAAACGGCAGTTTGTTATTAAAGAGAATCGCAAGTACTTCGGTTCCATCTAATGAACCTCCATACCGAATCACTAAACCAACTCCTATCCCTAGAACAACTCCTCCAAAAATAGTGGCAAGGAGAATATCCTGGGTGAAGGCCGGAACGGGATGAAGCAATGTAGTCGCGATGGAGAGAACAAAGATTCCATAGAGAGTGGAAATGGCAAAGGTTTTGCCAATTTGTTTATAGCCTAAAAAGAAAAAAGGAAGGTTTAGTAGAAAGAGAAAAATACCTAATTTCCAACCGGTTATATACGATAGCATGATGGAGATACCGGTTATTCCGCCATCAATAACCTTATTAGGAACAAGAAATATTTCAAGTCCTACAGCCATTAACAATGCACCTAATGTAATTAACAATGCTCGAAGGAAAATCTTCCTTTTTGTCAATTTTCGATGTTGAATTTTTTCCATTAGCACTTCCTGCTGTTCAATCAAATTTAGTTCGCTGTTTCCAGACATTCAATTTCCCCTTTCATTTAAGCCTTCTATTTTTATTATAGCGTTTGGAAGCTTCCATTTATAATATTTTGCCTTTTAAAACAAAGAAACTGCCTAATAATAGGCAGCCATTAGACTAGCTTGGGTCCACTTCATCGTATGAAAGTGTTGTTACACTTGTGTATTCCCCACTTTCCATTTCCTCTTCTGTAGCACTTTTTTCTAGTTCTTCTTGATCATCCATGCCAGGGGCAATTGAAGGACCTTTCTTTAACTCTTTTCTTTTTGACATATTCTCATCTCCTTCCATGGATATTTTCCCAAAAAGGATCGAGATTATACCAGAATTCAGATGGTAATATTTTTAGACTTGGTCGGTTACCATTCTTTTGCATCTTTGCCGCCACAGTATTCACTTTTTCTAATTGGATATGCTTTGCCCTTAAACTGCTATCCAAATAAAAAGGAGCTACTCCATTTTTTGAAGTAACTCCTTACTATTATTAACATCTTAGGAGACCCAACCATGACATCAGCCAAATAGTTCAATTTTCATTTCCTTTTAGTCTTTTTTTACGAGCTAAAAGAAAACTTTGAAGGATCAGCCGATGTGTGTTTGTTCCGTTGAAGGAATTAATTCACATGTTAAATGGAATTCAAATTCCTCAAGAGAAAAAACTTTTTGATACGGGATTTAAACCGTTTAGAGACTCTTACATTACTTTATTATTTGGAAATTATGGTTTCAAACAATGAAATCGTTTAATTAAGATTCAGTAGATATATCGTTCATAAACGATATATTTTCTTATAAACGCTTAACTTTTTTTACTTATTAGTTTGAAAACATCTTGCTAATAAGCTTCCTTTAACATCTGATTCTATAGTGTTTATAGATTCAATGTAAAGGACTAGTTAAGGATTTACTCTTTTTCAATTGATTTCGACTTGTTTCACCTTCCAAATAAATAAAGGGAAACCTATATTCGTTCACAAACGGAACGAACACGTATGGTTGAGTCTCCTAAGATGTTATGTTTTCTTTGTTTATCTTTTACACTTATAGTATAACACGGAAGAAGATGAATACACGGGTCATTTATGACAAAACAGTGAACTTTTGGAAAAAATCAGGGTCCAGATCCATAAGCTCTGAACCCCCATTTTTATTGTGCTTTAGGACGTGAACGCTTAATGAAAAATGCCAAGCAAAAGGCCACTACTGCAATTCCTGTTGCTACCATGAAAGAATCATTGATTCCATCGATGGTGGCTTGTTTCATAGTTTGACCATAAATCAAGTAAGAGCTTAATTGGTTCCCAACGGTAGCAGGAACGTGCGCTACAGTCGCAAGCCCTTGGCCAATTTGAGCTGTCTTAGTGGCAATAAATGGGTTAGCGCTGGTGATTAAACTGGAGTATTCACCCATATGAGCACTTTGTCTAGTGGTCATGACTGTTACCAGAAACGCTGTCCCGATACTACCTGCAACCTGCCTTGCCGTATTGGAGGCAGCCGTACCATGAGAACCTAAATGTGGCGGCAATTGGTTCAGCCCCTCGGTCATGACTGTCATACTTAAAAATGACATCCCAAACATCCGCATGATATATAAAAACATGATGTGATCATAGGATGTGGTCATGCTTAATTTTGTGAATTCCCAAGTTGTTACAATTGTGATAAGCAGTCCAATAACGGCTAGCCATCTTGCTCCAATCTTATCGAATAACGCCCCGGCAATCGGGGTCATGATCCCCATAACGATTGCACCCGGAAGCAACAGGAGACCAGAATCAAGTGCTGTAAACCCACGAATATTTTGCAGATAGATTGGTAATAAAATCATTGCTCCAAACATTGCCATATTAATAATCATACTAATAACGGTTGTTAAAGAAAATATATCATATTTGAAAACACGTAAATCCAGCATTGGCTTATCTGTTGTTAACTCACGAATCGTAAAGGCGACTAAAGAAATAATCCCAATTAACAATGAAACAACTACTGTTGTACTTGACCATCCATCACTGCCAGCTTCACTAAATCCGTATAAAAGAAAGCCAAAACCTACTGTAGAGAAAAGTAAACCCGGAAAATCAAATTTGGGATTTGTTTTTTCCGTTACATCCTTCACCCACAGATAACTGAGAATTAAATCAATAATTCCAATCGGAATGACAATATCGAATAATAATCTCCATGAATAATGCTCAATCAGCCATCCGGACAATGTTGGGCCAATCGCCGGTGCAAAGAGCATGACAACTCCCATAATCCCCATTGCCGTTCCGCGTTTTTCAGGTGGAAAAATCGTAAAGAAAACAGTCATTAATAAAGGCATGATAATTCCCGCACCAGATGCCTGGATAAGACGACCCGTCATTAAAAAACTGAAATTGGTTGATAATGAACAGATGACAGAACCAAATGTAAACAAGAAAATGGATGTAAGAAACAACTTCCTCGTGCCAAATTTATCAATTAAAAAGGCCGTAACTGGGATGAAAATTCCATTTACCAGCATGTACCCAGTGGAAAGCCATTGAACGGTTGATGCTGATACGTTAAGATCTGTCATGATATGTGGGATTGCTACATTCAGCAAGGTTTGATTTAATATCGCAACAAACGCCCCAAGCATTAATGCAGCCAACACTTTCCCTTTTCCAGTACTCTCTTTAGCATCTTCTACTCTCGACGTTTCTATCGGCTTTTCCGTCCGTTTCGGGGTAACATCTTCCTCCACATTTCTTTTTACCTCAGGTCTTTTAGGAAATTCATTTTGTGCTTCATCCAGTTTCACCCTTAAATGCTCAGCTTGGGTGGCTTCAAAAGAGCTTTTTTGCTTTTTGGATCTTTTCTTCCCTCTTTTCATTAATTGAAGGTTGATCAGCAATATCAGCAATACGCTTAATACGACATAAACCGTGATATACGTTGACATTTTATCACCTACTTATGAATTCTCACGGTTACATTCATACCTGGAACAATTTGAAGTCCTTTGTCATCATCAATTGAGATTTTTACAGGAATTACTTGAGTAACTTTTGTATAGTTTCCTGTGCTGTTAGAAGAAGGCAGTAATGAAAAAGTTCCGGATGTGGCTAAACCTATCGTTTCTACTTTCCCTTTTAAAGTAGTGTTTGGAAAGGCATCAACATAAATATCTACATCCTGATCCACTGCAATATCATCGATATTTGTTTCTTCAATATTTGCTGTTACCCATAGACTTTTCAAATCATATACTTGAGCCAATGGGGTTCCTGCTGCTACAAAAGAATCTTTGACAGCATTACTTTGTACAATAGTTCCGTCAGTTGGAAGATTAATCGGTACTTCCACTCCATTTACTCCTGTGCTTGTTGAAAAGATACTTCCAATTTGTTGATCTTTTCCAAACGAATCTCCCACTTTTCCTTCCCATTTCATTAATTTTCCGCTGGCAGGGGCTGCAATGGTTACTTGTTGCCCGGCAATTTGAGCATTGTCAGTGGAAATATAATTTGTTTTGGTGTTGTAATAGGAATACGCAGCAAAACCGCCCCCTACTAAAATCACTAAAATGATGATATTAATAATGATTAATTTCCCTATCTTCATTTCACTTTTCCTCCTCAGTGATTAACACGGATAAAATTAATTTGTGCAAACGCAATAAGTGATTGATTTCTTCCTTGGGCAGGTCCATAACCTGTTTTATTCTGTTGACTAAAATAGAATGATTTGAAAAAAGTTCTTTTAATATAGCTTCTCCCTTATCTGTTAACTTAATGGATACCGAACGGCGATTTTCCGGAGGAACCAACCTTTCAACCAACTCCTGCTGAACTAAGCGATCAATGACCCCGCTCACCGTACTGTTTGTCAGCTTCAGTTTATCAGCTAACTCCCCTAGCCCCACTTCCTGATGTAAGGAAATAAAATATAACGCTTTTAACTGAACTACTGTGATTCCTGCACGGTCGGCATCTTTTTTGATAAGCCTATAAATCGCCCGATTGATCTCCGCAAATGAGTCCAAAAGTTCATTATTTAGTTGAATCATTTTCTCCTCCTTTTTTTAGTGTCCAAATATTTACTAGACAAACATTTCGTATACGAAATGTTTTTATACAAACTGAATTATAATTGTACTATTTTTATTATGTCAACAAAAATCTCTGCAATCCTTATAAAACAGAAAAAGGCCTCTTCCACAAGTGGAAAAGACCCTTTTATAATTAATTATTTTGATCCAGGAGCTGGTTGGTCCACGCCTTTAACATGATGGCTGTGTCCATCATTCTCAGAGGTTTGAAAATCATAGTAATGTACATGCATCCCATTTCCCACCGGGATTGCCGGCCCAGAATAGGCACGGTAATGATGCGTATGACCATCTTCAAACAAAACATATCCCTCTGTGTAATGAATATGTCCCCCGTCTTGAGTAGGTATTGGGGGTGAAGTAACATCTAAACACTGGTGAACATGTCCACCACTCAATCCGGTATAATCAACTGAACCATGGTTATGGTGTGGAACAAATCCTGAAACGAAATCGTCTTTTCCGATTTTACTCAAAACAATCCACCTCACATGATTAATCTCTTCTTCATTTATATGCATGTCAAATGGCGAAACATTCCATTATTAATAAATAGTTATGATACATAACAAAAAAATTGCTTCGCATACTATTTTTGTACCACTAATTATACGAAAGAAGGTTTTTAAATGACTGTAGGAACTCAGGTTAAACAAACTTTAGCAGGACTTAAAAGTGCACAAGCTGCTTTTGAAACTTTTGCCTTACAAACAGAAAATAAAAATGCAAAACAGTTATATCAAAATGCAGCCCAACAAACCCAAACGATTATTGATGGAATTGAACCTCGACTTCAAGAAATCACGAGTGAAGAACCACAATATAACCAATAAGTAAGGATAGGTTGGCATTTTTCGCCAACCCCTTTTTGCTGTACATTGACCTTATAGGGAGGAGCCCATGACTGTAGCTTCTAATGTAAAACAAACGCTTGCCACTATAAAAAGTATTGAAGCGCAATTATCGATGCTTGCCTTAAATTCTTTAGAAGATGAGGCGAAAACTGTTTTTCATGAAACGATGTTAACGGTTGGGAACATTAAAAAAGACCTGCAATACCGGGTATATGAATTGGAACGTCAAGAACCGCAATACCAAGGATCGTAAATGTTGAGGTGAACATAGATGCCAGGATGGGTTTTTATCATATCTCGATCCCTTATTTTCTTACTTCTCTTGTTTGTAACAACAAAAATTCTCGGTAAAAAGCAAATCTCCGAGTTATCTTTTTTTGAATATGTAGCAGGGATCACAATTGGAAGTATTGCCGGAGAAGTGGTTACTGGTCTAGAAAGCAACGCCTATCACGGAGCAATAGCCATTTTCATGTTTGGGCTAGTCACATTTTTAGTAAATTACATATCCATCCATTCTAAAAAATTCCGAGATTTTGCGGAAGGCAGAGGTACGGTTGTCATTAAGGATGGAAAAATTCTTGAAGATAACCTCAAAAAAGAAAAGTATACGATTGATGAAATTTCAGCCCTCTTGAGGCAAAAAAGTATTTTTCGAATTGCCGATGTTGAATATGCTGTCTTAGAACCAAGGGGAAATTTAAGTGCAATGCTTAAAAAGGATTATCAGCCATTAACACCCAAAGATATTGGATTGAAGCTTCCCAATGAAGAATCTCCACAAACGATTATTATGGACGGAAGTATTGTGGATGAGGCATTAAGATGGACCGGGAAAAGCAGAGGATGGTTATATGCAGAACTAGAAAAAATGGGGGTTACTTTAGACAATGTTTTCATTGGGGAACTTAATTCCTATGGCGAATTAACCGTTGATCTTTACGATGATAAAATAAAAGTCCCTCAACCGCAGCAAAGACCATTGTTGATGGCTTCATTAAAAAAAGTTCAAGCTGATTTAGAGCTTTACTGCCTTTCCACCAATTGTGAAAAATCGAAAGCCATGTATAAGAAAAATGCAGCCTTATTACAGGAATCAATTGATAAATTAAAACCTTTTCTTAATGGATAGCAGACTAAATCCTTATCGATTCGTTCGATTAGGATTTTTTTATTCACATAATTCAGAATTCTGCTATAATTTAGGGTATCGAAATGAAAGGAGAATGACCATGAGGCCCATCTTATTAGGGATTTTAGCCGCGTTCTTTTTTGCTTTCACCTTTGTCCTTAACAGAGCGATGGACCTTGCCGGCGGCAGTTGGATTTGGAGTGCAACTTTAAGATATTTTTTTATGGTCCCCTTTCTATTCCTGATTGTTTCGGGAAGGAAAAATCTTAAACCATTATTTATTGAGATGAAAAAGCATCCCTTATTGTGGGTTATGTGGAGTACGGTTGGCTTCGGTTTATTTTATGCTCCACTATGTTTCTCCGCTTCCTATGCACCGGGTTGGTTGATTGCAGCTACATGGCAAATGACAATCATTTCTGGTTCCTTATTAGCACCTCTTTTTTATGAAGTTATCAACACCGAAAATGAAACCATTCTTAGAAAAGGGAAAATTCCTCTCAAGGGTATGGCGATGTCGCTTATTATACTGCTTGGTATTATTCTCATGCAGCTGCAACAGGCAGATCAGTTATCTTTAGGAACATTATTATTGGGGGTTTTACCTGTTGTCATTGCATCATTCTCCTATCCATTAGGGAATCGTAAAATGATGGACCTTTGTAAAGGAAGATTAGATGTATTTCAGCGTGTATTGGGAATGACCCTTGCCAGCATGCCCTTTTGGGTTATTCTTTCAGTTTACGGTTATTTTACAGTCGGACTTCCGGAGCTTGGACAGACTCTTCAATCAGGGATTGTCGCTGTATCCTCTGGTGTCATTGCAACTGTGCTCTTTTTCCAGGCAACTGACCTGGTTAGAGGAAACATGCAGCAATTGGCTGCCGTAGAAGCTACTCAATCTATGGAGGTGTTATTTGCCTTAATTGGGGAACTACTCTTGCTGCACTCTACTCCTCCGTCACATGTCTCTTGGTTTGGAATTTTGATCGTTATGGCTGGAATGATCCTCCATAGTTATGTTTCCCATAAAAAGGAACAGCCGACTGGTAACAAAATTAGCGCTTAACAGTCATAACCCTTTTTTTCAAAGCATAAAGTAACTTGTCGTTCGAAATAGGAGATTTTTGAAACCAAAACCTCGTTCGATCGTACACATATTGATGGAAAGTTTAATACAAAGTGAGGTTCTAAAATAATGTTTGGTAAAGTAGCAGCAGATTTATTAGGATTAAGCGATGTTGGGACAGTGATTAAACCTACTGACTATGATAAGGTGGATGCAGACGATTATGTCATGCATGAGGATCACGAAAAAATTTATTTTTTGATTAAATCCAAATCAGATGAATATTGTTTTACTAATAATGCATTGATTCATCTTGATGGAACAAGTGCTACCAGTAAAAAAAGAATGCTCTACCGTTATAGCTATGCGAAAAACAAAATAGCGGATGTCCATCTTGAAACAGCGGGTACGGTTGACCTAGACGTTGAAATCAAATTTAAAATTGGCTCACAATCTTTCTCCATTGATGTTCATAAAAAACATATCGAAGAAGTGAAGGATTTATATAAAGCTCTGATCAAAATTTCCGAGATTACCCATGAAAATGATATTTCACTTCAATTTGCCAAACAAAGTCTCGATATTGCTTCTACAACCTTGGGCCGGGTTTCCAGCCAAAACAATAACCTTGTAGAGCAATTTCAATTAGTAAACCAAGCAGCGTTTCAATGGCTCGAAAACAGTAAAAAACAATATTGTGTAAAAGATTTCGGTTTTGTGTTTGAAAAATATATCAATAATTAAAGTTTTAGATAACCCCGGATGAACCGGGGTTATTTTTATGTTTAAATATACTCGATTAAAACATCATCCAATGGTAATCTGGTGGTATTAAATGGAGATGCAGCTGCCTTGCCGATTGGAATTAACACAATTGGAAAATATCGATCAGACACATTAAATTTTTCTGCAAATTTACCTTTGTCAAATCCACCCATTGGCACTGTATCATAGCCTCTATCCTTTGCAATCAACATAATTTGCATGGAAATAAGGCCAGCATCGAATGTTGCAATATGTTTACGAATCTCTTCTGGTGCATATGGATACGTACTATTGGCGCTTTGAATTAAACGATTCATATTGGCTTCATCCATAAACCCTGCTTCATGTGCACTGCGATAAACTTGCTCAATACTCTTGAACATCTCTTTATCTCCGAGTACAGCTATAACGGCTGATGCCGTTTCTACTTGTTCCTGGTTATTTGAAATGGCTCTTAACTCTTTTTTTGTTTCTTGATCCTCAATTACAATAAATCGCCATGGTTGAAGATTGCTGGATGATGGTGCTGTAGTCGCTTCTTTTAAAATATCCTTTATTTCCTCTTGTGGAATTTTAAAATTAGGATCATATTTTCTTATTGAATGACGTTCTTTCATTACCTCTGATAAACTTTTTGTTAAAGTTGTTTTCATAACTGTTCCTCCATTCTTTTAGCTTACTAAAAGTAAGTATGAATTTAGCTTACTAAAAGTAAGTATGTATCGTCAAGTGAAAAGTTTGTGTTATGATACTAATAGAAAAGTCTAAATGAGGTATTTTAAAATGAATGAAATAAACAATTGTCAAAATAACGATAATAAGAAAGAAATTCCGCATTTCTGCACAAATTTCCATAATTCTATTGAGTTTATCGGCAAGCGATGGACAGGTATTATTATTTATACTTTGCTAAGAGGACCGAAAAGATATAATGAAATTATTTCCGAGATACACGGAATTTCCGACAGGCTGTTAACCGAACGGTTACGTGATTTGGAAAAGGAAGGATTAATCGTGAAGAAAATGATTAATCAATCTCCCAAAAAAGTGGAGTACGAATTAACAGAGGCAGGTAAACAATTGGAAGAAGTGATCGAGGCACTTATGAAATGGGTGAAAATCCGCAAAAAAATGTAACAAAAAAGCCTGCACAAATTGTGCAAGCTCCTCATTATTTTAGGTTGGGGCGATGAAATAGTCCCATCACCTCAATGGTTTCAGTGATATTAACAAAAGCTGTTGTATCAATTTCCGTGATTAATTGTTTTACTTCGTTCAGTTCGTATCTGGAAATGACCGTTATCAATATGTTCCGTTTCGAATTGGTATACCCGCCTGTGCCATCCATGATGGTCAAACCACGATATAGATTGGTCAACAAATGCTCTCGCAGTTCTTGCCCTTTTTCAGTAATAATCATAATCGTTAACTTGGCATGATCCGTGTAGATGGCATCAACTACTTTTCCGGTTACATAAATGGACACGAGTGTATTCAGGGCTGAATCCCAATTAAATAAAAATCCACTTATCATGATGACCACTGCATTCATTCCTGAAAGTAAAACACCAATTGGAAAATCCATTTTTCTTGCAACGATCATTCCGATAATATCGAAACCACCAGTTGAACCCGAACACCGGAACACTAAACCTACACCTAGCCCGGTTACTGCTCCTCCAAAAATGGAAGATAATATGGTATCTTTTGCAATAGGAACTACCGGGATCAGATAAAGTGCTAGTGAAATAATAATAACTGATAGTACTGAATTAACCATAAATTTTTTTCCGAGCATCTTATATCCCAGGATTAATAAGGGAAGATTTAATAGAAAATTAATCAGACCTGTGTTTACAGGTGTTATCATCCCAAAAATCATGGAGATCCCGCTTAACCCACCGCTCAAGATATGGTGCGGAATTAAAAAGAGATTGAACCCTACCCCAACAATAAGAGAGCCGACAATTAATCCTAACCATTTCATGATATAATTTCCCCCACCGCTAATCATTTCTTTCTACAAATAATAACGATTTTTATATCGTCTGTAAATTTATTTATTTTTTCCAATAATATTCAATTCCAAGAAATTTTTTCTATTGACATTTTCACTATAATATTTATACTTTAGTAGTATATTAACTTTATAGATAAATCCTCATCAAACCGATGGGGTAGAGGTCGCGGTTTTTATTAGTAAAACGGAAGAAATGCAAGAGACGTTAGAGACTCCGTTTGAAAGGAAAAGCTGCCGAAGTGTGCTTTAATCTCTGTTATAGCATGCTGGGGCTGTCTCCAAACAGGAACAGAACTGTCACACTTTAGTTTTACCAGCTAAGTGTGTTGAGCTATCTTTCGGAAGGTATGATGCGGGGTAATGATAATGCCATCGAATCTGCTTCGTTGGCATTTTTCTATTCCAAACTCCTTCTAAAGAAACTCGCCAAATGGCAAACCCAATTGGGTGGAACATGAGACGCAGTTCTCTATTGCATTCAGAATTTATTTCTGAATAGCCTATTTTTAAAGGAGTTATTTTTATGCAATCTGCTGCACAAAACAGGGATTATTCAGAAGTCCAGGTTTCTAACAATGAATCAGAGCAATTAAGAAGAAGCTTAAAATCACGTCACCTTACCATGATTTCATTAGGTGGGACCATTGGTACTGGTCTATTTCTTGCCAGTGGCGGTGCCATTCATAGTGCTGGTCCTGGTGGCGCAATTCTTTCATATCTCGTAATAGGTGTCATGGTTTACTTTTTAATGCAGAGCTTGGCAGAAATGGGCGCTTATATGCCGGTTGCTGGGAGCTTTAGCACGTATGCAACAAAATTTGTTGATCCATCATTAGGTTTTGCACTTGGGTGGAACTACTGGTATAACTGGGCTATCACAATTGCCGCTGAGCTTTCAGCTGTAACCATGATAATGAAATTCTGGTTTCCACATACACCTTCTTTATTGTGGAGCAGTATCTTTTTGGTGATTATGTTCTTGTTAAATTATCTTTCTGTTAAAGGCTTTGGCGAAGCAGAATATTGGTTCTCATTAATTAAGGTCGTTACAGTCATCATTTTTATCATTGCCGGTACTTTAATGATTTTTGGAATCCTGGGTGACCACGCAGTAGGGTTCAAGAATCTAACGATTGGTGATGCACCCTTCCACGGCGGTTTTATGACCATGCTTGGTATATTTATGGCGGCAGGTTTCTCCTTCCAAGGCACTGAACTTCTTGGGGTTGCTGCTGGTGAAACGGATGATCCCAAAAAGGCCATTCCTCGTGCCGTTAAATCAGTATTTTGGCGCATTTTATTATTCTATGTATTAGCTATTTTGGTCATCGGTCTTCTTATTCCATATACTAACGAAAATTTGGCCAATGGTGATGTATCGGTAAGCCCGTTTACCCTTGTATTTCAAAAGGCAGGAATCGCATTTGCAGCATCTGTTATGAATGCCGTTATCTTAACTGCCGTATTATCCGCGGGTAATTCAGGGATGTACGCATCTACAAGAATGCTATGGGATTTGGCTCGCGAAGGAAAAGCTCCAAAATTTTTAGCAAAATTAAATAAAAATGGTGTTCCTATCAATGCATTAATTGCCACAACTTTAGTAGGAACATTAGCGTTTCTTGCCTCATTTTTCGGTGATGGTACAGTTTATGTCTGGTTATTAAATGCTTCCGGGATGTCAGGGTTTATCGCTTGGCTTGGAATCGCGATTTGCCATTATCGTTTTAGAAGAGCATATGTGGCCCAAGGAAGAGATTTAAATGAGTTACCATTTAGAGCAAAGTTATTCCCATTTGGTCCGCTCTTCGCATTCGCAGTATGTGCCTTCGTTGTCCTTGGTCAGAACTATTCTGCTTTTACGGGTGATCATATCGATTGGAATGGTGTAATGGTATCATATATTGGATTACCTCTATTTTTGGTTGTTTGGTTAGGCTATAAATTTACCAAGAAATCCAAGTTAATCCCGTTAGAGCAGTGTGATTTAGCTGTTGAACCAGATGTGGATATGTAAAACAACAATAATGACAAGTGGCTCCGAGATCCGGAGCCATTTTTTAATGCCAAAAAAGACCAACCTAGAGCGGGTTGGTCTTACCTCTGGTTTATTAAAATTCTGCATTACCTGGAGTTCTTGGGAATGGAATGACGTCACGAATATTGGTCATTCCTGTTAGATACATAATCAGGCGTTCGAAGCCTAAGCCGTATCCTGAATGCTTTGTCCCGCCGTATTTTCTTAATTCAAGGTACCACCAGTAATCCTCTTCAGTCATGCCGAGTTCTTTAATTTTGCCGGCAAGAATCTCTTCCCTTTCCTCACGTTGGCTTCCGCCGATTAATTCGCCAATTCCAGGGACCAGTAAGTCTGTGGCAGCAACTGTTCTATTATCTTCATTTAATCGCATATAGAATGCTTTAATTTCTTTAGGATAATCTGTTACAAAGACCGGTTTTTGGAACACTTTTTCACATAAGTAGCGTTCATGTTCTGTCTGTAAATCTAATCCCCATTCTACCGGGTAACCAAAATTCTCACCTGACTTTTTCAATAATTCAATGGCTTCTGAATACGTAACTCGTCCAAAGTCGGAGGTATGGGCATTATTTAACCGGTCTAATAAACCCTTTTCAACAAAGCTATTAAAGAAGTCCATTTCTTCTGGAGCCTGTTCTAACACATAGCCAATTACGTACTTAACCATTTCTTCTGCTAAGTCCATGATGTCTGGCAGTTCTGCAAATGCCACTTCCGGTTCAATCATCCAGAACTCCGCTGCATGTCTAGCAGTATTGGAATTTTCCGCTCTAAAAGTTGGTCCAAAGGTATAAACATTTCGGAACGCCAAAGCGAATGCCTCTGCAGAAAGTTGGCCGCTCACAGTTAGGTTTGTTTCATTGCCAAAGAAATCTTTCGTTGCATCCGTTTTTCCTTCCTCATTTTTCGGTGGGTTGTCCAAATCAAGAGTGGTGACTCGGAACATTTCCCCTGCACCTTCCGTGTCGCTTCCAGTGATAATTGGCGAGTGAACATATACAAAGCCTTTATCTTGGAAGAATTTATGAATGGCATAGGAAGCAAGAGAACGAACCCTGAATACAGCAGCAAAGGTATTGGTTCTTGGTCTTAAGTGAGCAATTGTGCGTAAGTATTCAAAGGTATGTCGTTTTTTCTGCAACGGATATTCCGCTGATGAAGTCCCTTCAATGGAGATACTAGTCGCCTTAATTTCAAATGGCTGCTTAGCTTGAGGAGTGTGGATGAAGTCCCCCTCCACTTTAATTGAAGAACTAATGGAAAGTTTGGCAATTTCCTTATAATTGTCTAACTGATCATCAAATACAATTTGGACACTCTTAAAAAAGCTTCCGTCATTTAATTCAATGAATCCGAATGTTTTGGAATCACGAATGGTACGGATCCATCCAGAAATTTGTACTTTTTGATCAATATAACTTTCCGTATTTCTGTACAAATCTTTGATTACGGTTTGTTTCATTTCTGTTCCTCCTAAATCTTATGTAAAGGTTTCACATCGCTAAGGGAGTTTCCTTCCTAAGCTGATGCTGCTCATGACATAAAAAGCCTCCCATCCCTATGGGACGAAAGGCTCCCCTATTGTTTAACGCTGTCTCATATCCCTATCATATTATATAAAAACCATCATAAATAAGCAATATTCAACAGTTTTTCCAAAATAACATTGTAAAAAGTTAGAATTTTTCGTAAATTATTAAAAAAACAGAAGGAATATAACAAATATTGGTCGAATGTTATAGTGTATAAAACAAAAGTTCGATTCATAAAGCCAGGAGAGTGATTTTGTTGGACAAAATAACCTGTATTGCCTACCTTCTATATGAATCATCTGTGAATGCCGACACCAAAGAAAAGGCCATTCAATTATTAAATGGCGATATAACCATTCGTGATTTAAAAAGAAATAGACTTTTACAAGCCAATGTGACCCTTGCAGAATCATTGTTTAAAAAAAATAAATTGGACAAGTCCCTTGTTCAGCAATTTGCAGAACAATTTATGTTAGTCGAAAACTAATTGGCTTCCAAAATTGGAGGCCAGTTTTTCAACATTTTCTTACAAAAAATCCCTCTTCCTTATGAAATTATCACTGTGATATAATGTAAAAACCCTAATAACTCCCAAACAATTCTTGCACCCAAAGGTATCCTTTTAGAAGCACTAACTTGAGTATCCCTCTCCCAAGAATTTCAGATAACACTGTTTTAACCATTACAATTGAAAGATAGGTGATTTATTATGGTACAAGTAGAAGTAACCATTCATTTTGAAGGTAGAAAGTATTTAACCAATGTCATTACTGATCGCGAGACTTCAAATGAAGAAATAATGAGATTGGCTTATGAGCAGGTAGAAAAGCAATGGAAGAAGTAAATATAGGAAAAAAGGCTGTTTGATCACAAGGTGAATCTAACAGCCTTTTATTAAGTTTAGTTATCTATTTCATAGGTATTCCTTGAAACCCGCTCCATTAAAGGACTCATTCCGTTTGTCGCAAACAAATGCAATTCATGCATAGCCCTCGTACAAACTGTATAAAATAGCTTCCGTTCCCCTTCACTTCGATATTGCGAAATATCGTATACAATGACTGCATCGAATTCAATACCTTTCGCTAAATAGGATGGGATGACTAATACCCCTTGCTCGTAGGAAAGAGTTCCCTTTTCAATCAAATGAATGGAGACCTTCCCTTTTAGGGTTTCATACGCCTGCTTACTTTCTTCAGCAGTCCTGCAAATAATGGCAATGGTCTTATATCCCTCTTGATGCAAATCATGAATTTTATGAAGTGTGTGGTTGTTTATCAAGTCAGGATTACTAAAAGTGACTAATGGTTTTCTCCCTAACCGATTAAATGGCTCAATCTGCTCTCCGCCTTCAATGATCCCTTTGGAGAATTCTACAATCTCCTTCGTAGAACGGTAGGTTTTTGTCAAAATAACGGTCTCTGCTTCTTTTTCTTCGATAGCAAGATCCGTAAGTACTGTTTGGGATCCCGTAGCACCAGAATAGATTGCTTGATTAAAATCTCCCAATAGCGTTATTTTACTGTAAGGGAATAACTTTTGAATAAAGGCAAATTGAATTGGCGTATAGTCCTGTGCCTCATCAATGAAAATATGACGAACTCCCGTATTGGTTTTCCGTCCCTCAATGAGATGTTGAAGATAAACATAGGGTGTAGCATCCTCATAAGGAATTGTTAGTGACTTAAGCTGTTCCACTGTTTGCGTACGAATTTCTTCCCAATTAGTTGGCAACCTATAATCTTTATGATTCTGTTCAAAAAAATGAATATACATTTCCGACATATCGATAAATTTTAATCCTTTTACAGCAACAAACAACGGTTTAAATCGATCTTTTACCACCTTTTCCGCCAAAAACTTTTGTTCCTGTTCAAAATCATCGAATGAATGTTCCGAGTATCGTTTGTTTGCTTGAAGTTTCTTAAATGCTTCTAAATAATCTTCTTTCTCTAAAAACTGTATCTCCTCTTCTACCCAGTCTCTGGACATTTGCCGTTTCACCCATTTTTTCAATTCCCGTCTCAGCCATTCCTGAACAAGCTGAATCCTATTTGGAATAGTAAGATGGTGATCTAAATTGTAAAAATAATTCCTAATTTCTCTTTCAGAAATTAATGTTTCCCCTCTAAAGTTCAGATTCTTAAACCGCATTCCTTTAGTTGCCAGTTCTTCTGCATATTGATCAATCATTTCCATGTAAGCAACTCCGGCTTTGAATCGAATTCCTGTAATCCTGACCATCTTGGCCTCTTCATTTTGTTCCTTTAACAAATATTCCATTTGCGCAAAGGGATCCTCCACGTTAAATTCTCTCCCTAAACGTTGATGTAAATATTCCTGAAAAGTCGTTTGCTGCATATTTTCCTCACCCAACTCAGGAAGAACCGTAGCCACATAACTGTTAAACAAAGGGTTTGGAGAAAATAACAGGATATTTTCCGACTTTAATGTTCCTCTGTAACGATATAATAGATAGGCAACCCGTTGCATCGCAGCAGAAGTCTTGCCACTGCCCGCGACACCTTGAACAATCAGTAAATTACTGCGTTCATTCCTAATGATCATATTTTGTTCACGTTGAATGGTTGCTACAATACTCTTCATCTGGTTACT
This sequence comes from Neobacillus solisequens, assembly GCF_051233465.1. Classification (NCBI taxonomy): domain Bacteria; kingdom Bacillati; phylum Bacillota; class Bacilli; order Caryophanales; family Bacillaceae; genus Neobacillus; species Neobacillus solisequens. Next base: position 153,049 of record NZ_JBKFGJ010000018.1, on the reverse strand, counting down.
GGCATTATTTCCCAGGACCTCCTGAAGCATTTCATCCCCAATGGTGACACCTGTATCAAACATGCCTTTTATTTCAGAGGACCTAATAATAAATTGCCGTTTTAGTGTCATTTCTCCATTAATCGTACCATCAGGAATTTGGTATTTTGCGGGACCTGGGGGATAATCATAATACAGACTAGAAATGGGCGCCCGCCAGTCATATATCAAGAAGTTTTCTTCTTGTTCATCCATTAATGAGGAAATTCCCAAATAAACTTGTTCTGGCGCAGCTTCCCCTTCTTCCAAAAAATCAATCCGACCAAAATAAGGGGAGTATTTTAATCTTGCTAACGTCCTCAGTTGCCGGTCCAATTGATGATGCGTTCTCTCACGTTCTGAAAGTAATTCTGCCTGCTGCTTAATGCTTGCTGCCGTTTCGATCACATCATCAGGTTCATCCATATTAACGGTAACATCCTGCCAAAATGTTTTACGCAATTCAAGGACATCCAAGCCGACTGTACCAGCATTTTTATCTAGCTTTTTTGATTTGTTATCAATCGCTTTTACAACCAAGTCAACCCGTTCCTGTTCCAATTGCCAATCCTTATTCTGTACGTCACTCATAAAAACACTCCCCAGAAAAAAATTTGGTTGTTGATGTTGACAACCGGCATACTCTTGTGCTAAAATTAAAGTAGGGATATACTAAATAAATTTATGAATTCACCTATATACCAATATTCATTTTAACATGTTCCTTCTTTTCTTACAAGTTTCTTTTACTTACATCATCAAACGCCTAATTGGCGTTTTTTTATTTTCCCCTCAAACTTTAATACCCTTATAGTATATTAATTATCTCGAAAAAAATTTATAAGTAACCATTGACAAAAGTTCGGTCAATCTACTATAATTTATCTCGAAGTAAGTTATTTTGAATTTGAGATAAATGATTTCAAAACAAAAGGGAGAGATTTTAAATGACAAATACAAAATGGGCACTTGATACAGTACACAGCAGTGTAGATTTTTCCGTTCGCCATATGATGATCGCTAACGTAAAAGGAACTTTCAATAGCTTTAATGCAACCATTGAGGCGGATCCTACTGATTTAACTACTGCTAACATTGATTTCACAGTAGAAACTGCAAGCGTAGATACACGCAATAAGGACCGTGATGCTCACCTAGTTTCTGGTGATTTCTTTGATTCAGAGAATCATCCAAATTTGACGTTTAAAGCATCTAAAATTGAAAAAACGGATGATGGTGAATATAACGTAACGGGTGACCTTACCCTTCGCGGCATAACAAAGCAAGAAACTTTTGCTGTTACTTTTGAAGGTCAAGGAAAAGACCCTTGGGGAAATGAAAAAGTAGGTTTCAGTGCAATGGGTTCTATTAACCGCTCTGATTACGGTTTAGTTTGGAATGCCGCCTTAGAAACAGGTGGAGTTTTAGTCGGCGACAAAGTAAAAATCAACATGCAAATTCAAGCAGCAAAAGCTTAATCATGATTGAAAAGCCAGGCATTTAGTAAAAGCTGCCTGGCCTTTTTATTGTCCCTCTTCCAATCGTTATCTACATCTTCATATAACATAGTTACTTTTTATGACATTATTTTATTCAACAATAATTGATAATTCCCCCTAATAAAGCGCAAAAAAATTGATAAAATAGGACTTTCCGTATAGGAAAGTATGTGTTTTTGTCAGAAAAATAGGAATATTTTAAGTTGATATATTTCAATTTTCGAAATATTATATAACTTGCAACAGAATTCTTTTAAGGGGGAATTTTATTGAAAAAACTATTAAAAACTGGTCTTACCACAGCTGTAATTGCCGGAACCTTATTCGGCGGCTTCCCTGGCAGCTATATGAACACAGCTAAGGGTGAAGTTCTGTCGAAAAGTCCAAGCTTCGTTTCACAGTCTCATAGTTCACTAGACCTAGCAATTGTAAATGAGGACAAGTTGCTTCAATCCTTAGTGAATCGCGGTGTGATTGCCAAAAATGCTACCGAGGCAGAAAAACAAAAAGCTTTACATAATTACCTTGTCCTAAAGGGGAAACAATCCAAATCTACAGAAACCGATCCTATTGCCGTAAAAGTGAAAAAGGCCGAAACTGAAAAACAGAATAAATTTAAGGATTTCAATAATGGCCTTCTAAAAGGTAAAGGTAATAAGTATGGACAATTAAAAGGGAATCCAGATTCTGTAAAGGAAGGGCCATCCCCTGGCGTTCAGAAAAAAGGGAAACTATTAACCTTAATGGTCGAGTACTCCGATTTCCCTCATAATAACATTAAGCCAGGTGAAACGGATAACTATTATAAGGATTATACACCTGAGCACTATGAAAAAATGATTTTCGGGAACAAAGGTGAATTTAAAGGACCGAATGGCGAAGACCAAGTATCCCAAAAGCAATTTTATGAAGAACAATCAGGCGGTACGTATACGATTGAAGGTAAAGCCTATGGCTGGTTAAAGGTTCCAGGAACTGCATCCTTCTATGGTGCAGACAAATCCACTGGTGGTCATGATAATGTGACGCCTGGCGGAGCGAAACAATTGATAAAAGATACTCTTATTGCAGCTAAAGAGGCTGGAGTTCCACTTCAAGATTACGACTTAGAAGATCCACATGATTTAGATGGTGACGGCAACTTCTGGGAGCCGGATGGCCTTGTTGACCACCTTCAAATCATCCACTCTGGAATGGGCCAAGAAGCCGGTGGCGGTTCCCTCGGTGATAATGCCATTTGGTCACATCGTTCAGCTGTATTCTATGATCCAGATGGTCTGGGAGAAGGATTACCAGGATTCTATGATTATACGGTAATGCCTGAAGATGGTGCTACTGGTGTATTCGCGCATGAATATGGCCATGACCTAGGACTTCCTGATGAATACGATACACAGTATTCTGGAACAGGAGAAGCAATTGGTTACTGGTCTATTATGGCTAGCGGTTCTTGGGCAGGTAAAATTCCTGGGGCCGAACCAACTGGATTTTCTCCATTTGCCAAACAATACTTCCAATCTACTCTTGGTGGAAAATGGACAGCTCCTACTGTTGTTGAATGGGATGATGTATCAACTAAAGGCACTCAGTTCCTCGTTGACCAAGCGAATTCACCACTTGGCCAAAACAATCAGGCGATCCGCGTCAACCTGCCACAAAAGAAAACACCAGTAAACACACCAACTGGTAGTTTTGAATATTGGGGCGGACAACAGGATGAAATGGATACCAATATGGTAACTGATGTCGATTTAACTGGTAAAACTGCAGCAACATTAACATTTGACGCTTGGTATGATATAGAAGAGCAATGGGATTTTGCTTTTGTTCAGGTTTCAACTGATAATGGCGCCACATGGAAATCTCTAGGAAATTCCCATACACGCTCGGATGTTGTTGATGAGGGCTATCCTACTATTATTAACTCCATGCCAGGATTCACAGGTAACTCTAAAGGATGGCAGCCACAGTCTTTCGATCTTTCTGAGTACAAAGGCCAAAAAATCAAGCTGCGTCTACGCTATGCCACTGACTGGGGCAGCTCTTACATCGGCTTCTTTGCTGATAACATCAAGGTCGTTGCCGACGGTCAAACATTAGTGGATGATGGCGCTGAAAATACGACTTCTGCCTTTACGTTAAATGGCTTTACTAAGATGGATGGTAATAAGTTAACTGATCACTATTACCTGCTTGAATGGCGTAATCAAAAAGGGGTTGACCAAGGACTAGCCCATATTAAACGTGGTGAATCCCTAATGAGCTATGATGGTGGATTAGTAGTTTGGTATGTTGATGACAGCTTTACGGATAACTGGACAGGTATACACCCTGGGGATGGTTTCCTTGGCGTTGTTGATGCTCACTTGGGCGGTGATCTTCTATGGAATCTTGCGACCGGCACGACTGCTGAAGCAAGCACTCGTTTCCATGTCGCCGATGCTGCGTTTGGTTTGAATCCAACTTCAGGATTAAATATCAATTATCCTGGCCTTCAAACTTTAACTTCTTCAAGTCTGCCAGCTGTTTCACTATTTGATGATTCAAAATCCTACCTCAATACCTTTATGCCGGATGCCGGACGTAATCTTGAGAACTTTGGACTCAAGGTTCGTGTAAATGGTCAGTCGAAAGACAAATCTGTTGGTTCGATTGTGATTTATAAGTAATTTAGTTATACTCCTTACCAATTAAACAAAGAATTATTAAATGTATAGCTTAGTGATTTTCTACCATACAATGCCTATGCTTCAGAAGAAAAGTATCCAATAAAACCTAAAATTGCTTTATTGTTACTATTAGTAATCCTTCTTCTGGTACATGGTATATTAATAGACACCCAATTTATCAAAGACTGTCCTTATATACAGTGGGATTTTCGCCCATATTTCTGTGGTTAACAGGCGAATTAGGACCTTTGATAACAATTGGGTGTCTTTTTTTTGTAAAAGTGAACAATAAAACAATAATATTTTTATATGGTATATGGATTTTTTCTACTGTGTTGTTGTTTATTTGTGAAAAGTTGTCCGTATCTTGCGGTATTTCTCAATAGATACCGGCAGTTTTATCTATTTCTTCTTTAAACCTTTCAAAAAAAATCTTTACACTCTCAGCTTAACTTACAATTTATCGTTTACTTAGGCCAAGATATGACCGCCTTCTACATGTAGAACCGTTCCAGTTACGAAACTATTTTGTATCAAGTATAGTACACTTTTTGCTACATCTTCAGTTCTTCCTATCCGTTTCACAGGAAGTTTGTTTGCTACCGAAGCATAGAAATGATTACGAGTTTCTTCTAGCATATTGCTTCTGGAAGGTGTATCAATTATTCCTGGTGAAACGATGTTAACTCGAAGCGGAGCAAGCTCTAAAGCCAAAGTCTTGCCTAGATTCGAAACGGCAGCATTGACTGCACCTAGTATCGATGAACCATTCATAGACTTGTAGGCTACAACCCCAGAGAATAAGGTGATTGATCCATTTGGTGTAATTTTAGGAGCACCATATTTCGCCGCATAATACTGTCCCCAAAATTTATTTTCAAACAGTTGTCGGGCTTGGGTTGTATCTGTTTGGAGGAATGGTCCTCCGAATGTTTCTGCTGCGCTCACCACAAGATGATCAAACTGGCCTACCTTATCAAAGAAAGACTGAACCTGCTGTTCTTGTGTTATATCCAGAGTAAAAGTGGTAGCGCTAACTCCCAGTTGCTCTTTAGCATTCCGTAATTTATCTTCGGATCGGCTAGCAATGATTACTTCTGCCCCTTGGGCAATTATCTGCTTAGCTGATTCCAGTCCAATCCCAGAACTTCCACCGATAATGACAACTTTTTGGCCTCGTAACATATTTTTACCTCCCTATGGGTTACTTAATAGATTAAATATTCAATACCTCATTTAAATGTATATCAAGTTCGGTTACAAACTTTTCAATTTTCGGATTTTTGATTACATCATAACAAGTAAAACTCTTTAAGGGATTCATACCGAGGAATTTATGGACTCGATGTAAATGACTCAATGCATCTTCAAGGCTGTTCCCTTCAAAAAATTGGGTTGGATCGTTAAATGCTTTTTCAGGAGCATTCCAGGTAGTTGAAAACATATATTTCTTTTCAGTTAATAACCCGCCCTTTCCATACTGATCAGCGCCCTTAAAAAATAAGCCATAGGCAAAAACTTCATCCATATACGTCTTCAATATTCCAGGTACACTAAACCAATAAATAGGGGTCTGGTAAATGACAATATCAGCCCATAAAAATTTTTGTTGTTCTTCTTCGATTTTATATCCCTCTTGAATAATTGTTGTTTTTATTTTGTTCCTTTTACTTAACACATTGACCATCTTATCCATCAATGTGTGATTCAAATATCCTTCTGATGATTCATATTTCTGATGACCGTTAATAATAAGTATTTTTTTCATCCCTTTTCCAGCTCCTTTATTTTGTAATCTTTAAATGTTGATTTCTCGTACCACTCTGACCACCTCCTCATTATTACCATCAATAATTGGCTTATCGATATTATATATACAGTAAATTCATTTATGGAAGTAGTGATATTTATTTCATAAAGTTTCTCAAAGTATACCTTTGTGGTATCATAAGGAAAATCAGTTAAAAAAATATAAAGGAGGATGCTTCAGATGAGTGTGGTTGAGCCGGTCTTGCTAACCAAAGGAACACCAGGTGAGCAATGCCCCATTGCTAAAACGCTTGATGTAATCGGAACTAAATGGACCTTTTTAATTATTCGGGATCTCCTTATCGAAGGAACGATGCGATTCAGCGACCTATTGAAATCACTGAATGGAATCAGCCCGAAAACACTTTCACTCCGACTCAAGGAACTAGAAGATCATGGGATATTGATAAGAAAGGTATTTCCAGAGGTTCCCCCTCGTGTGGAATATACTTTAACGGAAAAAGGAAAACGATTGGAAAGTATTTTCATTGAATTAAAAAGATTTGGATTAAATTTATAAAAGATTTAATAATGTTCATTCTTTAAATTTGAGTGAATTCATTATGATCGCTATCTTAGGGAACTGCCGTGTCAGCATGGTCGGTAATTTTTAACAGAAGAATGTTAAGATTTCGAGGATGTGGAAGTTCAAGTTAAAAACGTGGCTTTAGGGAGAATTTGTTTATGAAAAGGCTCTGTTAAACTGGGCTGTTGATTTGCGCTCCAGGTGCTTCGCTTTCCGTGGGTGTTCCGGCGAGCCTCCTCGGCACTTGCGCCTGCGGGGTCTCTCCAGAACCGTACTCCCACAGGACGTTGATTTTCTTCCTAGAATTCGCACTCGCACGAAGGAAATGCGTTAGCATTTTCGAGGAGTCTTCGCACCTTCCGCTACAATCAACAGAGTGTAAAAAATCAACACAGTTCTTTAACACAGCCTATGAAAAAATAAACAAGTCACTTAAAGGTATCTTATTACCTACAAGTGACCTGTTTTTACACTTTGGTTACCTTATAATTAATTCTTTTGCTAATTATGTGGCAATCTCATCTAATAATTCGGGTTTTGACCTTTCAACTCTAATTCGTAACGTTTTTTTGCAGGTGGGTTTAAATTCGGCTATCATCTTCAAGGCTGTATCATAACCCTAGTACCATTAGACACCATATTTGCCAGCTGAAGGACATCCCGATTAAACATCCTGATGCACCCATGGGATACTGCTTTCCCTATTGAACTCGGGTCATTGGTCCCATGGATACCGTACCCCTGCTTCGAAAGTGACATCCATAATACGCCAAATGGCCCCCCTGGGTGGTATTGACGATTAACGATGACAAATTCGCCAACCGGAGTCCCAGTGAGCATTTTTCCTACGGCAATTGGAAAAATTTTAACCAACTTTCCGCTATTATAAAGAGTCAGTCTTCTTTTTCCAACTGATACTTGAATAGAAAAGGGAATGGTATTCGGTTCGGGGATTCCGGGAATTTGAATTTTTTGGCCTGCAAATAAATGGCCATGGCCTAGTCCGGGATTTGCCGCATATAGCCGGCGCAGGCTAACACGATAATCCGCCGAGATTGTGGCAAGTGTTTCACCTGGTTTTACAGTATGAATCAAGTTGATCCCGCCTTTTTTCATTAGCTTATGCCTGCAAAAGCTGTCCGGTCCTTTATGCAAAAAATTTGACCGCAATCAATAGTTGATTGCGGCCAAATTTTTAGTGAATTTCTATATGTTTTTGTTCCATTTTAGGAGTTACTTTTGGACAATTTAGTGTGAGTATTCCATTTTCAAAAACAGCTTCAACAGTTTCCTCATTAATATCTTTCACATAGAACCGACGTACAAATTCTCCGTAATGTCTTTCCTGACGAATAAAATTTTCTTTATCCTCTTTTACATGTGATTCTCGCTGTGCTGAAATAGTCAGGTAATGTTGATCGTACTCTACTTTAATATCCTCTTTGTCAAATCCAGGCAGTTCTGCCTCAATTACATAATGGTCTCCGGCGTCTTTAATATCAGTACGGAATAAATGAGTATCGCTTCGGACTGGAGCAAAGAAATTATCGCTGAAGAAATCAGTAAATGAATCCCACATATCTGTGCTTACGTCCTTGGCCTTTTTGAATGGAAATAAGCTGTTCATTGATGATTCCTCCTTTACTTTACTATGATTTATTACAATTTAATTTTAACTCGCAACTAATTAACTGTCAATTTTTTACATTTTCTCATCATTTTCGCTATAATTATCAAAATTACTATTAAGACAGTAATAATTTCCATTATTCCATTCGAAAAAGTGGCGACATGTCTTCTCTTTTAAAATGGATATAAAAATAATCGTTGCTTTTAGCATCATATCGATAATCTTTTTTCCATTCCTCGATATTTTCTACTATTTCCTTAATAGCCTGAACAAACAGTAGAATTTCCTCATTTGTCATGATCGGATGCAGTGAAAATCGTACCCACCCCGGTTTCGTTGAAAAATCACCCTGGTCAATTTGATCGGTAATTTGTTTGGACTTGTTCTTATCGATATGGAAGAGGTAATGACCATATGTCCCAGCACAGGAACAGCCTCCCCTGACTTGGAAGCCGAAACGGTCATTTAACAGACGAACGATTAAATTGTAATGAATATTGTCTACATAAAAAGATACGATTCCTAAGCGCTTCGTCTGATTTTCTTCTAATAGGTGAAGTCCTGGGATTGTTTTCAACATAGGCAGCAGTATGGATATTTGTTGTTTCTCCCTTTTTACGATATTCTCGATGCCCATTTGTTCTTTTAATTGAATGCAAAGTGCAGTTCGTATTGCTTGTAAAATCCCTGGAGTTCCCCCATCCTCACGAATTTCGATATTTGGATAATAATGATGTTCGCCCCATGGATTTGTCCATGTAACAGTCCCACCTCCAGGGTGATCGGGAACTTTATTTCCGTATAATTTAGAGTCAAACACCAAAACACCGCTCGTCCCGGGTCCTCCTAAAAATTTATGTGGTGAAAAAACAATCGCATCCAATTTTTCCAGCGGGTCTTTTGGGTGCATATTTATGTTGATATAGGGGGCTGATGCCGCAAAATCTATAAAGCATACCCCACCGTGTTGGTGCATGATTTTGGCTAATTGATGATAGGGAGTTTGAATACCTGTAACATTCGAGCAGGCAGTAAAAGACCCAATTTTTATTGTACGGTCTTGGTATTGCTCTAATAAGTTTTTCAAGTGGTTTAAATCAACCAACCCATTTTGATCTGCCTGAATCATTTCTACATCCACCATTGACTCACACCATGAAGTCTGATTAGAATGGTGTTCCATATGGGTTATAAAGACAATAGGTCTTTCCGTCACAGGTACAGTGCATTTATCTTTATATTTTTCATGTAGTTTAAATCCTAATATCCTCTGAAATTTATTCATAACAGAAGTCATTCCGAATCCATCAAATAAAACGACATCAGTCGGATGGGCATTGACATGATCTTTAATGATGTTTTTTGCCTGTTGATACATACCCGTCATCATTAAGCTGGTTACATTCGATTCAGTATGGGTATTAGCCATAAATGGTCCAAAAACCTCGGAAATTTTCTGCTCGATAGGGCGATACAGCCTTCCGCTGGCTGTCCAATCTGCATAAATGATCTTTTTCTTGCCATAGGGAGTAATATACTCCTGATTCATTCCAATCACATGTGATCGGAAGGTTTTGAAATAGGTCTCCAAATCGTCTGGAATACGATAAGTCTTACCACCGATACTAGCTGTTATCATTTCCATTTCCACCTCACCTGGAAATCTTTCCAATTAATATATGCATCGACTTTTTCCATGGGTCAGTTTTGCAGGATAGATTGTGACAATTATGAAAATATTAAAATATTTTTATTGACTGAATTCCTATTAATTTGTTAACATTTGTTTAATTCAATAAAGCAGTCGATGAAGGCTATGGGTGACACTATAGCTGGAGAGGCTTCTGGAGAGATCGTAAAAGAGTTTACGGCGCCGAAGGATTCACAATCTCAGGCAAAAGGACAGGAGAGAATGTTGTGCATAACCACTTGCGCACTCTTCTTACTTGAGATTGGAGTTGATCCAATCTCTTTTATTTATATTTTATGAGGTGAAAAAATGGAACTACGAAGAGCAGTAGTAAGTGTAATTGGAATGGACAAGGTTGGGATCATCTCGCGTGTCACAACCGTATTAGCAGAAAACAATATGAACATTCTTGACATCAGTCAAACCATTTTACAGGATTTTTTTACAATGATGATGATCATTGATGTTTCAGGGAATGACAATTTAAATAAAGTGCGGGACGAATTAGCTTTAATTGGTGAAGACATGGGCTTAAAAATCCACCTTCAATTAGAGGAAATATTCCAAGCAATGCACAGAATTTAATGAGGAGCGATCGTAGGATGTCAATTGCAATGGATGAGATTTTGCAAACCATTCGAATGGTGCAAATGGAAAACCTAGATATTCGGACTGTTACAATGGGGATTAGTTTACGAGATTGTGCAGATTCCGATTTTGAAAAAATGAATTTGCAAGTGTATGAGAAAATCACCACATACGCTAAGAATCTTAAAAGTGTTGCGGTAGAAGTGGAAAAAGAATTTGGGATTCCCATTATCAATAAACGAATTTCCATCACCCCGATTGCCGAAATTCTTGGTAACGCAACTGTAGATCAAACCGTAGAGCTTGCTAAAACATTGGATAAAGCTGCTAAACAATTGGGTGTAGATTTTATTGGCGGGTTCTCGGCCCTTGTTCATAAAGGACAATCAAAAGGCGATCATACTTTGCTTCAAGCATTGCCGAGGGCTCTTAGTGTTACAGAGAGAGTATGCTCTTCCGTTTCAGTTGCCACTACAAGAACCGGGATTAATATGGATGCTGTCAGAGAATTGGGGTTCATCATCAAAGAAGCAGCTGAACTAACAGCGGATCAAAATGGAATTGCCTGCGCCAAGCTTGTAGTCTTCAGTAATCCGGTTGAAGATAATCCATTTATGGCAGGAGCGTTTCATGGAGCTGGTGAGGGTGAAGCGGTGATCAATGTTGGTGTCAGTGGTCCTGGTGTAGTATTGAATGCTCTAAAACGTTATCCCGATGCAGATTTAGGTGAAGTATCCGATATTATTAAAAAAACGGTCTTTAAGATAACCCGTGCTGGTGAGTTAATTGGCCGTGTAGTTGCTGAGCGCCTTGGCATCCCATTTGGTATTATGGATTTGTCATTGGCCCCTACAAATGCGGTCAACGATAGTGTTGCTGAGATTCTCGAAGAAATTGGATTGGAACGGGTCGGTACCCATGGAACCATTGCCGCCTTAGCACTAATGAATGATGCTGTAAAAAAAGGTGGAGCCATGGCCAGTTCTTATGTCGGCGGTTTAAGCGGGGCATTTATTCCTGTCAGTGAAGATAATGGGATGATTCGAGGAATTACCGAAGGAGCCTTGACACTGTCGAAACTTGAAGCAATGACTTGTGTGTGTTCAGTCGGTCTAGACATGATCGCATTAACAGGAGATGCTTCCCCTGCCACTCTATCCGCTATAATTGCTGATGAAGCTGCAATTGGTATGATTAATAAGAAAACCACTGCTGTAAGGGTCATACCAGTTCCCGGAAAAAAAGAAGGGGAAATGGTGGAATTCGGAGGTCTCCTTGGACGTGCCCCGGTTTTGGGTGTCAACACTTTTAGCTCCCAAAAAATGATTTCCCGAGGCGGGAGAATTCCAGCACCTCTTCAAGCCTTGATCAACTAAGAAAAGAACCTGTGCCCCTTCAATAATGGCACAGGTTCTTTCTTTTACATAACTATAAGAACGATGGTTTTCTCAACGAGCAATGAGAACCTTCGGCATGAAGCTCTGGTGAGAATTCTGCCAGTTTTTTAATGAAATAGCAAGTTTCTGGAAAATGATGTTCTATAAAGCGCAATGTTGTTTTATTGAGGATCCAGTCATTTTTGTATTTTTCCATTACTGATTTAATGTACAAATTCATTTGGATCACGGTTCGTCCTACTTCTAACGCCAACTCTCTTTGCCGTGGAAACCCTTGTTCGGTAAATCTTAAATACCCTTTCATATGATGATTCTGAAGGATGTACATTTGAAACTTCTGTGTATAAAAATCCCCCATCTTTTCAACCGATAATTCAATTGGATCAATCACATTTTTTAGTAAGATAATGTGACCTAGCTGGTCCTCCAACCATAAATCAAACAACTGATCTAAACGAAGCGGCACAGGGGTCTGTCCATTGGCATAATAGGTAAGCTGACGCAAATATTCTTGATTCTCACTCAATGTGCCATTTAAATACGTCGGAGATAAATTTAAATTGATTTCGTTCTTGATCCGTAAATTTTGCATACGGCCTTCAAATCGAAAATATGCATAAGCCGTTGCATAAGCTTGGCTAGCAAAGGTCATTTGTTCATTATCGCTGACATCCATTGTTGGAGGTAACTGCTGAAGATTTTGCAGCAAAACGGCAAAAGTCTGAACAAAGTTTTGAGCTTCAGCCATTGCTTTCTCCTCTTCTACCGCCAAATGGTCCCGCACAAATATCGCATGATCCTGTAAAATTTCCAACCAAAACAAATGCTCCTCCCACACACTTATACTTCCGTTCATCCCATCCCCCTCCCTTTATTAAGAACATATTCGTATTTAAACGAAAATATTGTCATATTAAATAAAAAAACGATTACCTTGTCAGTGGTAACCGTTAGGACCTTCAACGATCTTTATAAAATCTTCTAACCTTGTTGAATTTTTTATATACGTTCTGGGTAGTAGATAGTGTTCATCACTGCTGCCTGATTTTACATAGGGTCCAGGTGTAGTCGTCATACCGAATAAATAATATTTTTTTGTTTCCTTTATAGTTCTATCATTAAAATTTCCATACGGATAGGAAACGGCAATCACAGGTTTACCAGTTATTTTCTCAATGTTTCCTTTTGAATCCTTTAATTCATGGATAAAATCAGTTATCTTGGTTAGGTCAGGGTGGGTGGCAGTATGGGATTGGATCGATATCATACCCGAATCTGCCAGCTTCTTCAAGTCAGCCTTCGATAATCGATTGGGTCGATCAATAAAATCAGAAATCACAAAAAATGTCCCTGAGGGTTTAAATTTGTTATTTTGTATTTTTTTTAAAATAGTATAAACGTTGAGATTATTTTTATAACCATCATCAAACGTTAGAAAAATCGGCTTATTGACTGTGTATTGTTGCTCCCAATTCTCAAAGGTTAGCGGAGTAAATCCATGCTCTCGCAAGTATAACATTTGTGTTTCAAATTGTTCTGGAGATACATAAAGTTCCTTCATTCCATGGCCAGAATATTGATCAACGGAATGATAGATTAACATAGGTATCGATTTTTCTGCAGAAACCATTACAGGAAAAAGAAAAGTAAACAAACAAAGCAAAAATAAATGCCTTTTCATGATATCCCCCCTTTTCCTTATAGCTTCCCCCTTCAAACAAGATATTATATCAATACTCGACTTGTTTTTCATAATAGTGGTAAACTATTCAAAGAAAATAAAAAGAAGGAGCTCTGTAATGACTGATTATAAATGTTTATTTTTAGATGTGGATGGAACCATTCTTACACCGGACAATACCATTCAATCCTCAACGAGGGATGCGATTGCCCAGGTTCAAAATAAGGGAGTGGAGGTTTTTCTGTCTACAGGCAGACCACTGCACGAAATCGATGAACTGGCAAAAGAATTAAACATACAATCATTTGTTGGCTATAATGGTGCTTATGCTAAATATAAAGGTAAGGATCTCTATCAAGAATCAATGGACCCGGAAATTATCGAGCAATTCCTTAAGATTGCAAAAGAGCATAACCATAAAGCTGTTTTATTTACCGATTCAGCTAATTTCTTCACAGAAATGGATTCACCAACCGTAAAGGAATTCATAGAAGTGTTTCATCTAACCAAAAATGAAGTATATTCCCGCCAAAAAGAACGGAATATTCTCGGAATGACCCTTATGAATCTAAAGGAAACCGACCCGGAACTTTATCAACCTACACCCGGATTCCACCTGTCACAAGTCAACATCGCCAACATGTTGCATTGTTATGATGTCATTATGGATAAAATCAATAAAGGATATGGCATTCAAATGGTGTTAAAACATCTAGGACTAAGTAAGGAAGTTGCGATTGCTTTTGGAGATGGGATGAATGATAAGGAAATGCTGCATAGTGTAGGAGAAGGCTTTGCCATGGGGAACGGCCACCCCGATCTTTTCCAATATGCCAAGCATAGAACTACTGCCGTAACAGATTCAGGTATATTTAATGGCTTGAAATCACTCGGATTAGTGGAATAAAAAACGAAGTGCAGAGTCCGCTCTGCACTTTTCTTATATTTTAGTAAAAATGATACCCAACAAGGCAGTTAAAACACCAATTACTTGATAATTTCTTAATTTCTCTTTAAATAAAATAATTCCTGCAAACACAACCACCAGACAATTCAAACTGACAATTGGGAAAACAATACTCGCTGTTCCAGTTTGCAGTGCATAAAAATAGCTGCTATAACCCAATAAACTAATCAAGCCAACCAATATTCCAACCTTAACCTCAGTTACTTTCCACTCTTCCGGCTTGTTCACACTACAGATTCCTAAATATAAACTACCCCCTCCATACATGGATATGAGAATATCTAATGAACTAATATGTAATAAAGAGGTTGTTTTCATTAAGATCCCTAATAAGCCAAATGAGAAGATGGATAGGATGACTCGGAGAATCCAAGGTCGATAGTTCATGATCTTGGTAGAACCAGGTGAATATTGGATCAAAATGGCTGAACCCATCATAAAAACAATTCCTAGCCATTGAATGGCTGAAATATGTTCATGAAAAATAATTCCTGCAGTTAGGATAGGGAAAATCGTATTGGTCCCTATTAATGGCGATGTCAAGCTTGCCGGGCCATTCTCAAAAGCTTTAGACATTTGGATATTCCCATTTGCATTTAAAACCCCGATAATTCCACCCAATATGATCGTCATGAGGGAAATATGCATCTCATGAAAAATACCATATCCAAGCGAAAGTAAAAATGCGGTGAAATAAAAGAATAGTTGAATATGTATCTTCGATAACTGATGTGCTGTGCTCCACTTAAAGATGGTATTGTTCATTCCAAAACAAACCATGGTGATAAAGGCTGCGACAATCCACATGATGATCCTTCTTTCGTTTTTTGTGTCCCTAAAAAATCATAAACCTACTTTCTACTAATCTCAATCATTTTTTCAAAATTATCATTTTTTTGCAGGAATATGTTGTTATTTCATGGTTTCCGTCTTGTTTTGATAGCTTTTGTCAAGCAGCAGGAAAATGGGATACCCGTTGGTGAATACTTATTTTAAAAGGGGTATCTTCCTATAGAAATAGAAAGGAATGATCAAATTTGGCTGCTTATACATTAAAAGAAGTGTCAAAAAAAATAAATGTTAATTCCGGATTAATCCGTCAATGGGAGAAAGAATTTGCTGAATTATTGAATTTCCCTCGCTCTAAACAAGGTGCGAGAATTTACACCGATCTGGAGGTTGATTATTTACTGGAAATAAAGACTCTCCACTCGCAAAAGCTGGGAAAAGAAATCATAAGGCAAACACTGCAGCAGAAATCAGAACCTCCCTCTGATTTGATATCAGAAGATCGGGAAGAAATTTATGTACCCTTTAATGTTCCGGAAAGTTTCTCAGAAGATAAAATGAACTCTAACGACCTTTCGGTAAACCTTGTAACTGAAACTGTTCCAGAGGTAATTGAAATAGAAGAAAAGACACCGAATGTTAATCAATTTTTCGAAGCCCTTGATACTTATACAAAAAATTTTTTAGATGAAGTAAAAGAAGAAATTCGAACGGTTGTACGTAAAGAATTATTAGAAGACGTAAAAAAGGAAATTAAAAATGGTACATTAACGACCGTAAAATCCTTATCTGATTCCATCTACAAGTCAACCGCCAATACCAAAGCTGACATTGAAGAGCTAACGGAAACGTTCGAATCGGCATCTAAGCTGAATGCAGACCGTTTAAAATATTTATCTGACAGTATTAAGAATGTGTCAATTGAAACATATGATGAAATATCCACCCTTTCAAAGCAAATCGCCGAAACAACTGAGGATTTAACAAACTACATTGAAAACACCAATTTTGAACTTTCTCATTTATCCGAGGCGATTATTCATGATCGCGAATTTTTCATGGAAGAGCGTGAACAATACCTACATGAAGTCCAGCAACGTGAGATTGCTTTCCAACAAATGCTCACTAATTTCAGAGAGGTCGCGGGAGCTAAAGAAAAGAAGTGGTGGAAATTTTGGAATTAATAGTTTACAAGGAAACCTTACTGTCACTCGGGTATTTTGATTTTTTTCATGGGGGGATGAAGCATGAATTCAAGTGAAGTAGCCAAGTTGTTGGGAGTGTCTGTAAGTACCATTCAAAGATGGGTAAAACAACTTGAATTACCAATGGAACGTAACGAACGGGGCCATTATCTATTTAAAGAAGAAGATATTCATATGTTAAAAGAAATTCATGACCAACTGCAAAATGGTGTTCTGTTACAAGATATCACACCTGTTAAAGATAAGAAGCAAACCCGAAAAGGTACTGTCAAAACGGCCGAAAATGATCAAGCCATGGACATGTTGAATGAAAGAGTAAAAGTGTTGGAACAGGGACTTCATACAAAGGCCGATTCGGTTGCTTCCTATCAATTATTGCAGCACCGTCGGGAACTTGAAGAATTACAAGAGCTGGTAAGTCATATGTCCAAACAAATCGAACAGCTTCAGACCGAAATAAATATGTTAAAAAAGCCCGACCAGCCTGAGAAACCATATGTATTAGATCACGGAAAAGTGAAAAGAAAGAAGAAGAACTTTGTTAGTACTTTGTTTGGTTTCTAATAAATAAAGTATGACCGAACTTCTGAGGTTCGGTCATACTTATAGATGTTCTTTTATGCTTCCCTCGTTTTTTTCTCCATTTCAAATAGATCCCCAACAAAGGAAATCTCGTAAATAGAAACAGCAATTTCCCCGCTTGGAATTTTAAGAGCTATTTTTTCGCCCTTTTCTTTTAAAAGTAACTGCCTTCCTACAGGTGACAGGAACGAAATCAGCCCTTGATCTGGATCTGAGGCATCCGGAAAACAAATTACATAATCCTCCGTTTCATCGTCATCATCATATTTAATGGTAACCTTCGTACCTATAAAAACCTTTGGAAAAACAGTAATAATGCTCTTTTTATGATTTCGCTTCAGTAATTCTTCTACCTCTAAAGCATACAGATTAAAGAAGTGTTTCATTCGTTCTTGAACCGGCGTTGATGATAGGTACAAATTGGTTAATTCTTTGATGTTTTCATCAATAAACCCTAATTGCTGAAGAAAATATTCTCTTTTCGAACGTACACTATGGTTCATAGAAAATAGCCCCCCTACTAGGATCGAATTTCCTGCCAAATTTCATTAATTTTTTCATGATCGATTCCTCCTAAAAAAAAAATTGATCTTTCCAAGCTTAAGGACTGCTTTAAACAACTGGAAGATCTTGACACCATATTAACATATTGTTACAAAAAACTCCCAAATACAGTGTTTACAAGTTGAGCGTTACATTTAAAATTGCTCCTTAAATAGTGTTAAAATTAAGAAAATGACAATATATGAAATGAGGAGATGACGTTGAGCTTTGTCCGTGAGAAAATCAGTTCGAAGTTTTTTCTCTTCCTGATCCTTGCTTTTTTGTTAATCCATGTTCCTATTATCGGCAATTATATTAGAGTGATTGATACGTTGATTCATGAATCGGGGCATGCCTTTATGGCGTTGCTTGGAGGAAATGTCCAGACCATCTCGTTATTTTCTAATTCGGAAGGCGCTACTTTGAGCAATCAAACCACTTGGATTGGTAGCTTCTTTACCAGCTTAGCAGGGTACACATTTGCTTCATTCATGGCCTTCCTCGCGTTTTTACTAATTGGCAGGAGAAAGCAAATTTTATTGATTGATATTTTATTGGGCTTTATTTTTTGTAATTTAATCTTTTGGGTAAGAAATCCATATGGTATTTTTTGGCTTTGTTCCTTTGCAGCGGGGTTTCTATTTTTACTCATTAAAGGAACACCAGCCTTTAGGGATCATTTATTACTGCTGATCGCTTGCATTTTGCTTGTAGATTCTCTACAAAGTGCTTATGAAGTCATGTATTTAAGTATTTTTTACCCACAGGCTGCGGGTGATGCCGCAAATCTTGCCAATCTCACAAAAATAGTCCCAACACTAGCATGGGGAGTGTTATTTTTCCTTCAAGCGGTTTGTTTTTGCTATTACGGGTTGAAAAGGGGTTATTATAAATTGAGTTAATAAAGGTTGTTGCATGAACAAATTAATGGCTTCGTGAAGGTCGTTTTTCTTGTGGCTTCCACTGCTTTTGGCTTTCATACTGCCTATGAAAGACGTTTGTCTGGCGGGCCCCTCTTCTTTTGGCTTTCATTCCGCCTTTGAACGACGTTTGTCTGGTGGCTCCCTCTTCTTTTGGCTTTCATACCGCCTATGAAAGACGTTTGTCCGGTAGCTTCCACTTCTTTTGGCTTTCATTCCGCCTTTGAACGACGTTTGTCTGGTGGCTTCCACTTCTTTTGGCTTTCATACTGCCTATGAACGACGCTTGTCTGGCGGGCCCCTCTTCTTTTGGCTTTCATATCACCTATGAACGACGCTTGTCTGGCGGCCCCCTCTTCTTTTGGCTTTCATACCACCTTTGAATGACATCTTTCTTACAACTTCACCAAGTTCTTCTTTCATAGTACTGATGAAAGGATTTTTCCAAATTTAAAAAACGCATTAGAATTCAATTAGAATTCCGATGCGTTTTTTCGTTTTACCTATTGCTTCCTATTAGTGAAACCGTTACTAAACAAGAATTCCGTTATTTTTTTCGCAAATCTTTTTGTGTTTCTTCACTGCGAATATTAACTTCCTTTGACAATTCTGTCTCCTGCTTCAAGTTATTTGGGTATTTATTTTTACGTTCACGGTTGTCATTTCGGTTTGTCATCAAAATACCTCCCTTCCTGCATGAAGATTATTTTGTACAAGAAAAGGGTATTTCATAACGGATTAAAGCCATTATTTTCATTAAGATGATAAACGGATTGACAACAAACTCGCTGTTTTTTAAAATACACAAATTTGAGGAAGTCAATTATTTTTTCCGCTAGGAGACATTTGGCAATTTGTAATTTATCAGAACTGTTGATTATTTCTGTAATATGAATCGAATTGGCACTGCCTTGTAAACCTTTTTTTCTCGAATACTAAGTCCAGTGGCACTACATATGATCTCGTCCATTGATAAAAGTTTAGCATGCTGATTGTTACTCCCACTATTAAAATATGATTTGTTGAATTCAGCCAAACTCATGTTCATATATTATTTAGAGGTGATTGAAATGGATAAACAATTGCAACAAACGTTTGATTTCCGTTTTATCAAAATCGGTAATATGGTCAATGGTGGAGTTCTGCAAATCGGGAGTGGATCTTTAAAAAAACAACGAACCCAACAATCTGCCTATACTACTGTTGGAACTTCATTAATTCATCTAGGAGCCCCTATGGAATTTGCTGTCCCATTACAAGCACCAGTTCGTTCGAAGTACTAAGTTTTGTGAATGGCGGAACAACTGATTACCATTTCGGAAGAATTACCTTCAAAGTTGTTCCTTTCCCTTTTTGACTATCTATTTCTATTCTCCCATGGTGCAAATCGATAATGGATTCAACAATGGACAAACCTAGCCCTGTACCTTCAACAGATCGCTTCCTTGAGGTATCCGCTCGGTAAAATCTATCAAATATCCGTTTTATTTCATTTTCATCCATGCCGATCCCTGAATCTTTAAATGTGACCACTACCTGTGACTCCATCTCCGATAAGTCAATGTCTATGGTACCATTTTCATGATTATATTTAATCGCATTCGTCAATAAATTTTCCCACACTGAATATAACAAAGCGGAATCCCCATTAAGCCAAACATCTGGTATAGTGTAGCTGGCCATGATGCCTTTTTCCATCATACTGTATTGATACTGATGGATAACCACTTTTAACTGAGCCCCAATATTCACTCGGCTGACTTCCAACAAATCCCTTTTACTTTCAATAGAAGATAGGAGTAAAAGCTGTTTAGTCATTTTTGAAAGCCGGTCTACCTCTGAATGAACCACACGGATGTATTCCTTTTTATGTGATTCGCTCTTATCATCATTTTCTAACAGGTTTAAATACCCCTTAATATTGGTCAGTGGTGATTGAATGTCATGAGAAATATTTGAGACCAACTCTTTACGCAACTGATCGACACGGGCCAATTTTTCCGACATCCTAGTAAAATTAATGGCCAAATGGCCCAGTTCGTCTCTACGAGAAATATCAAGTTTGATCGAATAATTTCCCTCGGAAATCTCCTTAGTGGCTTTGTCTAGCTTACGAATGGGTTGAACTAAGTATTTTGTACTGATCGACACCATTAAAATGCTTAATAAAATAGAAAGGATTAATAACCAGCCAAATAATATATGCATTTCATTAAACAACAACTTAATATCTGGTCTTATGAACAAGGCATACCTTTGATTTTGATGAGTAAAAGGAACACCTACTGAATTCTTCAATTCATTGGCAAAAAAACCGGTCACAAAGGTCTTATGAGGGAAATTGCGTATTCCGTGATACACTTTTCCATCCAATACTTTTTGGCTGATAGATTCAGGCAAATTCTCTACTCGAAATGGTGATCCAAAATATTGCCTATGCCTGTTTTGGTTGACCAATAAGATTTGGTATCCAATTGCTCCATTATGTTCAAAATAATCATTTAGACTAACAGTTGGATGTTTACTGGCAAAATCGGCCATTTCATAGGCAAACTTGGTTATTTTCTCATCATTTTGTTGCTTCAAATTGGATTGATAATAGACATTAGATAATAAAAAAGAAATCACCCCACTTACAATCATGATCATAATTGTAATGAAGGCAAATTTACTATACATCGATTTCATGATCATTATAAAACCTCCAGTGAATAGCCGACCCCTCGGATTGTTTTGATCGTAAAATCGTCTGCAATATCTTCAAACCTCTCGCGCAATCTTTTAATATGTACGTCCACCGTTCTTTCATCACCTTCAAAATCCAATCCCCATACTTTTTCGATAAGATGACTTCGACTGAAGACTTGGTTGGGATGGCTTGCCAAAAATGATAAAAGTTCAAATTCTTTTAGTGGCAGCATGAAAGTTTTGGTATTGATTTTAACTTCATAGCTTTTCCTATTTATAGCCAAGGAACCTAAATGAATATTAGCTTCACTTGCCTTCCCATAACGGCGCAGCAACGCATTGACTCGGAAGATTAACTCCTTTGGTTCGAAAGGTTTGACTAAATAATCATCTGTTCCAGCTTCAAACCCTTTTTCCTTATCGTCAATTTGGCTTTTGGCTGTCAACAAAACTACCGGGATGTCATAGGATCTTCTAATTTCCTTAGTAAGCTGGTATCCATCCATCACTGGCATCATGATATCTACAATCGCCAAATCAATTATCGCTTTTTTCATTAATGTTAAAGCAGCCGTCCCATTTTCAGCTGCAAAAACCTTAAAGCCTTCCTTAGATAAAATACTTTTAACCAAATTGCGAATCCATTCATCATCGTCTACAACTAAGACTGATTTCATCTTTTCACCCGCTTTTCTTACAGAGTAACCTTCTTCATTTTACTAAATACAAAATAAAAAAGAAAAGATTCTATTCATTTAGCTATTAGACATAGTAACAACTTTTATGTTAACATTAGGTTGTTACTTTTAGTAGAGAAGGAGGAACTTCATTTGATACAATTTAAACATGTTAATAAAAAATATCGTTTGAAAACCATCATTAATGATTTTTCATTAGATATTGAACCAGGTCAATTAGTTGTGTTCATCGGCCCAAGCGGTTGTGGTAAAACCACCCTTCTGAAAATGATTAATAAATTGATTCTACCTACAACAGGTCAGATTTATGTGAATGGCAAAGAAATTTCTACAATGAACCCCATTGAACTTCGCAGAAATATAGGTTATGTCATCCAAAATACTGGATTATTTCCACATATGACCATTCAAGAAAATCTTGAATTAATTCCTAAGATTAAGGGCGAAGATCCAATACAGATAGAGCAAAGAACGAAAGAATTACTTGAAATCGTTGGACTTGACCCAACGGAATTTTTACAAAGGTACCCTAAGGAATTAAGTGGCGGTCAACAACAAAGAGTTGGAGTGGCACGAGCCTTTTCAACCAATTCAGATATCATTTTAATGGATGAGCCTTTCAGTGCATTAGACCCTGTTACACGGGCATCATTGCAAGATGAGCTGTACCAAATGCAAAAGGAATTAAACAAGACCATTATATTTGTAACCCATGACATGGACGAAGCTATTAAAATAGCGGATAAGATTTGTATATTAAAAGATGGAGATATTCTTCAATATGATACTCCGGAAGCAATCCTTAAAAGTCCGACAAATGAATTTGTATCAGACTTTATCGGAAAGCGAAGAGTTTGGAACAACCCTGAGTTATTAATGGCTGAAGATATCATGATTCCGGACCCAGTAAAAATTAATCCAAAACGAAACGTTCTTCAAGCGATTGAAATTATGAAGGAACATAAGGTGGACAGTTTAATGGTTACTGGTAAAAATAATATCTTAATTGGACTGGTAACATTAAAAGGAATTCAGCTGCTTGACCGTAATTCATCCATTGAATCAATCATGGAACAAAAGGTTCTGTCAGTATCGGAAGACGCTAATTTAATTTCCATTTTAGAAGCGATGAATGAACACAAAATAGGTTATTTACCTGTTGTTAACCAAATGAATCAGTTAACAGGACTTATTACACGAAGCAGCATTTTATCTGCATTAAGCAGCCAATTAATCGATATGGAGGTGGCATTTTAATGCGCGAAATGTGGAGTTATCTTAGTACAAATTACCAACAAATTCTTGAGCTTTTAGGACAGCATATTTATTTAAGTATTTTTTCAGTATTAGTGGCTGTTATTATTGGTATTCCGCTTGGCATCTTAATATCAAGAGAACCAAGGCTTTCAAAACCAATACTAGGCGTGACCAATGTTGTGCAAGCCATTCCAAGTCTTGCCCTACTCGGTTTTTTAATTCCTTTCGTAGGAATTGGCAGTACACCAGCCATTGTCATGGTCGTCCTATATTCCCTTCTGCCTATCGTAAAGAACACATATACTGGTTTAACAAATATTGATCGTGATATTCTGGAAGCCGCCAAAGGTATCGGTCTAACCAAAAGTCAAACCATGAGGAAAATTCAGCTGCCACTAGCCTTTCCGATGATTATGGCGGGTATCAGAATTTCTGCCGTTACGGCGGTAGGCTTAATGACGATTGCTGCATTTGTCGGTGCTGGTGGACTTGGTTACCTTGTGTTTTCGGGGGTACAAACCGTTGATAATGCGATGATTCTGGCTGGGGCGATTCCAGCCTGTATCCTAGCCTTATTAATCGACTTTGTTGTTGGCAAACTAGAAACTTCTCTTTCTTATGAAAGAACCAAAAAATCAGGCAAGAAAACAAGCAAAAAACTGATTCTTTCGTTTGTATCACTCATAATTATCATTGGTGGTGTCTTTGCCATTTACAACAAAGCCCATGCAGATGAAAAAATCGTCATAGGTTCGAAAAATTTTTCTGAACAATTAATCTTAGGAAATATGCTGGCCGATTTAATAGAAAACAAGACTGATATTAAGGTTGAACGAAAATTAAATCTAGGAGGGTCCCAAGTAACCTTTAGTGCTTTAAAAAATGGTGATATCGATGCCTATGTGGAATACACCGGAACAGGATTAGTAAATATTCTGAACCAACCACCAGCAAATGATCCTCAAAAAGTGTATGATTACGTTCAAAAAGAATTTAATCAAAAATATGGAATATCATTGTTAAAACCTTTGGGATTTAATAACACCTATGCACTGGCGATTCGTCAAGATACAGCCACTGAATATGGGTTAGAAACGATCTCTGATTTGGCTAAAATCAGTGGAAGCTTGACCATGGGTCCAACGATTGAATTCCCCAATAGGGAAGATGGTTTAATTGGACTCACAAAAGCCTATAATATGCAGTTTAAAGATGTTAAAGCTGTGGATGGAGGACTGCGTTATACCGCATTAGAGAATCACAAAAGTGATGTTATTGATGCTTTTTCGACCGATGGCTTAATACAGGAGTTCCATTTAAAAGTCTTAAAGGATGACAAAGGATTTTTCCCACCATACTACGCTGTTCCGATCATTAAGGATGAAACTCTTAAAGAGCATCCTGAATTAAAACAGATTTTAAACGGATTAGCAGGAAAGTTAACGGATGATAAAATGCGGGAGCTCAACTACAAGGTTGATAGTTTAAAACAATCCCCTGCCAAGGTCGCAAAGGAATTTTTAGAAAAAGAAGGATTGATGAAGTAATCCATTACAGTAGCCAGATTCTAAAATGGAATCTGGCTATTCATTTAAAAAGTGAATGACCCTATCTAATGTTTTTTCATCGCCAATCACAAGTAAGATATCTCCTTCCAGAATTAATACATAAGGGCCTGGGGAAATGATTAATTCTCCATTTCGTTTAATCCCAATCACTGTGCCGCCGGTATTCTGCCAAAACTTTACGTCCGAAATCGTTTTTCCGATATGTGTACAGCCCGGAAACACCTCAACTTCGATTGGTGTCAATGGATTTGTATGACGTAGTTTGCCTGAGTAATCAAGGATTTTTCTTAATGTGTCAAAAAGCCTTTCATCCAATACATTTCTCTCTTCCATTAAGGAATTCATTTTCTTTTCAAGATCTTTAATACTTTCTAAATTTGAAAAACGTGATATATATTTGAAGGCATTTTCGCGTGATGATATGATAATGCCGCTTCCCTTCGTTGAATGAACAATTTCCACATCTTCTAAAATCTTAATCGCTCTTCTTACCGTTTCCGGAGATACTTTATAATCGCTGGCCAATGTGGAGCGGCCATGAATTTTTTCTCCAACTTTAAACTCTCCATTATAAATTCGATTCGCCAAATCTATGGCAATCCGCTCGTAAGTCGGCATTTGTGTTCTTTGCATTACGACCTCCACCCAATCACTATTACCATATTTATTTGAATATCTTTTCTTTCTTCACTATACACTTTTACTATTCTATTTTCGAGAGGGTGTTATGAAATCTTTAGGTTTTCATGAAACTGGACATAATTGTAAAGACACTTATTTCCTGAGGTGACAAATGAAACAGAAAATTATTCTAATTTTTAGTATACTATTTATGTGCTTTATGACCGGATTATTGATTTATTACCTGATAAAGGGTGATTCATCTAGATGGCAAATTTCTCTAGGAGGGATTTTAGCAAGCGGTTTACCATTACTGCTTTTACGAATGAAAGACATTCCATTTAATATCCCGATCATCTTCAGCTATTTTATTTTTTTATTTTGCTCATTATTTTTGGGCTCTATTTCAAGCTTTTATCTTCATTATAAATGGTGGGATTCCACCCTGCATTTTTACAAAGGAATGTATATTGGATTTGTGGGGATTCCCTTATTTAAGACGATGATACCAACGAGTGTCAGAGATGATGTTTCTGTTTGGATGGTAGCCCTTTTTGTACTCTCCCTAGCGGTGCTGGCCAGCGTCCTATGGGAGATATATGAATTTGTCGGTGACTTGACATTCACACATACTATGCAAAGAGGCGGAAATAAAGATACAATGTTGGATTTGCTGTCCGGCATGGCTGGTGGGCTTCTCCCGGCTTTTTATGCCTTACTAAAAAAGAAGAAGGGTTGAGGGTGGTATTTATGAACAGAAAACTCGTTATTTTATTGAGTTCCCTGTATGTCGTATTTATGGCTATTTTAGTATTCTATTACCGGCAGCACGGACAGGATTTTAAATCAACCGTCGCAATCGGCGGCATCGCATGTGGGGCAATTCCATTACTGCTGGCCCTTTTCACCAAGCTGCAATTTAATTTACCCATTGTTATTTCTTATTTAATCTTTTTGATTGGTTCGCAATATTTTGGCTCAATTCGCGGTTGGTATGGACTTGGCTGGTGGGATACGTTTATGCATTTTGTCAGTGGGGCCATTCTCGCCTTTGCTGGAATAGCTCTATACGAACGGCTTATTCATCGAAATGCCGGTGCGCACATATCCCCATGGTTTGTGTTTTTATTTACCTTGGCCTTTGCTGCCTTGGGCGGGGTTCTCTGGGAAATTTATGAGTTCAGCTGTGATCAGTTTTTTGGGATGACTTTACAAGGCGGCGGAAATACGGATACAATGACTGATCTAATCGCGGATACTGTTGGCGGGCTCGTGATCGCCATTTGGGCAGGGATTCGGACAAAGATAAAATTGAATCAAATTTGAAATAGCAGTATTGGCATGAGTTTGGACACGATCTTGTTTTATTAGTTCTTCCTTGGCCGAAGTTGGTTAGACTTCGGCCGAAATCTTGCTTTATTAATTCTTCCTTGTCCGAAGTTGGTTCCTATTCCGACACAATCTTGCTTTATTGGTTCTTCCTTGTCCGAAGCTGTCTTAACTTCGGACACACTTTTACTCTATTGGTTCTTTCATGTCTGAAGTTGGTTAGACTTCGGACGCTATCTTACTTTTTTAATTCTTTCTTGTCTGAAGTTGGTTCCTCTTCCGACACGTTCTTGCTTTATTCGTTCTTCCTTGTCCGAAGTTGGCTTGACTTCGGACACACTTTTACTTTATTGGTTCTTTCATGTCTGAAGTTGGTTAGACTTCGGATGCTATCTTGCTTTATTGGTTCTTTCATGTATGAAGTTGGTTAGACTTCGGACGCTATCTTGCTTTATTGGGTCTTTCATGTCTGAAGTTGGTTAGACTTCGGACGCTATCTTGCTTTATTAATTCTTCCTTGTCTGAAGTTGGTTCCTCTTCCGACACGATTTTACTTAATTGGGTCTTCCTTGTCCGAAGCTGGCTTGACTTCGGACACGATTTTACTTAATTGGGTCTTCCATGACCGAAGTTGGTTAGACTTCGGACGCTATCTTGCTTTATTGGGTCTTTCATGTCTGAAGTTGGTTAGACTTCGGACGCTATCTTGCTTTATTGGGTCTTTCATGTCTGAAGTTGGTTTCTCTTCCGACACGATCTTGCTTTATTGGTTCTTCCTTATCCGAAGTTGGTTCCTCTTCCGACACGATCTTGCTCTTTATTATCAAATCCTTAATATTGTGTAAAAGTGTATAAAGTATTTCAACTTGGAATTTTGGTTAGTAGGCTACAATATTTCAAATTTACATTTAGGGGTGGGCAAAGTAACCTAAAGGGTAAACCTGGGGTTGTAAAACTCCTGGCATCCTAACTTTTCATCTCTTGCCCCTCTTCACTATCTAACATATCATTCCTTAAGTCGTGGCTTTGTTGGATCACAATTTGGTAGGTCTAAGTTTGCCGATTGGGCTAATTTCATCAGATAATAACATTCCTCACGAAACATATGATCTGCCATTAACGGTGCAAAGGTTCCTAAAGCTTGGTGATTTAATCCAAGTTCCTCTAGTTCTGTTAAAAATTGCTGGAATAATTTAATTTCTAATTGAGTATCTTTATTCATTTTTGCAAGCGCTGGAAACTCGGACAAATTGGTTCTTAAGTAACCCGCAAATTCCACTGCCTTCAAGTAGAAATCATCAAAATTTTTCTTAAAAACATTGCTTTTCTCACGTAACCTTGTTTCAACACCGTCAAGATTGGAAGAAATAGCTTCAGCGTGGCCCGCAGCATCCAATAGCCATAAGAGATGATGATGGAGTTCATGATAAATAGGGGGGACTCGACCTGATTTGAGATGTTCTAAAATTCGAACGTATTCCTCTAATTCATTCACCATATGATTAATAAAGGTTGGGGGAAGATGGATTTTTATTTTTCCATTTAGATGTCTTCTGAGTAATTCGAGTTTGAATTCTCTCAATTTCAACACTTCTGCCTCAGCTTCCACAGTTAGTGCCAGTAACTCAGAAGAAGATAACCGTTCCATCAGGGAATCAAAAGTATTGATAAAATTGGCTGCCATGTTAATTTCCTTACCTTGAACAGGTGCTAGTGCCTCATAAATAAACCGGGAATGATCCCCCAGGATTTGAAGCCAAAAACGATGTTCAAATCTTGCAGTACTTTCAAAAACATCCGGCATACTTTTTCCTCCCGTTAAAAAATATCCACACTAAT
Source organism: Neobacillus solisequens (assembly GCF_051233465.1). Taxonomy (NCBI): domain Bacteria; kingdom Bacillati; phylum Bacillota; class Bacilli; order Caryophanales; family Bacillaceae; genus Neobacillus; species Neobacillus solisequens. Next base: position 124,536 of record NZ_JBKFGJ010000018.1, on the reverse strand, counting down.
TTGATGTATACTCACCCTTTTTGATACTTATGAGTGAGAAGAGGGGAATCATCTCATGAATTCCCCTTTCATACATTTATTCTCCTTTTGGTTTATCCATAAAAAAGAATTTTCCCGATTTTCCCGGAAAAAGTTTTAGTTCTTTTACCTTGTCAGCATGATTATCCATGATTTCATTAAAAAGTTCATGAGCAGATTTATTTTTTGTGTCGATCCCCAATTTCTCTGCTGCTTGGAATATCCGTTTTTCTTGAACCTCATGGACAATTTGGTGAAAATCTTTATTTTCTGTTGAGATCCCTAGCTCTTTTGCTTCCTTTTTTACTTGCATGACACGAACATCACGTGCTACATCACGCAAGTCTTTTCCTTCTGTCGCGATTCCTAGTTCCTTCGCTGCTTTCTTAATTTCGGTTTCAGCAACTTCTTTTGCTAACGCATTCAGTTCTTTTCCTTTCGTTTCGATTCCAAGTTCCTTGGCTCGCTTTTTAATGATTGTTTCCCTGACTTCTTTTGCAATGGTTTCCGAATCTTTTCCATCTGTTTTAATCCCAAGTTCTTCTGCCTGCTTTTTTAGAAACTCAGGATTGAGCTTAAAATGGCCATGGGCTTCCATACAAGTTTCCCCAGACGCTGCAAAAGTCTGAAACGGTGCTTGCAGTCCAAGCAATAAAGCTATTGCACAAAACAATTTGATCTGCATTTTTATCATCTGTAATATCCTCCTAAAAAGAATTTTGTGTATTACAGATGATAGGTTTCCCACCATTTGTTACCATATTATGAACAAATAATTAAATTAAATTTGCTTTAATCTTTCTCTAGCTGCAATGTATTCTTTATATAATTTATTAACAAACTCTCCAGCACCAGTAATCTCATGAATGGCTCCAATTCCCTGACCACAGCCCCATATATCCTTCCAAGCCTTCACCTTAGTGTCACCTGAAAAGTTCATCTTTGATGGATCGCTTTCTGGTAGGTTATTAGGATCTAATCCAGCTTTTTTTATAGACGGAGCAAGATAATTTCCATGGACACCTGTGAACAGATTACTATAAATAACGTCATCCGATGTGTGGTTGACAATGGCTTGCTTATACTCATGCACAGCATTCGCTTCATGGGTTGCAATAAACGGTGAACCAATATAGGCGAAATCAGCTCCCATCGCCTGAGCGGCCAATACACTGCTACCAGTAGAAATTGACCCGGCTAAAGCAAGCGGACCTTGAAACCACTCACGAATTTCCTGAACTAGGGCAAATGGGCTCTTCACTCCGGCATGTCCGCCGGCACCGGCTGCAACCGCTATTAACCCATCAGCTCCTTTATCTATTGCTTTATGGGCAAACATATTGTTGATTACATCATGCATCACAATTCCTCCATAACTATGAATCTCGGAATTGACCTCTTCACGTGCCCCCAGTGAGGTAATAATAATGGGAACTTTATATTTTTTACACATCTCTACGTCATGCTCCAATCGATCATTGGACTTATGAACGATTTGATTAATGGCAAATGGAGCAGCTGGTCGTTCTGGATGACGAGTGTTATAAGCAGCCAGTTCTTCAGTAATTTCCGCAAGCCATTCATCCAGCAACGAGGCGGGTCTAGCATTTAAAGCTGGCATCGAACCTACGATACCTGCCTTACATTGGGCAATAACTAGTTTTGGATTACTAATGATAAAAAGTGGTGAACCGATTACAGGTAAACGCAAGTCTTTTAAAATTGATGGAATCATTGACATCATTCTCTCCCCTTCTATTAAAAAATATCAATTTACTCCCCTTGACATTTACATTATATACCATATCCACCCCATACCTCATTTGTTTTTTTCGAAAAATTCAATCAAATAATTAAAAGAGGTAAATGCATCTAGGCACCTACCTCTTTTAATCAATACTCTATTTATTTGTCTTTTTGATTTCCTTCTGCATCACGTTCAACTTTCATTTCCGTAACAGGAAGATATCCTTGTTCCTGTAAAAGTTTATTTTGGATATCATCAGACATCATATAGTCAAGAAAAGCCTTTGCAAGTTCTTCAGGTTCACCTTTTGTATAAGAGTGCTCATATGCCCAAACAGGAAATTTGCCAGACTGTACGTTTTTTGCAGTGGCTGCGACCCCATCAATAGATAGCGGAGTTACAGATTGATCGGTGAAATAAGAGAATGCTAGATAGCCAATGGCTCCATCGGTTTCACTAATAATCTTTTTAACCGTGTTGGAAGAATCTTCTGTGATTCCTTCGGCTGGTGTTGCACCATCCAAAGCAAATTTATTGAAAACGGCACGCGTTCCTGAAGAATCCGGACGATTTACAAGAACGATTTTTTGGTCTTTACCACCAAGCTCTTTCCAGTTTGTGATTTTTCCAGTGAACACTTTGATTAAATCTTCCTTTTTAATATCTTTAATACCGACTTTAGGGTTAACCGCTGCAGTGATACCTACCACGGCAACTTTATGGTCAACTAATTGATCGGCAGGAATTCCTTCTTTTTCTTCAGCAAAGACATCAGAGTTACCAATCTGTACGGAACCTTCGGCCACTTGAGATAATCCTGTACCGGAACCTCCCGCATTGACCTGGATATCCACATTTGGATTTTCTGACATGAACTCTTCGGCTGCAGCTGCTACTAATGGCTGCATGGCAGATGAACCGGAGACTAGTAACGTACCTGAAAGTTCTTTTTTCTCTTCCGTCTTTGTGGATGTTTTGCTGGAGCCCTCTTGTTTCTTTTCAGAAGTTGTGTTTCCTCCACATGCAGCCATGATCACCATTAAAGCAGCAAATAAGGTAACCATGCTCAGTTTTTTAAATTTTTTCATTTGTTAAGTTTCCTCCCCATTAATCTACTCATTAAATTTTGTTTTGACCTTACAGTAACCAATATAAGGTATTAGTATTAATGGACAATTAACTGCATGTAAAGGTTTTGTAAAAATCATTTTTTCACAAACGGTACTTATTAGCCATCTTTAATAGGAAGAATGTATAAATTAATAATTCTTAACATTAGCTTAATAGTCTTTTTACGATTGTTTAATAGAATGAAATTATATACGTCAAATAAGCATTTATTTTAAATAATGATCAAGTCTCAACACTATGTATTCACAATATATGGCTTAAGGGGGTTATCATGAGAAATAAAATACTCGTTGTCGACGATGAGAGATCCATTGTTACATTGCTTGAATACAATTTGGTGCAAGCTGGTTTTGAAGTCGCAACAGCATTTGATGGTAATGAAGGTAGGAAACTTGCTGTATCGGAATCACCGGATTTAATCATTTTAGATTGGATGCTTCCAGAGCTTGATGGACTGGAAGTTTGCAAACAGCTGCGGCAAGAAAAAATCATGACCCCGATCATCATGCTGACAGCCAGAGATCATGAGTTGGATAAAGTACTAGGCCTTGAATTAGGCGCAGATGATTACATGGTTAAACCATTCAGTCCAAGGGAGGTAATTGCCAGGGTAAAAGCAATCCTAAGAAGATCTCTGGAAAGGAACGATCAGCAAAGTGATGATGAATCAAAAATAAACATAAGTAATTTAATCATTTATCCAAAGAAATATGAAGCCTATTACCAAGGAAAACGATTAGATTTAACCTTAAAGGAATTTGAATTGCTTGTTTTTATGGCTCAAAATAAAGGCAATGTCCTAACGCGTGATCAATTGCTGAATGCGGTATGGAATGATGACTTTTCCTGTGGCACAAGAATTGTTGATGTCCATATCTCCCATTTAAGAAACAAAATTGAAGGCGAAATTGGAAATCCCGTTTATATCAAAACCATTCGGGGAATTGGATATAAACTAGATGATTAATATGGTATGAAAGCAGTTGATATTTGAATGATGATTTGATGGGGAGCTAAAAAATGAGCCCCATCATTTTTTTTGACAAAATAAAAAGCCCCTTAGTTACAGTTCTATTTTTGAACAGTGAACTAACAGGGGCCTTCGGTGGACCGATCGGCAGTTATTCATTTTTCTTACCTAGCTTTCTTTTGTTGTGTGGAAGATTTTTTTTGTAATGGTAACCGGTGTCGCTCCAATTTGTCAATTTGCGTGACTTGGGAATCATGAACAGTTATTTGGACTGTACCGTATTCCAAGCTTTCCACTAATGTCTTAATCTTTTCCAATACCAAATGATCAATTCCTCGAATTAAAGACAAGTAAATCATCCCCCTTTATTAAACTTAAGCGATTTTCTAAAAGATCCTCTAGAGTGGTTTGGTCAAGAACATATGCTATCGTGTCCCGTACCAAAGACCATAATGGTTTTAGTCGACATATCGTCTCTAATTGACAGGGCTCATACTTGGTTATGGATGCACAGCCCATTGGTGATAGAGGCCCTTCCAGTGTGCGAATAACCTCCCCAATATTGATCTCGCTTGTTTTCTTCTGAAGAAGGTAGCCTCCACTAGCTCCTCTCTTACTCTCTAAATATCCTAATTTTTTTAACTGTAGCAAGATTTGTTCTAAATAACTGACCGTAACCAAAGTCCGTTCAGAAATTTCCTGGATTGATAAAACCTTTCCATGGTGCTCTCCAAGTAACAAAAGAGCCCTTAGAGCATATTCACCCTTACTTGATACCTTCAAGAATAAGCCCTCCTTTCATTGTTGAGTAATTCAGTCGACATTTAATCGTGAGAACTTTTTCATACCTCCTAATATTTTGTGGTACAAGGTTTAGTTGATCGTGTTAATTTAAATTTTTCCTATTTTGTTATTTACTATAATACATATTATACCTACCTGTAAACTAGGTTTTTAATTTTTTTAAAAAATTTACCAAAACATTGATACTTGTTTACATAAAAACAGCCACCCTGAATACAAGGTGGACTTTTCATCCCAGAATTTTTATTCTTTTTATCCTTCTCGAAAATATCGAGAAAGCGTTATGATCATAGCACCCATCCTCTCATTTTCAGGGACTACCATCCGCTCGATTCCAGCTTCCCTTAAAGCATCGGCCGTTACCTTTCCAACGGCGGCAGCAACTGTACCACTATGAAAAGCGTTAATCAGTTCAGTAAGGCAGCCTCTATCCCTCGCATGTTCAAAAAGGAAACGCACTTGAACTCCGGTAGTAAAACATACAGCATCTACTTGATTTTCAATTATCTCTTTGCATAGTGATGAGACTGTTTCGAGCGCTGGTGCTACATGTTGGTATGGAAGGATCGTTAATACTTTTGCCCCTTTCTCTTCAAGAAAAAGGGTCAAAGCAGGAGCAGGTTCACCATGAAGCTGGACCATGACTTGTTTACCTGAGAAATCAAATCCTTCAAGGGCTTTCATTAATCCATTTACCGTCCCATCCTCATCCGTTGCAATCGGCACAATCTCAAGTCTCTTTAGTGTGGACAGTGTTTTGTATCCTCTTGCTGCTACATTGACATTCTGTATTTTAGCAAGGAACTGTTCTTTAACACCTAAATTTTCTGCAATATCAATCAGCATTTCCGTTCCACCACCAGTTGTTAAAATAACCAAATCTGCACCTTCATGGATAAACCTCATCAAATGGGGTTTAACCACTTCTTCATCCAATATTAATGTACCTTGGAGAGGCCGAACAACCGGTATCCCACCTTGATTTTCAATTAATGAACAAAGTTCCTCCGTCTTCCTTGATCCCGCAATTACGATCTTTTTCCCCTGCAAATCATTGGACATTTCTTAAATCCTCGTTTCATCATTATTCATTCCTTGTTCCATTATAATACATTCACACAAGAAAATGCCCAAAGGGTCTACAAATAGACCCTTTGGGCATTTTCTAACTATTCCTCTAATAAGAGAAAGACCAGATCATTTTCTACAGAGGTTTGATAAGTTTTCACGCATCCATGATCTGGTGATTGAACCCTTCCGTCATGTAAGTTGATTTTCCAATCATGCATCGGACAGAAAACAAATTCGCTGCTTACGATCCCCTCGCTTAAAACACCACCTTTGTGGGGACAACGATTTTCTATAGCCCTTATTCTTCCATTTGATAATTTAAACAGGGCTATTTCCTTTTCTCCAATGTAAACTATTTTTCCTATTCGTTCTTTAAGTTCATCGTTGGAGCAAACAGGTAGCCTAACAACGTTTTTGTTTATCATTCTCCTTTTCCTCCTTCAGTGTTCCAAATCTAAGAAAAGAACATACTATTAAACATTTGTTCTTTCACTCTATTATTTTCGATGATTTCCTTCCAAGGATCTTTTAGGACCGACAAGGCTTTTTCCATTCTACCGTATAGCGCCTTTCGTTTTTCCCTATCATCAAGTGTGGCACGGATATAATCAAGACCAACCCGCTCGATCCATGCCGAGGTTCGTTCTAAATAGTTTGCCGTTTCCCGATAATACTGAAGGTACGCAGCCGTGATTTCCATTACTTCTTCGACTGTTTTAACTTTATATAATAAATCTCCCCCACGTACATGAGTTCCACCATTTCCGCCAACATAAATTTCCCAACCACCTTCAATTCCGATAAAACCAATATCCTTAAAACCAGACTCAGCACAGCTTCTCGGACATGCTGAAACGGCCATTTTTACTTTATGAGGAGTTTGCAGTCCCTCAAATTTCTTTTCAAGGAGAATTCCTAAACTCATAGAATCTTGGGTGCCAAAGCGGCAATACTGCTCTCCTACACAAGTTTTTACCGTTCTAAGGGATTTTCCATAAGCAAAGCCAGAGGGCATGTCTAAGTCCTCCCATACCTTTGGCAAATCTTCTTTTTTGACGCCTAATAAATCAATGCGCTGCCCTCCAGTTACTTTTACTAATGGAATGTCATATTTATCAACAACATCGGCAATCCGCCGTAAATCAGTTGAATTTGTTACCCCGCCATACATTCTCGGTACGACAGAGTACGTTCCATCTTTTTGAATATTGGCATGCATTCGCTCATTCACAAACTTTGATTCTCGTTCATCCTGATATTCTTCTGGATAGACCATTCCCAAATAGTAGTTAAGTGCCGGCCTACATTTAGAACAGCCTTCCTCATTGTTCCAACCAAGAACAAACATTACTTCTTTAACGGTCGACAATCTTTTAGCTTTTATTTCTTCAATTACCTCATCACGAGTTAACCTGGTACAGCCGCATATTGCTTCTTTTTGAGGATTCGCCATGTAGGACTTTCCAAGTGTTAGGTCCAGCGCTTCTCCAACTAGCTGCTTGCATCCTCCGCAAGAACGGGATGCACTCGTACATGCCTTGATCTCCTCAAGTGATGAACAGCCTTGCTGACGGATGGCCTGAACGATCGTCCCTTTTGTAACGCCATTGCACCCGCAGATGATTTCCTCGTCACTCATCAAGGCAACCTGGCTTTTACCAGATTCGATTTCGCTTGATTGTAAAATGGATACTTTTGCCCTGTCAGATATATCTGCTTTCTTTTGAATCAAAGAAAATAACCGATTTCCATCACTGCTGTCCCCAAACATGACTGCACCAACAATTTTGTTTCCCCGTAACACAATCTTCTTATAAATACCCTCTTGTTCATCAAATACTTTTAGGGATTTTTTATCTTCACCTTCCATGAAATCCCCTGCAGAAAATACTTCAACACCGGAAACCTTCAGCTGTGTTGATGATACCGACCCTTGATACGGATTTGTTTCAACACCACAAATATGTTTCGCCAATACTTTGCCTTGTTCATATAGTGGGGCCACCAGTCCATAGACCATGCCATTATGTTCCGCACATTCTCCAACAGCATAAACATGAGGTAAATCTGTTTCCATAAAATCATTGACTACAATTCCGCGATTAACGCCTATTCCACTTTCCCTTGCTACTTCGGAATTTGGCTTTATTCCAACCGCCATAACTATCAGGTCTGCTTCCAGTGAAGTTCCATCACTAAACAGTAATCCTTTTACCCGTTGATCCCCGTAGATTTCTTGGGTTTGTTTTTCTAAATAAAATGACATACCCTGCTTTTCCAACTCATCTTGCAGTAATCTTCCAGCTGTCGGATCTAGCTGTCGTTCCATTAAATATGGCCCCAAATGGATGACCGAAACATCCATCCCCAGATTAATGAGTCCCATCGCTGCTTCCAGACCAAGAAGACCACCTCCAATAACGGCAGCTTTCTTATACTTTTTTGATGCGGCAAGCATCACTTCTGTATCTCCTATATCACGAAAGGTAGTTACCCCTTTCTTGTCGACACCATGGATTGGAGGAAGAAACGGCAAGGACCCGGTTGCCAGAATCAATTCATCATACGGTTCAACTCTCCCACTATTTGTGATCACCGTTTTTTTCAAAGAATTGATTTTCGTTACGGTTTCACCTGTAATCAATTCAATTCCGTTCTCTTGGTACCAGCCCCAATCATTAAGTGTAATATCCGTCACTTCCATATCCCCCTGCAGAACCTTTGAAAGGAGAATTCGGTTATAATTCGGATGGGGCTCGTTTCCAATGATCGTGATCTCAAATGAATCCCTAGCGAGCTTTAAGATTTCCTCAATCGTTCTGACACCCGCCATTCCATTGCCAACCAGAATTAACTTTTTCCTCTCCATTGTAGTCCCACCCCTTAGTAAGTTTATTCACAAACTATAGCACAGGTAAAAATGAAATTTTCGAAACATGTCAGGTATTCTTACGTATTTTTTTAATTTTCAAAAAACAATAATAAAAACCAGGACCAATTGGCCAGGGTTTTTATTATATTGGTGTATTTCTAACTAGGGGTCTAACATTGACAGCGGTCATTTTAAACCCCGGCATTTTGCAAAATGGGTCTAATTCACTTGAAACCAAAAGATTAACATTTTGAGTGTCAGCCCAATGAAATGGAACAAACACAGTATCTTTTCGAATTCCATCCGTATATCGGCTTCTGACTATAATACTTCCATTTTTGGAGCTAATTTTTACTAATGCCTTGTCAGAAAGGTTATATTTCATCGCCGTTTCTGGATGAATTTCCATAAAGGCTTCTCCATTACGGGCCACCAATGACGGGCTTTTTCTCGTTTGAACACCTGTGAGGTAGTGTGCTAATACCCTGCCGGTTGTTAAAAATATAGGATATTCAAAATTGGGTTGTTCTTTTGGAACATTTTGATGGTTCGGTACGATGATCATTTTTGCCCTCCCATCCTCGTGAGCAAAACGGGTTTCAAACAGTCGCTTTGTTCCCGTGTGGACAAGGTCCGGGCACGGCCAAAGAATACCGCCTGTAGTTCTTATTCGATCGTAGGTGATACCATAGTAATCTGATTGTCCCCCTCGGCTTGCTACCCTTAATTCATTAAAAATTTCTTCAGGTGATGAAAAAGCAAAATACTCACCTTTTCCAAGAGCTCTTGCAATTTCACATATGATTTGCCAATCATGCTTTACTTCTCCGGGACATGGATAGGTAGCTTCCCGTAAGGTTACTCTTCCTTCCACATTCGTTAACGTCCCCTCATCCTCTAAATAGGAGGATGCTGGCAAAATTAAATCGGCTAACTTGGCTGTTTCCGAAATAAATAAATCTACAGCAACGAAAAATTTTAATTTTTTTATCGCCTTTTTGACAAAATGGGCATTGGGACTAGAGACGATTGGGTTTGAGCACATTAAAAATAAGCCAGTGATTTCACCCTCATCCATTTTCTCGAATATTTCAACTGCAGATACCCCTTTTCTTGGCAACTCATCCTTCTCAACTCCCCATACTTCTGCAATATAGCTTCGATCATCCTCATTTTCAATTAAGCGATAACCAGGCAGTTGATCTGCTTTTTGACCGTGTTCTCTTGCTCCTTGTCCATTACTTTGTCCTGTAATGGCTCCATAACCGCAAAAAGGCTTGCCAATTTTACCGGTTGAAAGCAAAATATTCAGATAACCGCGCACCCCCATGGTCCCATCTGTCTGTTGTTCCACGCCTCTTGCCGTTAATATCATTCCAGTTTTGGCTTTACCAAACATCAAAGCAGCTTTTCTAATTTCCTCACCTGCAACACCGGTCACTTTTTCAATTTCTCTCATCTCTATAGCTGAAATATATTCTTTTACCTCATCAAAGCCATTTACACGATTCTTTATAAACCCTTCATCCACAATACCTTCTTCCAAAATGACCTTTAATAACCCATTTGCCAACGCTGCATCCTTACCCGGTTTAAGCTTAATATGCAAGTCAGCCATTTTGGTAGTCGGTGTTTCCCTTGGGTCTATCACTATAATAGAAGCTCCATTTTTTTGAGCATTTTTAAAATATGGCATTATGGTTGGTTGGCATTCAGCAAGATTGGTCCCAGCCAAAATGATACATTCAGTGAAAGGTATTTCATCAAGGCTGTTTGTAAATCCCCTATCGATTCCAAAAGTTAATTTGGCTGCAGTCGCAGCTGCAGACATGCAATACCGGCCATTATAATCAATGTACTTCGTTTTCAGGGCTACTCTTGCAAATTTCCCCAATAAATAGGCTTCTTCATTGGTAAGGGAGGCACTCCCATACACAGCAATGCTGTGATTGCCATCCACTTTCTGAATGTCGGTAAAATGTTGTTTAATCTGACACAATGCATCTTCCCAGGAAATTCGAACAAACTCTCCATTTACCTTTAACAATGGGTATTTTAGACGTTCTTTGCTAAAGACATGTTGATGGGCATACATGCCCTTGATACACATTCTGCCTTCACTGCATGGGTTTTTTTGGCCAGTTACCTTGTATTTTGTTTCATCGCCCGAAGATTGCTCTACTAATTTGAGTTTGCATTGCATACTGCAAAACGGACATTGCGTATGAAAGGTTTGTTCTGTAACTACCTCGTGAGTATTTTCATGTTCGACCAATACAGAATTTTGTTGATCCACTGATACACCCCCTAAGATTCCTCCATTATTCCACACGATTTCAAAAAAGAAATTAAACTTGTCATATTTGCTGACGCAGTAAATTCACTTTGCATCCTTCTCGATACAAAACTGGTTACGAAAAAGAGTGTAAGGTTCTTTAACACAATTGCTGACAGACAAATTAAAAGTGATTACTCTTTGTTTGACAAAGGAAGAAAAAGTGTAGGTGAAAGGAGCAAAGTGGATGAAACTATCAGACTTTCGAAAGAGTGGGCATGCCCCATCATTATTAGCATCATTTTTATATTTTGATGTCAGCTTCATGATTTGGGTTTTGCTTGGAGCATTAGGGGTATACATTACCAAGGATTTTAACCTTTCACCCTCGCAAAAAGGATTCATTGTGGCTGTCCCTATATTAAGCGGATCCATTTTTCGATTAATTCTTGGCTACTTAACAGATCGAATCGGGCCTCGAAAAACGGCAATTGGTGGTATGGTTGTCACTACTGCTCCGTTAGTTTGGGCATTGTTATTCGGGCATTCATTAACGGAATTGTATTTGATTGGCATCCTCCTTGGCGTTTCAGGTGCAAGTTTTGCTGCTGCCATTCCTATGGCAAGCCGATGGTATCCGCCCCACTTACAGGGATTAGCCATGGGGATTGCTGGAGCGGGTAACAGTGGGACACTTCTCGCGACCTTATTTGGTCCACGTCTTGCTGAGCAGTACGGGTGGCACAATGTGGTTGGAATGGCAATCATCCCCTTGATCATCGTTTTTATGATCTATGTTTTTCTTGCAAAAGATCCGCCTCTTCAAACACAGCCAAAAACGATTGGTCAATATTTCAACGTTTTTAAACGAAAAGATACTTGGTTTTTTTGCTTTTTTTATAGTGTAACTTTTGGCGGTTTTGTCGGCTTAACGAGTTTTCTAAGCATCTTTTTTGTGGATCAATATAGTTTATCCAAAGTAACTGCGGGTGACTTTGTCACACTTTGCGTGGCTGCAGGAAGTTTTTTTCGACCTGTTGGCGGATTTATTGCGGACCGGATTGGTGGTGTTCGCCTTCTCACTTTTTTATTTTTAGGAGTAGCTATTACCATGTTTGGGGTGGGTCTGCTTCCATCTTTAATGACGGTTACCTTCATGTTATTTTTGGGGATGTTTAGCCTTGGGATGGGGAACGGGGCAGTCTTTCAAATCGTTCCGCAGCGATTTAAACAAGAAATAGGATTTATTACAGGAATTGTAGGGGCTGCTGGAGGAGTTGGAGGCTTTTTAATCCCCAATTTACTAGGATCATTAAAACAACTCACCGGAACATACGCTACTGGATTTTTTTTATATGCTGGTATTGCTGTGGCAGCGTTAATGATGTTAGGTATTGCCCATCACTCATGGCAATGGCAAAAGCGTGGGCAACACCACAGTTATCTATTAGATTCAAAAAAAATATAACAAACACGTGGAGCCAATCGAACAAAATCGGTTGGCTCCATTCATTGAACTCCAATTTTACATATTTTTTACACCCACTTCATTAGTTCTTAAATTCTTAATCCTATAATGAGGATGTAAATTCAATTAAAAGGAGTATGTAAAAAATGTACTTAAAAATGCTGACCCAAAACAGACAGATTACGATTGATTATTTTAATAATGGTGCTTTGAATACTCTGAAAGGCCGTGTTTATTCCTTAAACTTAAAGGAACAGCTTCTTTCGTTAAAAGATGAAAATAAAGTTGTACACAGCATCCGTTTATCACGGATCAAACAAATTATATAATACTTCAAAAAAGGAGAGAGTGGATATGGAATTATTATTTAGATTATTTATATGGACTACATTTTTGACACTTAGTCCTTTTTAAAGCGATTGGACTAAAATAAAAAGTTCACCTCTTTATTTTTTAGAAATGACGTTTGAATGATACAATCATGCACCAAAGCGGTAATATATTAAAATATATGTTGCCAAAACAAAAATAAAATTTAGAAACACAAATATAAATTGATCTGTCTTAGTTTTATGGATTTTAATGGGAGGAGTATAGAATGAAACTCCCTCAATAATAAAGATAATTAAAACAATATGAATCATAAAATGACCAATCACTTCAGTTACTCCAAATAACATGGTGGTCAAGACAAAAATAATGGTTACCACTAATCCAAGCACTCTATTTAAAATACCCACCACAAGTAAATATCCCACTACAAATTCAATAAATGCTGCCATAGTAATGAAAACAGTAGGTTCAAATCCGAATGTTGGTACATGATGGTGGATTACGATATCAAGAGACATATCCGGATAAACCCATTTTTCTACTGCCACCCAGCATAAGGATAATCCTGTCCCGAGATATAAAAATGGAAAACCGACTTTTTCAAACTTGGTATTTCCAACTAGTAAAACTCCGATAATGGCTACGTAAAATCCATAATCGAGCATATAGAAGATTCCGTGTTGCATGGTAATATAAATAAAAATGCCCAACAATACCAGTGCTCCCGCTTTTGTTGCCAAATGGTGTGGAATGAGCAAACAAACAACTGCCAACCATGTTAGGATGACAATGATGGATTGGGTAACATGCAACTCAGGGGCAAAAATAGTACCATTACTAATTTGGATTATTAATGCTAGCGCTGTACCATACTTTAATAAATATCTGGAGTATTTCCGCAGACCTGAAAGTTTTTGGTCCCAATTTTGCATTAGTTGTGATTCAGCAATCTTTGGTATAAGGAGAGGTAATATTGCTAATACCACGGCTGCAATTAGTGCCAGAAAAATAAACAGAGGCGACAAAATATGCTCAATCGTTTCTTTATGTGGAGCAACATCTGTGAACCATTTCACATGGGCACTAGTAAAAATTGGCGTAATAAATAAACCTACTGCCAAAACAACTATCAATAATTTCTTCATCATCTATACTCCTCATTAAATTAACATCATGTACCTAAATAATATTGTGTGATAATGTAGGGAATTTTTTAAATATCAATAGAACTTTTTTTGAAATTATCACATATTTAATTTGCCCTGATTTTAAAAAATATACCCGACAATAGTCGGGTATATTGAATGATTCTGCGTTTACTCTTCTATTACATTCTCCTTATTAGTCAAATGAATAGAACTAAAATTAGTATGAGGATGGTTTAGCGCTCGAAACCTTCTATATTCATGTTCTAGCTCTGTTAGTGAAAACTCATAAAGAAAATGATCTTCTTTTTCATAAACATCAAATGCAATCAATTTTTCAATTATTTTTCTCCGCTTTTTTTCCACAGCATTCCTAAGTATATTTCCCACCCAAAAACACTCCTTTTCCATCTAGAAATTCATTTCACTTTCCTTAATTATTTATAAATTCATTTAATTTTTTGGTAAGCCCGCCATGACCAAAACGGAGTATTTTTTCTTGGATTTGCCCATGTCTTTCTTCCGTAACAAATTCTAAAAATGCCAACATTTGAATTCTCCGGTTATGAATGTGCACAACCCCATAGTCATAAAACCATTGTTCAATCGTATTATAAACACCTCTATTGATCTGATATTTTTGGTTACACCAAGCAAAAAATTGTAAATCCGGCAAATTGAGATAGTGGCTGGAATCGAAGGAATAGTGTGTTTTTGTAGTAGATAATGGCACCACATTCACCTCTTGAGCTGACATTTATGTCACCCTCCTTCCAGATCCTTCATTGGTTTTGTTTTCTTAATAAGAAACAAAAAGGCTCCGTATACGCGTAAAGCGTAACGAAGCCTTTGGGTTTCCAATCGACTATTTTTCATTTGATTGTATTACCTAAATATTACTCCAATTAAACCAATAAGTAAAGTGTGAATTAAATATTTTTTCTGATTTTTTGACGACCACTTATACCATACACTGAGCTCGGGCTATTTGCATTGCGTTTTCTACGTCAAAAGGGTTTTTCTTAAGGTTTTTTTAAAGTTTCTATTATAGATTTGTAATATTCATCTAGTAAAGTAAAGAGGGTAAAACCATTGAATGGCAATAAAAATCGAATCTGGAGGTGTTCATAAATATGGATTCCTCTAAAAAAAGGAGTCTTTATTTTGACAACGCTAAATTTATTTTGATATTTTTGGTGGTCTTTGGACATGTTATTAGTCCATTAAAAGACAACAATGAGATTCTTTTTACACTATATTCAGTTATTTTTCTTTTTCATATGCCAGCCTTTATATTTATATCTGGGTATTTCTCAAAAGGATTTCATAAAAAGGGTAATTTTATAAAAACAGTTAAGAGAGTCCTGATACCCTATTTGATTTTCCAGTTCGTCTATTCTATTTTTTATTATGTGTTGGGGCAAGAATCCACACTTAAAATTGACCTTTTACACCCCCACTGGACATTATGGTTCTTACTAAGTTTGTTCTATTGGAATCTTTTTCTATATGCTTTCTCAAAATTAAAATGGGTTGGATTAGGTATAGCAGTTTTCATCGGTATCGGGATTGGCTATTTTGACCAGATAGGCAGTTATCTTTCGCTCTCAAGAACATTTGTGTTTTTTCCGTATTTCCTCTTTGGATTTTTATTGGATTCCAAGCATTTGAAGGTAGTTAAAAAAGTAAAGCATTCCACTATTATTGGATTTACAGTCCTTCTTATTACCATGGTATTGTTTGCTTTCCTTTTTCCGAAGGATGCCATTCCGTGGCTACTGGGTGATACTTCTTATGCTAATTTAGATGTAAAAGGAATTGGACTTACAAATGGGATTATTCGTGCATCGCAATATATACTAACAGTCATTGTTATGTATGGATTTTTAGCAATGGTACCGACAAAAGGATTTAAAATGACAGACATTGGCCAAAGAACATTATATATCTATCTATTACATGGATTTATCATAAAAACAATCCAAGTTATTATCTCTGACGATACGTTAAATAATCTGGCCAATCAATACCTGATGCTGATTGTATTTTCATTAGGGCTATGTTTATTGTTAGGAAACTATTTTATCCAAAAATATACGCGGCCGTTAATTGAATTAAGAATATAAAATAAAAAAGAGTGGATCCACTCTTTTTTATTTATACCCGTTATTAAAAAATCACATCAACCACAAACACGGCAATCATTATCAATTGAATCAGCACTTTCGCCACGGTTCCGCTTAAAAAGGCAATTAAGACGGCAAACGCCACTTTAACGGATTCGAGGAAGGATTTCTTTTGCACGATTTCAGCCAAAAGCACCAATGCAAAAGGGACGATAATAATTCCAAATGGAGGAATCACAAAGCCGCCAACTATTAACCCAATGGTTGCGGCCCGCTTCCCCCAAATAGACCCCCCCGCTTTATCAACAAAATGGAGGTTTGCTAAATAATCTGCCAAGAATAAAACAATGGTCAATAGCCCAAGCATGGTCCAGGTGATCCAGGAAACTTCATCCGGGTTAATACCAAAATGATATAGAATAACCCCTCCCCATATCAGTAATACTGACGGGATAATTGGATAAATCAAACCAACAAAGCTAAAGACAAAACAAGCAATGATGATGATCCAAAAAATTATTGTCAAATTCTAATCACCTCATTGTTATCATATCCTTTGAAGAGAAAAAAAGCGATGGCATTCACACCATCACTACTGATAACTTACCGCTTGCTGCCCCATTTGAACCCATGAGGCTTCGAAACTGACCCTTGGAACTGACTTGTACGATTGATCTGATAACGGGTCATTTATATATATATATTGATTGTCATAACCAACTACTAACACACTATGCTCTCTATAAGTTATCTGAACACTCCCCGTTTGTGTATTCCAAGTGCTGAATTCGCTTTGAGGGAGCGAGGTAAATCTAGAATTTGTTATAACCCACACAGGAGATCCTTGATTAATCATATTATATACAGAATCTATACCTTTACCCGTTAAATCTATGATTCTACCTGGTAGAAATTTCTCTGCCAAATTTGCAATCGGAGTATGGTAGACTCCATAGCCCTGTTGATCAAACGAGTACATATCCCCTACAAATCCCACATTTGGATTCCCATGCAATCCACTTTGATCACGGAATGGAATTGTATTTATTTCTTTTGCCAAAGTCATTTTATCAACTGAAGCTCCCTCATATTGGAGAAGCATTGCTAGACTGGTTACTTCACATCCCCGCGGTAGTTCAGGCAGCTGTTGGATGTGTGCTACCCCACTAATGACAATTTTTCCGTTCTGATTTAGAACTTGTGTTTTCGTTTGATTTTGGACTTCATTTTCCTGAGTTGCATCTGAATTGGAAACCGTAGTGGAAACCTCTTTTACTTCTAGGATATTTTCTGTATTTTTATCGCTAGAATTCGTTGTTTTTGTTGTAAGATTTGGTTTTTGTGCCTGAACATAGCTTACACTGACCAGGATCCCTATAGTAAATAAAACCGCAAGAACTTTACCTTTCACATTTATGCCTCTCTCACCTTTAATATATTAATAGCATCCTATCACCTCAACCTTAAATAAAACTTAAAAAATATTATGTAAAAAAATTATTTAAAGCCAAGGCTCTGTTGAACATGTATGTTGATTTCCGCTCCAGGCACTTGCGGTTCGTGGGCGTTTCGGCGAGCCTCCTCGGCGCTTGCGCCTGCGGGGTCTCTCCAGAACCGTACTCCCACAGGACATTGAATTGCTTCCTTGACTCCGCCCACGCACGAAGGAAATGCGTTAGCATTTTCGAGGAATCTTCGTGCCTTCCGCTCCTATCAACAGGGTTTAAAATCAACAGTATTCTTTAACATTGCCAAAGCCAAAAAAATACCAGATATCGTTCAAAAACGATATCTGGTATACGCTCTCTAACTATTTTGTTTTCACTGGGACATTACGATGGAGGACATTCTTAGCTGCTTCTATATATTCAGCTACTGCTTTTTTTCGCAGCATCTGGCTTTACTGCCTCCTAGTCAGCTGTTCTTTCCTAAATAGGTGATTTAAGTTGGGTATTTATTAAAATTAATTTATTTTAATAATAATGAGTCCAAAATATTTACTAATGCTTCAATCTCTGGTTTGGATATTTGTGCATTCGCTCCTACACTTTCTCCTTTGTGGCGCAAATCTTCTGTAATTAAAGATGAGAAAATAACCACTGGTAGTTCTTTTAAAATGGCATGGTCTTTCACGCGTTTCGTTAAGTGGAGACCATCCATTTGAGGCATTTCAATATCGGTAATTAAGCAATCAATCTCTTCTAAAACTCGATCACCCTTAGTTTGAACCATTGCTTCAAGGTAATCCCACATTTCTTTCCCATTCGACTTAATGGTAACATGCTGGTATCCTGATTTCTGAATACTAGTTTGAATTAGTTCGATAAGGAACGATGAATCTTCTGCAATCAAAATATGCTTTTTGTCTCTAGCCACTTTTGGTTCTATATTACCAATGCGGGTTTCATTAATACCAGTTGCTGGGTTAATTTCAGTAAGAATTTTCTCAAAGTCCAACAGCAGTGTAATATTATCTTCAAGTTTTACAATCCCTACTACCAAGCTCGCATCATTATGAAATGTATTTGAAGGGGTTTCAATATTCTCCCATGTTAATCGGCGAATCCCATTAACAGTGTCTACCTGGAATGCTACTACCTGCTGATTCATTTCAGTAATAATCCATTTACAAGTACCATCGAATTGGTGGTTTTGCAAACCGAGAACTTTCGATAAATTAATAACAGGAAGAACTCTTCCCCTTAATTCACTGACTCCCATAATATATGGATGAGAAAGAGGAATTGGAGTAAAGGGACGGGCTTCCACTAGTTCTCTTACCTTCAATACATTTATGCCATAGGTGTTTACACCAACTTTAAACTCCATAATGTCCAGCTGATTTGAACCACTTTCTATTTGTTTATGAGTATCCATGACAATCTTTCCTTTCGATCTGCTCTAGTTCACACAAAATATACACTTAATTATTAGGTGTTTTTCTTCCTGGGTCAATCATTTTTGAAAAATATTCTCGAATTATGTCGAATATTTTGTTATATGTATGTAGTTACCTTTTCTTGCGATTGGATTAAATAGGGCTTATAAAAAAGTTCCAGTTTTATGGCTGAGCAATATTGTTACTCATAAAAAATATTCATTAATGTATATCATTCGATCATGATAATGATTTTTATGTATTGATTAAAATGGTAATTATAAACTGACTGAACAGCTCCCCTTTTGCAAAATCTATTTTTGGGTTGATTTTCAACCTAATAAACAAAAAACAAATGGGGGTCTATAGATGGATACAATGCAACATTCACTTACTCACTTGCAAAAAAGCCGACAAATTGCCCAACAATTGATTCAACAAACTCAACAGAGCAATCATCAATACCAGCAAATGCTTCAAAATGAACAACAAAACATCCAAATGATTAATCAAATGTTACAACGGGAACAAATGGCTGTACAGACTATTCAACAAAGTCTGCAAGGCCACGAGATAGCCATTCAAAGATGTAATGAAGTGATTGCTGAATGTAACCGACTTGAACAAGAATTGTCGGGACAATTTGGATTCGGCGGAATCCAACCCCAGCACTTTGTTAATCCAGGTGTGCAAACCACTCATTATCAAGGTTTTCAAAACTCTTCATTTAGACCGCAATAATATCACGATCAGGTATGACCTAGAATTTTTAAACTTTGGTGTAGTTAAAAGGGATTGTCAGGGTTTTAAACCTTGGCAATCCTTTTTTCTTTCATAAATGATCCTTAATTCATTTCTCTTAGTAAAAGATTTCCAATGAGTTATAATGGATGATGAAGTTAGTTTTACGTTTGGAGGGAAAAGCTATGTATCCTAATATTTTAAGACATCCAGGACCAACCCCAATTCCTAAAAAGGTTCAGCTTGCCATGGACCATGACATGATCAGCCATCGAACAGAGGAGTTTGTCCAATTATACCGTGAAACAACTAAACGTGTGAAACCGATATTTGGTACTAATCAAGAAATTTTGTTGATTCCTTCAGGTGGCACGGCTGCATTGGAAGCTGCAGTTGTTAATATCCTGTCCCCAGGTGAAGAAGTAGTTGTTATCACTGTTGGAGCTTTTGGGAACTATTTTGTCTCGATTTGCGAAAAATATGGTTTCAAGGTACATAAGCTGGAGAAAAATTGGGGCGATGCATGCACGGAGGAAGACTTAATTCAATTTCTAAAACCGCTGTCAAATGTTAAAGCTGTTTTTGCCACCTACAATGAGACATCAACAGGAATCCTGAATCCAATCGAAAAATTAGCAGAAGTCGTTCGCACATATTCAGATGCATTATTTATTGTCGATGGCGTTAGTTGTATTGGCGGAGCACCTGCCGAAATGGACAAATGGGGCATTGATATTCTAGTAACCGGTTCTCAAAAAGCAATGATGCTTCCTCCTGGTCTTTCCTTATTAAGCATAAGTGAAAAGGCATGGAGAGTCATTGAGAAGAACCATACATCCTCCTATTACTTGGATTTGTTAAGCTATCGAGATTGGGCTGAAAACGGGATGACTCCTAATACATCTGCTATTTCACTCATTTTCGGCCTATCAGCTGTTTGTGATTTAATTGAAGAAGAAGGCGGGTTTTCACAAACAATCGCCCGTCACGAACTAATGAAGAATATGGTAAGGAGCGCCATGAAAGCACTCTCAATTGGACTCTTAACTAGTGATGAATACGCCTCTCCTACCATAACTGCGATTTGGGCTCCGAAAGGATTGGAACTTCCTTTGTTCCTCAGTCACTTAAAGCAAAAATACTATCTAGACTTTGCCGGTGGCCTCGGACATCTTCAAGGTAAGATTTTCCGTTTTGGTCACATGGGCTACTGCTTCCCTAGTGATATTCTCCAAGCGGTTTCCCTAATTGAAGCCGGTTTGCAGGACTTCAACTACTCATTCGAACCAGGAGTTGGGGTACTTGCAGCACAAAGAGTATTTCTAGACACACATAGAATGTAAGCAAATCTATAAAAACAGGCTCAAGTATTTCCCATTGAGCCTGTTTTTATTAATTTAATTCAAAGGTTTTTTCACAGTTTGATAGAGAATATTCTTTCCTGCTAAATAAATTGTTTTAACAAGTATTCGCACACATTTCTAGAGCAAAGTCTTGCCGCTATATAAGGGGGGCGGATATCTATTGCACCTTCTAGTGGAAGCCCCAGCCATAAAACCTTTTCGTCAATCATGACAAACGGAAATGGAAACTGGACTTTAAGCAACTCGTCAGAAAAATCCCTTTCTTGATCGGAAATAACAGTCACTTTCAAATGTTTTCCTTTGTTTAATAACTGCTCTTTCCATTCATCAGATAAATTCGTTCCTACCGGCAAAGAGATGGTAATGGATCCCCTTGCCGAATTCAAATCCCGAAAAACTGCTTCCAATTTAATCGCATGAATCCACCTTAACTTTGAATGTTGATTTTGAACCCACGAACCAATTTCTTTTGTAGTAATGGATTGTTTATTCCGTACCTGGTGATCAACAAGCTGTCTTAGTGTTTTGCCTTGAAAAATATGCTTTTCAATAAAATTTCTGTTGCTGACATGTAGAAATTTCCCTTTTGTTCTAGTAATAGCCACGTTAATCAATCGCTCACTGTCTTTGCCGGTTAATAACATACCAGGCCTTTGTTGAGGAGCACTATCTACGGTATCGAAGATCATTACATCCCGCTCACTTCCCTGGAATCGATGGACAGTTGCCGCTATAATATCAGCTTTTTGGCACTCGTCCCTATAGATTTCTTCAAGAAGTGACTCCATAAGATTTGCCTGGGCCCGGTATGGTGTCACATAGCCAATCGATTTGGTTCCATCCAGGTATGCTTCATGAATTAATTGAAAAGACATTAATAACTGCAATAGGTTAAATCTGGAATTGGTTGTTTTATCACTTAAACAATGTAAACCTGTGAAACTAGTATCCACGAGAACGGTAGCGTGATCTTTTAAGGGTGCTTGGCTGACGATCTGATTTCTATTTTTATAGACACTTTGATGATCACCAACAAGTGAATGATAAATATAACGATTCGTAAAAGCAGAAATATCCGGGTGCATTCGCCGTTGTTCTTTTAGCAAAAATAGTTGTGGATGGAGTTCCCCATCATTAATCGAATCCACCACCCCTGCATGATGAAACACATCCTCTTTAAGCCATTTGGCCACCAGAGGATCCCTGCTTGAAGCAATTGGGGGCAATTGCTTGAAATCCCCGCAAATAATGACTCTCTTTCCGATTGCAGCAGCAAAAGCAGCCTGTGGAATATACGCCATACTTGCTTCATCGAGGATCACAACATCATATTCTTGTTCATAAATAGCACTGTCGCTGGCTGCCTTTGCCAGCGTTGCTCCGACAATGAACGCATCCTTTACTAATTGAACTTCTTTCTTGCGGATTTTTTCAAAAAGCTTACCAATTTGAAGTTCAAGCTCCATTACATGATCAGAATCCCGTTTACTAAAAGAATTGGCTAAATCTTGTTTTAAGTTGGTTCTTTCTTCTAATAACCTCATGCGATCCTGTGAGAGAAAGGGAACCTGTTTTTCAATGAGCCCTCCAGTGGTAATTTCGTGATGGTTTACAAGAGCATCTCCATTATTTCCCCCATAACGAAGTATATCTCCTTCTCGAAATCGGTGTTTTTTTTTAATAAAATCTGTCAACTCACTCATCAAAACATCCACAGCTTGATTACTATGTGATAAAATTAGCACTTTTTTCTGCTGAAAATATTTATTGGCTGCTGTTCTAGCCAGGGTATAAGTTTTACCAGTTCCGGGCGGTCCCCAGACGAATGTAACTGGATTATATTTTGAACGTAACACTAATTCATGGACATTACTTTTAATTTTTTCAATAGGATGCTTGGTATCCTTGGAAGGATTCATTAATCTTTTCACTCTGACTCGCTTTTGCTTGTTTTTTTTGATTTCGTCCAAGCGTTCGATTAAGTGTTCCAGCAGTTCCCACGGATCATGCAATAAAAAAGCATCAGGGATTAGGTCGCCAAAACCTTTCTCTAAAGAAAGAATGATCCCTCTCCCCTCGGAGGAGAGGACCTTTCCTTTGCTATTCATGGCACCCCATTCGAGTTTGATCGCCGAACCTACCGGAATCCGTAATGAGATAGCGGTGTCAAAATAATAGTTGTATGATTCCTCATTTGATAACAAGCGTCCGTTGGTAATGATAAATCGGCTTCCACCAAACTTTTTCAAATAATTTATTTCCAGTTGTAAGGCTTGCATCCACTCATTGATATATGTTTTCGTTGTCATTTGCTTCCCCTTGTTGTGAAAAAACTTTCTCTGTATCGATTTTTATTAAGTACTTTAACATACTCGGTAAAAATCCTTGCTAATTATTTTTGATGTGTGCGGTTAACTTTTGATAGGCATAATCAACTTGTTGATCGGAAGGAGGCACAATATGTTGTAATGGATATTCAAGGCCAAGCGCTTCCCACTTGTATACGCCTAGTTTATGATAAGGCAGAATTTCTACCTTTTCAACATTCTCCAATGTTCCAATGTATTCGCCAAGTCTTTCAAGATCCTCTTCATCATCTGTTATGGTAGGTACCAAGACATGACGCACCCAAATTGGTATTTTCCTGTCTGATAACAGCCTTGCAAATTCTTTAATATGGTCATTGGTCATTCCCGTTAATTTCAAATGCTTTTCCCGGTCAATATGTTTTAAGTCAAGTAAAATAAGATCAGTATAACGTAAAAGTTCGTCCAATTGATCAAGATATACTTGCGAATGGTGAAAGGAACCGCCGGAAGAATCAATCGTTGTATGAATCCCCTTCTTTTTACACTCTTTAAACAACTCGATGAGAAATGGGATCTGCAACAATGGTTCGCCGCCGCTTACCGTAATGCCGCCGCCGGAAGAATCAATGAAAGGGAGGTAGGTGATGACATCATTCATGATTTCAGATACGGACATCTTTTTGCCCGCGCCTATCTCCCATGTATCGGCATTATGGCAAAACTGGCATCGTAACAGGCAGCCTTGTGTAAACACAACATAACGGATTCCCGGACCGTCGACTGTCCCTAGAGTTTCAATTGAATGGATGTTTCCAAGCAAGCTGATGTCCCCTTTCAAAAGGTTTAGGAGCTACATAAAAATTTAGGTAGCTCCCAGTTCCATTATAAAGATTCGTGGAACGTACGATTTATTACATCGAGCTGTTGTTCTTTTGTTAATTTAATAAAGTTTACTGCGTAACCAGAAACCCGAATCGTTAATTGTGGATATTGCTCTGGATGTTCCATTGCATCCATTAATGTTTCTCTGTTTAAAACATTAACATTCAAGTGGTGTCCGGTTAAATTGGCATATCCATCTAAAATGGATACGAGATTACGGATTTGAGCTTCTGCTTCCTTACCTAAGGCTTTTGGGACAATTGAAAAGGTGTTGGAGATCCCATCCATTGCTTCGCTATACGGAAGTTTAGCAACCGATGCAAGAGAAGCCAATGTCCCTTTTGTATCTCGACCATGCATTGGATTTGCACCAGGCGCAAACGGTTCCCCAGCACGTCGCTGGTCAGGCGTTGTACCCGTTTTCTTACCATAAACGACATTAGATGTAATGGTTAGGATGGACAAGGTATGAACTGAATCACGATAGGTTGGGTGCTTGCGCAGCTTTTTCATGAATCGCTCCACAACTTCAACAGCAATACTGTCCACACGTTCATCATTGTTACCATATTTCGGATAATCTCCTGAGGTTACAAAGTCTACTGCTAATCCATTTTCATCGCGGATCACTTTTACCTCACCATATTTAATAGCACTCAAGGAGTCAGCAACGACGCTCAACCCTGCGATACCGGTTGCCATCGTACGAAGGATCTTCGTATCATGAAGGGCCATTTCAATCCTTTCGTAGCTATATTTATCATGCATATAGTGGATGATATTTAAGGTGTTTATATATAGTCCTGCAAGCCACTCCATTATTTGATCAAATCTTTGCATCACTTCTTCAAAACGTAATACCTCTGAAGTGATCGGCTGGAATTGAGGTCCAACTTGGATTTTCAGTTTTTCATCCATACCGCCATTTATGGCGTATAGCATTGCTTTTGCTAGGTTCGCACGTGCACCAAAAAATTGCATCTGCTTTCCAATCTCCATGGCAGATACACAACAGGCAATACCATAATCATCCCCGTATTCAGGGCGCATGATATCATCATTTTCATATTGAATCGAGCTGGTTTGAATGGACATTTTCGCACAATACTGCTTAAAGTTTTCCGGTAGTCGCGTTGACCATAAAACAGTTAGATTAGGTTCTGGAGCCGGGCCTAAATTATCAAGTGTATGAAGGAAACGGAAAGAATTCTTTGTAACGAGTGAGCGCCCATCCTGTGCCATACCTCCAATGGATTCGGTTACCCACGTTGGGTCGCCACTGAATAATTCATTGTAATCAGGTGTACGGGCGAATTTTACAATTCGAAGCTTCATAATAAAATGGTCGACGATTTCTTGGACCTGAGATTCAGTTAGGGTTCCATTTTGCAGATCCCGCTCTACATAAATATCAAGGAACGTAGATACACGCCCAAGGCTCATTGCTGCTCCGTTTTGTTCTTTGATTGCAGCAAGATAGGCAAGATATAACCATTGGAAAGCCTCCTGAGCATTTTGAGCAGGTCGTGATAAGTCAAAACCGTAACTAGTTCCCAGCTGTTTCAGTTCATTAAGTGCTCGATATTGCTCGGAAAGCTCTTCACGTAAACGGATGTTATCTTCTGTCATGATAGTACTAGTATTTTGGAAATCCTTTAGTTTTTCTTTCATTAGAAAATCTATTCCATATAATGCGACCCGGCGGTAATCCCCAATAATCCGTCCTCGTCCATAGGCATCTGGCAATCCGGTAATAATCCCTGCTTTACGGGCAAGCAGCATTTCTTTTGTATAGGCATCAAATACACCCTGATTGTGGGTTTTGCGGTACTCTGTAAAAATTTTCTCCACGTCCGGGCTTAGTGTAAACCCAAATGATTCACATGCTGCCTTAGCCATACGAATTCCTCCAAAAGGCTGCATGGATCGTTTGAAAGGTTTGTCTGTTTGAACTCCGACTATCCTTTCAATATCTTTATCCAAATACCCAGGACCATGAGAGGTAATCGTAGAAACAATTTCAGTATCCATTTCAAGGATTCCGCCTTTTTCCCGTTCCTGTTTCGTCAATTCCATTACCTTGTTCCATAGTTTTTGGGTTGCTTCTGAAGCCGGTGCTAAAAAGGAATCATTCCCTTCATATGGAGAGTAATTCTTAATGATGAAGTCCCGAACGTCTACCCTTCTTGTCCATTGACCTTTTATAAATCCTTCCCATTGTTCCATCCTTACTCACCTCTAATGGAGTTTTAATAAAAACGGAGCTAAAAAACAGCTCCGTTTTTATTTTTAATACCACCTATTTAAACACCTTTAAAAGCATTTAAATATACTTCCTCAAGCTCTTTTACAAGTGGCATTTTAGGGTTTGCCGTTGTACATTGATCTTCGAAGGCTTTGTCTGCTAAATACGAAAGCTTTTCTTTAAACTCTTGTTCACTTATACCTTGTGCTGCAATACTCATTTCAATATTTAATTCTTTCCCTAAATTAACTATTGCTGTTATGAGACTTTCAACGCCTTCTTCGGTGGTAGAAGCTTTCAATCCCAACATACGTGCTATTTCTGCATAACGTTGATCGGCGATAAAGTATTCATACCTAGGGAATGCAGTAAACTTTGTTGGCTTCTTAGCGTTAAATCGGATGACATGCGGCATTAATATGGCATTCGCACGTCCGTGAGGGATATGGAATTCCGCTCCGATTTTATGGGCCAAACTGTGATTAATACCTAAGAATGCATTGGCAAATGCCATACCTGCTATCGCTGAGGCATTATGCATTTTTTCACGAGCCTCTAAATCATTGCCATCTCGATAAGCTCTTGGTAAATATTTAAACACTAATTTAATTGCTTGTAAGGCGAGACCATCCGTATAATCATTTGCTAAAACACTTACATATGCTTCAATCGCATGAGTTAAAACATCCATACCCGTATCCGCTGTAATACTTTTTGGTACGGTTGTGACGAACTGTGGGTCGATAATAGCTACATCCGGTGTCAACTCATAATCAGCTAATGGATATTTAATATTGTTCTTTTTATCCGTAATAACTGTAAATGGAGTAACCTCTGAACCTGTTCCAGAAGTTGTTGGTATCGCTACAAATTGTGCTTTACGACCCAACTCAGGGTATTTGTAAGCCCGTTTACGAATATCAAGGAATTTAAGTTTCGGGCCTTCCAATGAGGTATCAGGATATTCAAAGAACATCCACATACCTTTAGCAGCGTCCATTGCAGATCCTCCACCAAAAGCGATAATGGTATCGGGATCAAATGCCCTCATGCGTTCTGCACCTTTTAAAACTGTAATATCTGAAGGATCGGGTTCAACATCCGAGAAGATTTCAATCTGGACTCTTTCACTTCGTTTTTCTAAATGATATTTAATGACATCTACATAGCCCAGTTTAACCATAGCCTCATCAGTAACAATAAAGGCTTTATTAATACGGTCCATCTTTTCTAAATACTGAGTGGAATACCGTTCAAAATAGATTTTTGGTGGAAGTTTTACCCATTGCATATTGTTATTTCTTCTTCCTAACTTTTTAAAATTTAACAAATGAACTGAAGTGACATTGGCGGAAACTGAGTTCTTACCATATGAGCCGCATCCTAATGTTAGTGAAGGAATGAATGCATTGTATAAATCACCAATTCCTCCATGGGTGGAAGGAGAATTTAGTATGACACGGTAAGCTCTTACCCGTAGACCAAATTCTTTTTGAATCTCGTCATCATTACTATGAATAACGGCAGAATGTCCAAGCCCGCCAAACTCAAGGATTTTCTGACAAGTATCGAACCCTTCATCTTTTCCTTTTACCTTAATGGCGGCTAGAACAGGACTCAATTTTTCCCTGGTTAATGGTTCACCTACACTTTCACATTCCACAATGAGAATTTTGGTATCCTGTGGTACATTCACACCTGCAGATGATGCGATTTCATAGGCAGATTTACCGACAATATCAGCATTGACAGCACAAGTATTTTCATTAATGACAAGACCTTCTAATTTTTTCTTTTCTTCTGGTGTAACAAAATAACAATTATTATCTGCAAATTCTTTTTTCACTTCATCGTATATGGCCTCATCCACTACAATGGTCTGTTCAGATGCACAAATCATTCCATTGTCAAATGTCTTGGATAGGATTACATCATTAACAGCACGCTTAATTTTAGCTGTTTTTTCAATATAACAAGGAACATTACCAGGTCCCACACCTAAAGCCGGTTTTCCTGTGCTATAAGCGGATTTAACCATCCCTGATCCACCTGTCGCTAAGACGAGGGCCACTCCGTCGTGATTCATGAGGCTTTTAGTTGCCTCTAAAGAAGGAACTTCAATCCATTGTATACAATTCTCTGGAGCCCCCGCCTTCACTGCAGCTTCTAAAAGGATTTTAGCTGCTTCTCTGCTACATTTTTGTGCAGAAGGATGAAAGGCAAAAATAATGGGATTTCTGGTTTTAATCGAAATAATCGATTTAAACATGGTGGTTGATGTAGGGTTTGTGGTTGGTGTTACACCTGCAACCACTCCAACCGGCTCGGCTATTTCAATTATGCCCGTTTGTTTATCTTCGCTAATGACACCAACTGTTTTATTATCTTTAATTGAATTCCAAATATATTCGGTTGCAAATATATTCTTTATGATTTTATCTTCATAAACTCCACGACCCGTTTCTTCAACTGCCATTTTGGCAAGTCGCATATGTTCACTTAAACCGGCTAAAACCATTGCATGAACAATTTTATTTATTTGTTCTTGATTAAAGCCCTCAAATTCTTTTAACGCCTTCTGCCCTTTTGAAACTAGGTCATTTATTGTTTCAGAAACAGTTTGTACTCCAACTGCTGTTTTCTCGGTAATTGCCATGCTTTAGAATCCTCCTAAGATTGCTGTTTCAAAAACCCTTGTTGTTATTGAAAGTGCAAACTTTATGTTGATCAGACAGTTTCTTCTTCAATAAACCGGGTACTTTTTTATCATACTTAGGTGAGAACTTTTTATTAGTTGTTTGCAGTTTTAAATATTGGATATTATATTTTTGTTATGTAAATGTATATAATAAAAGGCCCTTACTGCTAAAAGTAATGGGCCTTAAAATAAGAATATAACTTTTTTCCAATAATACAAAAAGGATAAAAAAATTAATGGAATCCAAAACACATTAGATGATTACTCACAAATGGGGTTTCTTGGTATTTTTTCAAAGGAGATATCTGTTAAAAGTTTTTCATATTTTTTTACAATTACTACATGATTTGTGGTCCAAATATAAGACGGAATCTCTTCATTCGTTTTAAACATCATTGCTTCAAATTCGTCGCCAATGGTTGCTTCAAAATCTTCCAACGTATAGGTATCTGCATCCGTTGAAAAATCTTTCCAATCACAAAGCATCATAACGTATCACTCCCTGCAAATAATACAATTCTACCGTTTTTAGCGTCCCCGAAGCATAAATACTTATACGCCATTTGTGAGGATACAGGGACAAGCTGATTCATGTTACGATCAACCCAACTGGAATCCTTTAAAGGGGTATTGTCTTCAGTTTTCTCCCGGATTCGTTTCATTTAGGTTTACCAGACAGTCTCCTAGAATGTTGTCTCCCCAACATAGTGTTAAATGATCCCTATCTTTAATGGGGCCAACACCTTCTGGGGTTCCGGTAAAAATCAAATCTCCCTCTCCTAAACCAAAGTTAAGTGCGATGAAATCTATTATAGTCCGTAATTCAAATATCATATTCTGTATATTTCCTTGCTGCACCTTAACACCGTTCTTAAGAAGGGAAAAGTCTATCTGTTTCATTTCGTCTACTCCAGGGAAAGGTATAAATTGGCTTACAATAGCTGAATTCGGAAATCCTTTTGACAATAACCATGGATGCCCTTTTTTCTTAAGTTCACTTTGCACATCCCTTAGTGTAAAGTCAATACCGATTGCCATACTGTCTACCATTTCATCCACTATTAATCCTTTTTCATAGGATCTGCCCATCCTAATCACAATTTCTGTTTCATAATGAATAGACCCACGATTCCCAGGCAAGGAAATTTCCTGACCCGTTGCTTCTATTAGGGCGTGAGTCGGTTTGGAAAAAATCATCGGAGAAGTCGGCACTTCATTTTGTAATTCTTTGGCATGTTCGACATAGTTACGTCCAACGCAATAAATGTTATTAAATTGTTTCAAGCTAATCCCTCATTTTATAAAGTTATTTATAGTTAAAATCTTACACCTCATACCTTGAATACTTCAAGAAAATATCAAAAAGAAAATGCACATGCAGTAGTGTACATCATACAATCCTGACAGTGAACGGAGCTTCTTGAACAAAAAAGGAAGGTGCCCCCCTAGGTGAGCTCCTTCCTTTTCCTACGATAAATTGATAGTTTTAGCTCATGCTTACCCACACATTCTGCCAAAAGTTGGTTTCATCATTCCACCTGAATTCCCAATATTCCGTCTTGCCGATACTTAAGGACTCTAAAATTGGCTTTTCCCAGGCTTTTTTGGCCGGCTGTTCAGAGTTTACTTTTTCCAGTTCCATATCTAATATCCTCCATTACTAGTATTTGCCGGCTCCCGTGAAAACACCTCGATCAAAATCCATTTTGTTAGTCGGCCCTTCGACATTGCCGGCCTTATCGATGGTATAGTATTCCACCGTATGGGTAACGCCAGCGGTCACAATAAAGGAACCATTATAAGTCTGCCAGGAACTACCGTTAATCCGAAAATACGTCTTATCAACACCTGATCCTCCAGTATCAGAAGCTCGCAAACTTACATTGAACCCACTGATGTAGCTCTGACCCAATTTATTTTTTGAAAAAATAGGATCAAGATGGTACAGAGTAACAGGTGCCGCCTTATCAAGATTCACGATGATGGATTTCGCCGTCTCCACATTTCCATCGTTGTCGGTGCTACGGTATTCATACGTGTAGATACCGTTCTCAGTGAGCGAAAGGGGAGCCGTATAGAGATTCCATTCCCCACCCGGTATCCGGTACTCGATAGATTTGACACCAGAGACATCGTCTGATGCCGTTAAAGATAAAGTCACTGTGGAATGGTACCATCCTCCAGAAGGACCATCTACCGCATTGGCAACTGCTGTCGTAACAGGAGGTTCCGAATCTCGGAGCTTCCATGTAACTTCAGCAGGGTCAGACGCAATTACCTTCGTCCCCTCTGTAACTTTAGCGGTCAACGTGTCTGTTCCCGCCTTCCCTCCTTTGTAAGAGAAGGTTACCTCTCCGTTCGAATCCGTTATACCCGTTAGTATTGATGTATTCACTCCAGTAATTTCCAGATTGATGGTGACTCCTGTTTTTGGGGCGTCCTGACTGTCGAAAACCGTGGCCTTCAACTGATGTTCCTCCCCAATAATTTGTGTCGCAGAGGCTGGAGTCAATTTAACGGCTGTAGCCGGGTATTTCCATTTTGCCTTAGCAGGGGCCGAAATCGCCTTCCCTGCAGTGGCCACTGCAGTATCTTCTCCACCATTAGTTCCCTTGTAAGAGAAAGTTGCAATTCCATCCGCATTGGATAGGACTGTGTACGTTCCGGCATTTGCTCCAGTCACTTTCAAGTTGACGGGATAACCAGCAACCACGTGACCCTTGGCATCCTTGACGAGTGCCTTCATTTCAGTGGTGTCTCCCACTGTATGATCTGCCACAGATGGGGTCAACTCTATAGAAGTTGGCGGTACGGAACCAAATCCGGATAACGGGGCCACATCGTCCATACATGATTCCACATAGGGAGTCGCTGTAAAGTTATGCGGGTTTCCCACTTCCTTACTTTTGGAATAATCAAGGAATAACAAGTGGCCGGAGTTGCTAGCCACTAAAATATGTCCCTTTCCATCGGCTGCCCCCTGATCAAACGTTACGCCAACAGGGGAAGTGTAAACTGAGACCACTTTTTCGGTGACTGGATCGAACTGAAGCAATTGATTGCCACCGTCTAATATTAAGTGTCCTGTATAGCTGTCAAAGAACATTCCGTGTGCCGCCTGCACATTTGAAAGCAGACGGGTGGTTTTGAACGTCGTCAGGTCAATCTTGCCAAAGGTACCGTATCCGTCAGCACGGCTATTTGTATAGAAGGCGTTCCCTGCCGCATCGAAAGCCACTGAGGTTACTGCGTTCTCGTCACCGATAATCGTATGGACAGTACCTGGGCCAAAAACTGGATCTAACGGAAACTCAATCAGAGAACCAGGTATACCTGCAGCCCAAAGTTTCTTGCCGCTCTTGTCGAGCATAAGGTGGTAGGCGGTTGCACCTGCAGGCTGTTTTACCGATTCCCCTGTCTCCCGGTTGATCTTGTAAACATAGCTACCTCCCCCTGACAGAAGATCGCCATCCGGTGCAAAAATTAAGCCATCAGCGTAGCCAACTTTTGAAACCGGTTGTGGGGTAGTCAAGGAGAAACCTACATTCCCATCATAAGTGAACTGTAGTTTTCTCACGTTATCCACCGCGCAGTATCGGCTGAAGTATAAATCACTGTCGGTGATGGCTGAGCCGGTGTTGATATATGGTGAGTAAACAACTACGTCGGTAGTGATTGTTACAGAAGCACCATCTTTATCTGTCACAGTCAACTTAGCCGTGTAGGTCTTATCTTCTGCCCCGTCCACTAATGTCGGATATATATGGGCTACGGCACATTGATTCGAACTAGCATTGTCACCAAAATCCCATTTGCAGGTGACTGTATCGCCTCCCGGATCCTTAATTGTAGGGTTAAACGATACGCTTTGGCCTGACTTCACATACTGCTTGCCCGTTACGTTGACAGTAGGGGGCAGATTGTTGACAGTTACGGTTTTCTGCTGCCGGGCATCCTGCCCTTTGTCATCCAAAATCAGCAGGTTCACCATGTAAGCTCCATTGTCCTTAAACGTATGGGCAACTGAAGCTGAGGAAGTTGCCCCGTCCTTTACGATTTCAGGTGTGTTGTCACCCCAGTTCCAGGTTCTCTGAACTTCACTTCCTCCATTTGGCTGAGCGGAAGTGTCAGTAAATGTTACAGACTGCCCTTCGTTTATCGTCACGGGTTCATAAGAGAAATCCGCCACCGCAGGTTCGAATACCGTCTGATTCAAGCTGTAAGTGCCCGATTTGCCGTTAGAATCTGTTGCGGTAAGTGTAACCTTATACGTGCCCGGATCTTCATAAGTATGGGTTGGAGATTGCTCTGTACTCGTCTGTTTATCACCAAAATCCCAGTTCCAGCTCACAATGGTCGCTCCAGTATCGACGGAGGTGAGGTTGTCAAAATGGACGGTTTTACCGCCCTCCTGACCGGTGTTGACCTTTAGCTGCTGGGTTGAGATGACTGTGCTGCTACCTTGAGTGTTCAACGGACGATACATGATGTATTTTGCCAGAACCGGCTTCTCAAGTGCGAAATCCTGCAATTTCCCGTTATCAGCCGTTGTCGCCTTCAGCACAGTTGTAAAGGCCGAATTGTCCGGGGTCGTCGTGGAAACAGCTATTTCGAAATCCTTGACCCTCTGATTGGCATAATCGATTCGAGGCATGATTTGTACCTTGTCTATCAGGAAAGTCTTGTTTCCTGCAAGTGCAAATTTCACATACTGGTTAGTAAGACTGCTAGTAGCCCATGGATACAATGATGCCATGGAGTAATCTAGCATTGCTTGTGGCGTATGAAATCCGTCGTACGAACTAGACGTTGCGATAACGGTAGCCCCGGATTCAAGCAGGGCAACGTTCCGTCCTCCCGTCTGCGGATTGAAGAAGACTTGGGGAGCCTTAGTCTTGTCGATGACGAAAGAGACACTCTTTGTCTCTTCAATGTTCCCCGCTTTGTCCACACTCCTGAACTCCACTTTGTGGGTTCCGGTGGCAGAGACTATTATCGGTGTCCCACTATATGTCTTCCAAATTTCATCGTCTAAACGGTATTCTGATTTTGCAATGCCCGAACCGTTCGAGCCTCCATCCTCCGACGAAAGCGTAATTTTTACATCTGAGGCGTAGTCCCCATCAGCTCCATCCGGCGTTGACGGATTCACCACAGCAGTAGTCACCGGCTTTACACGGTCCATTTTAACGGTAACTGTCTGAAGTAAAGTTGAATTTCCCGCATGATCCTCGGCCCGTACATCAACCGTATAGGTTCCGTCGGTGTTAAACTTTATGGGGTCCGAATAAGCCTGCCAAGTTCCATTGTCCATTCTGTAATCTGTATGGGAGAGACCCGAAACCCCGTCCGATACAGATACCGTCTGAATTACCGGACTTACGTACCATCCGTTCTCCCCATCCGGGGACGCTGGATTTAGTGTCGAGGATAAATTAGGTTTGTTTGTGTCTATTCGGAAGCTTATGGATTTCACCGTTTCCTGGTTCCCTTTATAGTCAGTGCTGCGGTATTCAAAGTTATGCTGTCCTTCAGCAGAGATACTCACTGGGGAGCTGTAATCCTTCCAATCACCGCCATCTAATGAGAAAAGTGTCGCCTTGACTCCCGACTTGTCATCAGATGCACTTAGTGTAACCTTTACTGGTGACGAAATGTACCAACCCTCTTTACCGTCCGGCTGTGTTGGATTAATGGTCGCAGTGGTTGCTGGCGCTTCAGTGTCGGGGTTCTCAACTGGATAGAGGATTGTAAAAGAAATAGACTTTACAGTTTCCTCATTCCCTGTGTTGTCTTTGCTTCGGTATTCCACCGAGTATGTTCCATCCGTACCAATGGAGAAAGGACCTGTATAATTCTTCCAAGTTCCTCCGTTTACCCTGTATTCAGTTACTGCAACACCCGTGTCATTATCACTCGCACTGAGTGAGACAGTCACCGGGGAGGCATATTTACCATCTTGGCCATCCGGCTTTTCCGGAGAAAGCGAAGCTGTAGTCACCGGTGCAATGCTATCCGCCGAAATCCACGAGACATTAGCTTTATTTGATGTGAGTAGCGCTGCTGTTGCCGTCACTGTATCTGATCCCTCATGTTCGCCGACATAGCTAAATGTAGCCACCCCGGAGCTGTCAGTCGTTGCGGTCAAAGTTCCCGGGTTGACACCTTCTATTTTCAGCTTAACTTCAAATCCCCTCACCACTTGGCTCTGATCGTCTAGCACGGTCGCCTTCAGCGTGTGCTCAGCACCTACCCGCAAAGACTTGTTCGCTGGATTTAGCACTATGGACGAAGGCAATGGTCTGAGCACCTGAACAGTCCAGCCTATACGTGTTGATCCCCCGAGTGGACTTGTGTCGGAAACAACAGCCTCAATCCTGTGCAGTCCCACATCAGTAGCAGTTGTGTTGTAGCTAAATGAAGTTCGTGCTCCTTTTGAAACGCCATCCACGAACCACTCCACCGATAGCTGATCCCCGTCTGCATCTGAGGCCGTCAGTGCAAACGAACTACTTTCTCCAATATGAAGCTCTACAAATCGTCCCTCAGGAGCGCTTGTGGAAATGACTGGCGGACGGTTGACGTTTGAAATCACAAGATCAGCATAATCGATACTAGAATTACCTTTTCCATCGGTCACCTTTAACCCTATGTAGCCGTGGAAAGGCTTCGAAAATGTGTGTTTTACAGTTATTCCCTCGGCATCTTCAAAGGTGCCATCTCCATCCAAATCCCATTGATA
Source organism: Neobacillus solisequens (assembly GCF_051233465.1). Lineage (NCBI taxonomy): Bacteria > Bacillati > Bacillota > Bacilli > Caryophanales > Bacillaceae > Neobacillus > Neobacillus solisequens. The sequence continues at coordinate 88,717 of NZ_JBKFGJ010000018.1, read as the reverse complement.
CTTAGAAATTCCAACCGGACTCGTCGAGGCGGAACCATCAAAGGTCATTTCCGTCCCTTCAGTCCCCGAATATGGTCCGCCAGCCTTTGCAACAGGTTGTTCATCATTAAGAGTTGGGTCCTGAAGCAGTTGATTGATCACGCTGACGATTTGATTTCCGAAAGCTACAAGATTAGTACCGAACGTGTTATTAACGTCTATTATGGCGGAGCCTTCCTGGAGCATATCGTTTTTTGTCCAGGCGAAATCCTGCTTTGAAAAATCGTCCTTAAACTTTGCAATCTCAGCATCACTGAACCCTAATCCCAACAGATGACGGACTTCCTCATCCGTCAGCCCACTATCGTAGATTCGAGTGCGCAACTGCTCCAAATCTGCCATCGCTTGCGTCAGCGGGCGAGGATCTGTGGATAGTGCCTGATTGAAACGGGATATGCTCTGGTTCGTGCGCTGAATCTGGTTCAGCAGCAAATCGATGTTACTGTTGAGCGCCTTGACATGAGTCATTGCCCAGTTAACGCTTCCGTTAGCTTGGGCCCCTTGATATTTTTCAAGGAGTGCCCATAGTTGCTTTGTGACTGCTTGCTCGTTGGTAACCTCATTGGCTAGGTTTTGCATAGCGACGTCCACAGCATTACTGCTTTGGAAATCGAGAGCCGGTCTCGCTCCAAGTGGAACGATCTCCCGAAAATTGGGATCCGGCGGGTCCGCTGCTATCCCCTTATAATGCTTTGCCTGATTAGCCAACTGGAGAAGTGCAGCATCCCGAGGATCTTGAAGACCCGATCTCATCAGGAAATCCACCATCTTCTCATTGGGGTTATGGGCGTCAATCACTTTGGAAGACTTAAACAACTTACTTGCCCACTTCTCGTATTTTTCCCAGCGTTCAGCTTCCTTTTCAGCATCCTCCTTCATTTTCGTAAGATCAAGAGGAGGAACGACTCCCGCGGTGTACTCTACGGTAAAAGCTTTTTCAATGATCCCATCGATTGGGTCAAACTTTTCATTTTGACACTCGTCAAAGATGATGTCGTACGTGCCCGGTCCTATTTTTCCGTCGGGTCCTGTGGTCCCTATCAATTCTGAGATAAAGATCCCGCTCGACAAGCTCATGACCGCATTGGGTTCTCCCGAAACGTCTTCCAATTTCTTCCCATAATCCAATTCATTGACACTCCCGGTTGGAACCACGTAAAGATTGGTCCAAGACGTTAGTCCATCAGGGCTCCCTTCGGAGCATTCAGGAATGATCTGCATCTTCCCGGTGTGAATCCAAATTTCCTGATTGGCACCGAAATGGTGGGTAGTCATGTCTCCTTTTTCATTCCACCAGATCCATTGGCCAAGGCCATGGGCGCTCACCATCGGGATATTACCTGAGATCAGTAGCACCATGGAAAAAAATACTGCATAAAATTTCTGCCACTTTCGAAAAATCTTGTTCACCACCTCTAAAATATACTAGAAAGCTAGTGCCACCCCCTATGAGCAGACAGGCATTCATCCCGACAATAACAGGAAACTACATATTACACAAAGGCAAAAAACAGTTATTAAGAACATATTTTGTTCTTAATAGAGGGTTTTTCTCCGTTTTTCTCCGTTTTTTAAATTATTTGTAAATTTGTTAATTTCAAGATTGAGGTAACATTTGAAAAGTAAAAAGGTTACAAGCGCCTATCTCGGGATATCTATTTCTTCTTAATCGTATGCTAATTGGGGCTGGCTTTAATTTTGACCAATTTAGATAGACATGCATTGATTCTTGGAGGAATTTGGGCCGCAGTAGGATTTACATATTTGCTTTACTTACGAAATTGTTCAAGAATCGTCCTCCAAAATTAAAATTTGATGCAACCGGAGAACAAGTATCTAGATAAGACTAAAACTACACATGTTAAAAGGGACTTAGAGAAATTCTCTAAGTCCCTTTTAATTTATACCCATTGAATCGAACCAAACTCACCGTGAGGATGATTGTGTAATTTATATTTTCGATATTCATATTTTAATTTAGCAAGTGTCATCTCATAAAGCTGTTGATCTTCTTTATTATATACATTTAAAAAAATAAGCTTATTAATCAGTTTTTGGCGTTTTTTTTCATCATCGTTTCTCATCAAAACCACTCCTTCAAGTTTTCGGTCTGATTATATAGTTTTATTAGATTAATTCAATTATAAACCCATAATTCCTATCTGTAAAGTATGAATTATTTTTTTAAAAAAGACTCTGTTAAACTTGGCTGTTGATTTGCGTTCCAGGTGCTTCGCTTTCCGTGGGCGTTTCGGCGAGCCTCCTCGGCGCTTGCGCCTGCGGGGTCTCTCCAGAACCGTACTCCCACAGGACATTGATTTTCTTCCTAGAATTTGCCCACGCACGAAGGAAATGCGTTAGCATTTTCGAGGAGTCTTCGCACCTTCCTCTCCAATCAACAGAGTGTAAAAAATCAACACTGTTCTTTAACATAGCCTAAAAAAAAGACCGATATGCACAGCATATCCGGTCCTAATGAAACAATAGTGATAAACGAAGTAATTAACCCCGTCTTCCACCTCTACCGCCTTGTTTTGCCCCAGTGTTCCGTTTGAGGGTAGACAAATTTTCTTCACTGGTCTTTAAAAACTTAGCCATTTTATCTTCAAAACTTTCCTTTGGTTTAAAATTTCCCTTAGATCGAAAATCTTTAGAACGGTTATCTCCTCTAGCAGGACGTGGTGGACGCTGTGAATATGAAGAGGTTTGTCCTTCAGGTTTATCGACTGCTTTTTTGATTGACAGGGAAGTTTTTCCATCCTTCATACCAATTACTTTTACTTCAACCTGGTCGCCTACTTTGATAAAGTCATTTACGTCTTTTACATAACTATCTGCTACTTCACTTATGTGCACAAGACCTGTTGATCCATCCGGCAATTCCACAAATGCTCCGAAATTTGTAATGCCTGTAACTTTACCTTGTACTTTGCTGCCTACTTCAACTGACATAAAAATGATTTTCCCCCTCAAGAATGTAAATAATAAAAGGCTATAATAAATAAAAAACAGACCCAAATAAGAGTCTGCCTATTATTGTTTTTCTAATAATTAAGCTTTATGAACGTTAGAAGCTTGAGGTCCGCGTTGGCCTTGTTCTACGTCAAAAGTTACTTCTTGACCTTCGTCAAGAGTTTTGAAACCTTCGCTTTGGATTGCTGAGAAATGTACGAATACATCGTCTCCGCCTTCGCGTTCGATGAATCCGAAGCCTTTTTCACTGTTAAACCATTTTACTTTACCTTTTTCCATTTTTGTTGCCTCCCAGTGTGTCATTAAGCACACAATGATATACCATCCTTGTTCACAGTGATCATCTAGACAAAAAGTTCAACTTTTCCTATCTTAAACACCGAACAAAAACAATTCTGTATTAGAATAACACTTTTTATAAGTAATTGCAATAACACAGAAAAGTAAATTTACTCGCAAGATGTGAAAAATAATAAAAAAGCAGTTTGAAGAGAAAGAACTGGATAATATTAAGAAGTTCTGTCAAACTTATATTGTAAAGTCCTCTAAAACGTTACGAACAATTTATGATTGGACTATTTTAGATAGAAGAGAAGGTGAGAGAGAATGAAGGAAAGTCTTTTTTCAATTGGTGAAGAGGTTAAAATAAAAGAATCCGGCGAATCAGTAACAATCTCTAAATGTCAGTATGTTAAAAACATGAAAAGGTATTCATACATTGTTAATGAATATCCAAATACTTTTTTCTTTGAAGAAGAATTAACAGGAGAATAATATAATTTTTGAATATGGGATCTTCCTTCTTTTTTAAATTTCGTTATTAATAATGGTGGTGAGTTTGACTAACGGCATCTCATTATTTACCCCTTATTGGGGTACGTAAGCAGAATACAACGGTACTTCCTCTCACCTTTTTTTACCTTTAAGGCTGATTTTCAAGTTTTGTTTAATAAACACTCTTGTAAATCACCTCAATTGCTTTGGTAGAATATCTTCGCCACACCCATTCACTTATTTACCCGACTTAGTTAGCTTTATACCACTAAATACCTCCAAGACTTAATTTCCCTGCACATTCAACTTCCATTTTGAAGAAATATAATCCACAAATTCCTCATTTTCTAATTATTAATTAAATTATTCCAAAGGTGCATCCATCTTATCGTTATAGTATTATAATATATACAGCTTCTTTTTTATAAATATATTAGGTTCTATCAATTTATTTTTTATGCCTATTTTTAAATCATACATATTAACCGGCATAATTCTTTCATTTCTAAATCCAAAATAATTTGGTATACCTTTTTCATAGAAGTTCAAAAAAAGATACATATACACAGGGGGTAATCCTGAGAAATGACAGCACTGGAAATCTTAAGTTTAATCGGAATCGATATTTTGTTATCGGGTGATAATGCAGTGGTAATTGCTTTAGCCGCTAGTAAAGTCCCACAGAATTTAAGGAACCGAGCCATTTTCGGTGGGACAATAATGGCTATTTTATTAAGAATTCTAGCAGCAACCGTTTTAATTCAGTTTTTAGGATTGCCATTTCTTCAATTAGTAGGCGGGCTAATCTTATTGCGGATCAGCTATAACTTAATTGCCCACAAAGAGGAAGAAAACACGAAGATTAATGCATCTGATAAAGTTATAGGGGCGATCAAAACGATTGCGATTGCTGATTTCACCATGTCTATTGATAATGTGATTGCGTTATCTAGTGTTGCAGATGGAATTCTGCCGATTATTATTGGAATTGCCATTTCTATCCCTATCATTATTTTTGGAAGCAAACTACTAACGAATCTGATGGAGAGATTTCCAATCATCGTTTATGTAGGTGCAGGATTATTAACCTATGCTGCTGGTAAAATGATGGTTGAAGACAAAGGATTAGAACTGCTTCCTATCAATATTCCTGAATCACTACACTCCATCATTCCAATCGCTATGGCAATATTTTTAGTAGTTGTTGTGTATATAAAGAACAATATAGCGAAAGAAGCAAAAGCTACAACATAATCAATAAATCATTATCATGCACCGTTAATCGGTGTTTTTTTATGTAAAATTCTAATCATTAGTCCTTTACTATTTGATAAGTTAAAATTCAAATAAAATAAGCCCTCATATAACAGTTATGAGGGCCTTCTTCCTATTCTTATTTCTACAATTAGCAGATTTATTCCAGCTTTATCTACGAAGCTATTTTAGGAGTATATCCATTACTTTCCACTAACTCCTTAGATTGTTTTAAATCTGTGTACACTTCTTCTTTTAATGGATTCCGTTTATGCTTGATGATCTTATATATGTGATAAACAAAAACAGCGATATTGGAAGCCAATGATACACTGCTCATGAACCATAATGCTACTTCACTATGGGATGATTGAACAGCAAACATTGAATCCCCTACGAAAGCCGGAAATGACATTGTAAACATCATCCAAATTGCCAGTGTTTGTGCGCGGTGTTGCAACCAGGCTCCTTTTTTCATGAAGAAAGCAGGAATAGTACAAGAAATTAACAACGCTGCACCCGCATAATAGGAATGGTCTGAAACACAGTTGTAAACATAGGTAAAGTTCCAAAGATCATAGGCAATAATCCAAAACCACAATTGATCCGGCCAAACCATATCCCTATATTTATCTTTACTGATAATGATGCCCATCCAACCTGAAATTGTCACGATATTTAATATCCCAGCAATACCATTCATGATATTCCACGGACCGCCAACCATCATTACTCCATCTATCATACCGTGTAAACCGGAAACCTGAAAATCACGGATGACCGCTTCAAGAATATTTAGCGATAAAATAAATGCCGGAAACATCAACATGTACTTATTGGTATTTAACCCCTTAATAAACCGGAGCGCCATGAAGCCTAAACAGCCTGCCAATGCTGAATAAACTTTTACCCAATGAAACCATGTCCCTACACCTGAATCCTTATCTGCTGTATGAGGCCAAACTCCAATCGTTAACACAATAGGTACCAATAGAAATAAAAATAATGAGAACCATTTGTTCCTCCGGGCCATTTCATTAACCAGAATTAAAGCCCCTAATACTACGAACCACATCACGACAGAATACCAGGGAATATGTTCAAATAAAAACATAATTGAAACCTCCTTCACAATGTTATAAATCCTTGCTTACTTTGAATATAATTCATCGTAATTGGCCGTTCAAATCCACAAGGATGTTGATATAACAACATTCTAGATGTTTCATTTAAAGTTAAGTTTACATCCCAATAATCTTTATATACTCCCTGTATTTGTTGCTAAAAAACGATTAATGAAAGATTGACTGTAAACCTAAGTCGAAAGTAAAACTTTTTGAAATACCATTAAAAATAACGATCTACTAGGTATTTCGCGTATGTAATACAGTTTTCAATCGTTGAAAAGTTCATGATTTCCCCAGCCAGATACAATCCATTTCTTCCTTGCCGGTGTTCAAGTTTCTCATAGAAGCCTTGTCGTAAGGCAGTGGAATTAACATGTGGAAAATGTTGCCAACGTTTCATCATATAAAGACGGATATTTTCCCCACCAAGATTACGTAATTCGCACTCAATTGTTTCCCGCATCTGTTCATTTGTCATTACTTCATTTTCCAATACATATACAGTAACCAAATCAGTAGTCCCTTCATCTCCCCAGCGGTAAAACCAAGCCATCATATGTCCCTTTCGATCAGGATACATATTAGAGGGAATGTAGCCTGAGAGTTTCGGAAAATTATCCATTTGGTAAGCATACACTCGAAAGTGTTCATATTGAATTTCTCCAATTAATTCTTCTTCTTCCTTTCCTAATTGCATCATTCGAGATAGGCAGTGTAATGGGGATGTATAAATAACCTTGTCAAATTCAAAACCACCATGATCTGTGTGAACCCGTAACTTACCATCTTTTCTTTTTTCGATTTGGGTCACTGCACATGTAAGCCGTACATCATCTATTTGTTCTGCCATTCGTTGAACTAGTTTTTCTACTCCCTTAGGCCATGTGATCAAATAAGTAATTTCAATGAAAGAAATTAAATTTTCGTAGGTTAAAAATTTCAATACATAGGCAGCTGGGACTTCGCTAATATTGCCAAAACCAAATGTTGTAAAATAATGTCTAAATATTTGTTCTACAACAAAAAGTTCATGTTCTACGCACCATGTGGTAAATGGTTGACATAAATCAAGTGGTAAGTGGAGAAATCCTGGCTCTTTCAAATGTGAATACCTGGCCAAAATATCCGGAAGACGTTTAAACTCCTTTGTGAATTTTTCTATTTGATCAATGGGTATTTGCGGTACTCTTCTACCGCTACTATCAAAAAATTTTCTTTCCAGCAGTGGGCCACCTTCCAGTAGATTCAATTCCTCCATGACCACTTTTGTATTTTGATAGGATGGCAACCCCATAATCGCCCCCATCTCATATGTTTTTCCCTTGAATTCAATCGAACAGCATTTCCCGCCCACTCTGTCATTCTTTTCAAATAGAGTGATGTGACGATATCCCTTTTTTTTCAATTGAAATGCAGCAGCAACACCCGAAATTCCTGCACCGATGATTGCTATCTTATCATTTTTCAACGTTATCTCTCCTCGTATACAACCAGAGCGGCAAAGGTTCCTCCTGATTTATTGACTCTAATACCACTTCCGACGGTGTTTTCCCCTGATTAGGACCATCCGGTATTCCTTTGCTATAATTATAAAATTTTACATATTCATTTATTTGTATTTCCAACTGATCAAAAGATTCAACCGAACCGTCCCGTAATACATGTTCATAAAAGTCACTGGCTAATAAAGAACAAAACGTATGTAATGGATGAAAAATCTCTTGATCTTCTAATAATAGACTTATATGTTGAATATTGTTTTTCTGTAAAAAATCAGTATATACATGTTTACCACGTGTCCAGTTTGTACAAAACTCAAGGTTTTTGCTAGTTACTAAATTCTCAATTGAAAAGTGGAATGTTCTCATCAAAGGGATAATTTTTACTTGCATAAATTCCATAACATGAATTGCTTTTTTTCTCTGATATAATTTGACTATCGCCAATCCTGAATAGACATCATAAATCACATATTGGTAAACCTTACCGATATTAGGGAAATGACCCATATAAAAGATTCCTTGTAAACATAAATAACCCGGATGTGCATGTTCGGGGTTCTTCATTTTAAAATCTACAGGTTTTTGGATATGTTTATCTTTGGAGATTTCTAGACTTCCTTTAACCTGACGTTTCTTTTCTCTCTGTTGTTTGGCGTATGCTTCTCGCTGCTCTCTCCTGTTTAATTCTTTTCTCTTAAGCACATTGTAAATACCTGAATCACTTACATCTATGCCCTCTTCCTCAAGCTCATAGTGGATCCGTTTTGGACCGTCTTCTGGATGTTTTACTATATACTCCAATATGTACTTTTCTGTTTTTCTATCTACTTTATTCGGCATTACCGGTTTTCTCTCTTTGCTGGCCAGGCCATCCATCCCATTCTGCTTGTATGCCCGGTACCAACGGTAATAGATGGTCCTTGAAATGCCATATGTTTTACAGGTCTCCGAAATGTTATTACTGGCAATTCCCTGCAAGATGATTTGATACTTTTGGTTTTCGTTCATCACGCTCTCTCCTCGTCCCCTACATTTCCCATACCTTATATCAAAAGGTAACACGTCCTATATGTTTATTAAATAAACTGCAGAGAAAATTGCTATATTTTTCAAAAAGCAAACTTTTCCCTATCATCTGTACCAGTTCTTGGAACTACCTCAAATATCTTTTTTCATAAAAGAATTATAATAGTAAGATAGCAAATCTTATGCTTAAATTGAAAACCGCTTGAGCGAAAAAATAGTTAATCAAATAAAGAAAGTTGGTTATTATCCCTTCAATTTATAACCATATTTAATAGAATTCGGAAAAATACTACATTGAATTTGGAAGTTTTCATACATTGCCATAATTAAAATAATTTGCTGCATTATATCGGAGGAATTTTTATTTTTTTTTGAGGGGGATATGTATGGGGATATTAGGAAATTTCGTGAATCAAACCAATACGATACTTTGGTCCTATGTTCTAATTGTATTATTAATAGGATCCGGCCTATACTTTACATTTAGAACGAAGTTTGTCCCATTCAGGATGATTGGTGAAATGTTTCGACTAATGGGTGAAGGGGCAACTGGAGACAACAAGGGAGTCTCATCCTTCCAAGCATTCTGTATTAGTACGGCATCTCGCGTCGGTACAGGCAACCTTGCAGGCGTAGCGATTGCTATCACAACAGGCGGTCCCGGAGCTGTATTTTGGATGTGGTTAATCGCAATGATTGGATCTGCATCTGCATTTGTAGAAGCAACACTTGCCCAAATCTATAAGGTGAAAAACGGCGACACGTTCCGTGGCGGCCCTGCTTATTACATGGAAAAAGCATTAAATGCCCGTTGGATGGGTGTTACTTTCGCCGTTCTGATTTCGATAACCTTTGGACTTGCGTTTAACTCCGTTCAGGCTAATACGATTACAAGCTCACTTAATAATTCCTTTGGTTTGAATAAAGGCCTTATTGCTATTGTTTTATCCATTATTACAGCTATTATCATTTTTGGCGGACTGAAACGGATTGCCAAGGTCGCAGAGTGGATGGTTCCAGTTATGGCTGGGGCTTATATTCTGATCGCTTTATATATTATGGTAACAAATTTCACGGCATTACCTGGTGTTTTTTCGTTTATTTTTAAAAGCGCTTTTGGTCTTAAAGATGTAGCAGGCGGTGCCCTCGGTGCCGCCATGATGAACGGAATCAAGCGCGGTCTATTTTCAAACGAAGCGGGTATGGGTAGTGCTCCAAATGCCGCTGCAACGGCGGAAGTTACCCATCCCGTTAAACAGGGATTAATTCAGGCTCTCGGTGTATTTTTTGATACTTTAGTAGTCTGCAGTTCAACAGCGTTTATTATATTAATATCTGGTCTTTATACCTCTAAAGAGGGTAATGGTATTGTCTTAACGCAAAAAGCTCTTGAAGGGTCTCTAGGATCATGGGCGGGAATTTTCCTAGCCTTCATTGTTTTCCTATTTGCTTTTAGTTTTGTGGTAGGAAATTACTATTATGGTGAATCTAATATTGAATTTATTAAAAACAACAAACTTGTACTAAACCTTTATCGCTTGGCTGTTGTTGGCATGGTTGCCTTTGGTTCTCTTGCAGAGCTTAACTTTGTTTGGAGCTTGGCGGATTTATTCATGGGATTAATGGCAATTATTAACCTGATCGCTATTATTCTATTAGGCAAAATTGCCTTTAATGCCCTTTCCGATTACAATAAACAAAAAGCAAACAATCAAAACCCAGTTTTCTACACCTCAAACATACCAGGTCTAAAAAACGTAGAAGCATGGGAGAATGCTCCGGAACAGGCAAAACAAAAACTAGGCTGATCCTCTGAAATTATAAAAAGGAAACCAATGCAAATGATAATTGGTTTCCTTTTTTATTCATGTGTTTAAGAAAGATTAGTACTATGGACAAGACTGTTTAAGTCTGCAACCATTCGGCGGCACTGAATATAATCCTTTTCTCGTCGTTCTTCAACCCTCATTCGTACTAAGTGGTTTCTTTTGTACTCTTCGTAACCTACACCATGTACTCTCCACATCGCTTTTTCCATTTCGCTCGTGTAACTTAACGGTAAATGTTTGATAATAAACATTCCTTTCAGTTTTTTCCATTGACGTGGTTTTCTTCAAGATGGTTATCATCTTAACATTAACCCCTATATCACACAAAGCGGCAAAAATGGGAAATTCCTCAGTATCAAGTAATGTCATTCATTCTCATGGAAATAACTCTTACATCCTTGTAATTTTTCCATTATCCTCCCAAATAGTGTATGTCCTATACTTTCGTTCAAGTTTCTATAAAGAAAACAAATACATAGATATACCGTAAAATGGGGATGATAATGGAAACATTTTGTTAATGGAGTAAAAAAATGAAATCCATTTCCCTTATTTTAAAGAAGTTAATGAAAAAGGATGTACAACCTACTGCTCCAAATCAGGGCGCTACATCATTTAAAGCTGTCTTCCAATCCATCGATGAAAATATTTCCTTTTTTAAAGATACATTTTCTGAATCAGCCGATTTAATGATTAAGGATGTAGAAATACGAAATTTTCAGGGAACTTTAGTTTATTTAGATACGATGGCAGATCAGGATAAAATTCAAAGTGAAATTGTAAAACCTTTGAGGGACAAGGAGAGTCTCCTGTTCGAGAACCTGCTTCCTTCTAACTTTGTTCAATCCACTAATCTAATTGAAGGACAAGAAAAACTGTTAAATGGGTTCTGTATTATGTTCTTGGATGGTGTAAAAGAATTCTACATGATGGAAGTAGGTCTCTCAAAAGACAGGAGTATTATTGAACCTAGTAATGAACAAGTCATTCAGGGATCTCATGAAGGTTTTATTGAAAATCTTTCAATCAATCTTCATTTAATTAGGAAATCGTGCAGAACAGCCAACCTTACTATGGAACAGATAATAGTTGGTGATCATATTCAAACCAAACTAGCCATGGTATATATGAAAGACTTAGCCAATAAAGATATAATCAACGAATTTAAATATAGGGTTAATCATATATCAATGGATTATATACCCAGCACGGGAATTCTTCAGGAATTGATCGAAGATTCAACATGGTCCCCTTTTCCTCAGATTCTAAATACTGAAAGAGTCGATCGTGTGGTCAATCATTTGAATGAAGGAAGAGTGGCCGTTTTGATGGAAGGATACCCTGCCTGTTTGATCATTCCTGTCACTTTTTTTGCGTTCTTTCAATCACCAGACGATTATAATTCACGCTGGATGATCGGAACCTTTATCCGCTCATTGCGCCTCTTAAGTATTACAATTGCGGTAAATTTACCCGCTATTTATATTGCTGTTATTGGTTTTCACTTTGAAGTATTGCCGGATGAATTAGTTCTCCCAGTCGTAAGTTCTATTAAAAATATACCCTTTCCCCCTTTAATTGAAGCACTTGTCATGGAGTTGACAATTGAAATGATCCGTGAAGCCGGAGTCCGCCTTCCTTCGAGGATTGGTCAAACGATCGGCATTGTAGGAGGTTTAGTTATTGGGGATGCGGTTGTCCGCGCAGGTCTCATTTCCAATACCATGATTGTGGTCGTGGCGATTACGGCAATTGCCGCCTACAGCATTCCTGCGACTGAAATGAGTGATGCTGTACGATTTTTGCGTTTTCCCCATATGATTTTGGCTTCAACTTTTGGATTTGTAGGTATTAGCTTTGGGTTTATGTTTACTTTAGCCCATTTATGCAGGTTAGAATCATTTGGTGCTGCTTACTTTGCACCATGGGCTCCCTTTCGATTAAAAGACATAAAGGATACCTTGATCCGTTTGCCACTTTGGAAATTTAATACACGTCCACTCGATTCAAAACCAAACATCCTAAAAAAGCAATCTTTGGCTAGAGGCTGGGAACGAAATGACAATAAGCAAAAATAAAATTACAAAGAAACAGCTCATCTTTTTGATTATCCAGGCCCAAATTGGTGTAGGAATCTTATCGTTGCCCCATGATGTGGCGTTAGTAGCCAAACAAGATGGCTGGATGGCAACCATAATAGCAGGGGGCATCTCACAGGCAATCATATTTGCCTTTTGGGGATTAAGTACAAGATTTCCAACTCTATCTTTGTATGAGATTCTCCCAAATATACTAGGGAAAATAGTCGGCAAACTGCTCATTCTCAGTTATGCACTCTATTTTATGATCACAGGGAGTTTAGTTTTAGCCAGATTTAGTGATATCTTGGATAAATGGATTTTACCACGTACCCCTAATTGGATAACCATGGTGTTAATTCTCATTACCTGCATTTACATCGTTAGTGCAGGTTTAACTAGTATAGCTAGATTTTATATGCTAGTGTCTCCCATTCTGTTTGTATTAGTAGTGTTGATTGGGTATGCGATGAAGGATGCGAACTTCCTGTATATCCTTCCAGTTGGAAATCATAGCATCTTTACAATCTTGAAAGCTTCAAAAGAGGCTGCTTTCTCTATGCTAGGCTTTGAGCTGTTTCTTTTTATTCACTCCCATGTACAAGCTACTGGAAAGGAAAAGCTGATTGCCATCACTACAGCAAACATTTTTGTTACTTTCTATTATACCTTTTTAGTGTTTGCAGCCCTTGTCTATTTTGAACCCAATATCGACATAGGACTGACTCCAGAGCCATTATTGTATATGATTAAAGCCTATTCATTTCAGGTTCTTGAAAGGACAGATTTATTTTTCTTGTCGTTCTGGCTGGTCATCGTTGCCACTTCAATAGCGAACTGGCTACAATTGTCTTCAATGGGCTTTGCCAGCTTTTTTAAAATAAAAAACCATAAACGCTTTCTGCCTTTTGTTGCAGTTGCTTATTTAATTTTGGCAGTTATACCTGATCAAGGAAGAGATTTTGAAAATTTCAATCACATTCTTGGCCCGACTCACTATATTTTTATCGGTATCATCCCTACTTTTCTACTGATTCTCTCGTGGATGTTATCAAAAAAAGAAGTGGTGAATAAGCTGTGAAAAATCAAAAGCCTTTCCTTTTACTCCTATGTTTGTTACTGACTGGATGCTGGGATCAGCACTTAATGAAAAATGCTGTGTTGGTTCAGATGTTAAGTTATGATGTAGCTAAAAACGGCCAAATGCAATTAGGGATATCCATTCCAATCATTGAAGAAGCCTCTAATGGACCGCAAGCGAGGATAAAAAGTGAAACATTATCAGCAATAGGTCATACACCAAGGGATTGTCGACTTAAAATTGATCGAGAAACATCCGGAATATTAGATTCATCTAAAAATAAACTAATTATGTTTGGCGAGCGGATGGCAACTAAAGGTATTTATCCACCGTTAGATGTTGTATGGAGAGATCCACGAAATTCATTGGGTGCGACACTTGGAGTTGTGGAGGGTGAAGCGATAAATCTGCTTAACATTACCCCAAAACATGAGCCAAACGTTAGCGAATATATACAAAACGCTCTTACCAGTGCAGAAGAAAACTCGGTCATTCCAACTGAAACGATTCAAACTCTTGCCTCAGAAATGCTTGATCCGGGAGAGGATATCGTCCTTCCTTATATTAAAATAAATAAAAGGAAGAGTGCCGTAGTGGTCGGCCTGGCACTAATGGATGAAAAAAAATTGGCAGGTAGTTTATCACCAAAAGATTCAGGCCTCCTTCTTTTAATGGATAACAAAAAAGGGAAATACGCACGATTTTCCAAACGAGTGAATACAGCAGAGCAACGGGATTTAATGAATTACCTATCCTTCAATGTCCAAAATATGAAAAGAAAATTAAAAGTTCATGTAAAGAATGACAAGGTTTCAGTTCAATTATTCTTACATCTAAAAGTAAACGTAGAAGAATATCCTAAAGGGGATGTACCAAACGATTTAGAACGTTTAAATAAGGCATTAACAAAGGAACTTACACAAGACGGTAAAAGGATCATAACCAAATTACAGCAAGCTAATTGTGATGTATTTGGGATTGGAAGAAGATTAATCGCGTTTCACCCCAACACTTGGGAAAAACTAGATGAGAAGAATTATTTTAAAGACATAACGTTTCATACCCATGTAAAAGTTGAAATCATCAAACAAGGGATTGTCTTTTAGAGCTCGTGTGAGCAATCATCAATTATTGGAGTGAGCGAAATATAATTTAGCCTTACTGTTTTAAACAGTAGGGCTAATATTCTTATGTTCAAAAATCAGCCTATTTACTTACATTGGTTATTTTTGAATACTGGTAAGAATTATTGTCACCGCTAAATTTCAGTTATGGGAATATTACGGCTATTAGTCATCTATAAGCCTTTACAGATAACAACGATTATCAATGAGGTGGAAATATTGGAACTATCCACACTTCTCTGTCTATTTGGGATCTGTTTAAGAAAATTCCTTTCTGCTGGTAAAACAAAAAAACAGCTGCCTCAACAGCTGCCCTTTTCACCTGAAAAATTATCCTTTTTCCTTCCGGCTATCCATTCTTTAATATATTGAAAACTATATAAAAGGAAGACTAAGACTGTAAAAACGTACATTAATTGTAGTTTCGTCATTCTTACTAAAGATGCTATTCCAAATTTCTTTAGGTAATACACTACTACATAAGTAAAAAATGAATCAAATATTAAATTCAAACCCAAATATCTGAAAAACTTCCCATAAGTCCATTTTAATATCCATAATGAACCCACAAAGATCGGACCAAACATAAAAGGTATTACACCAGATAGTCTAGGATTAAGTTTCTCATACCACCACCACCATCTTCTTTTTTTTGCGATGAAATTAGTAATCCAAACTAATGATGCTATAAATAAACCAGCTGGTAAGAATCGTTTAAAAGAAGCCTTTCCCATTAAAGGAATTGTTAGCCAAGGTAATACCATCAGAGCTAGTAATATACTTTTAAGAATTTTAGATGTTTCATCCATCCACCCCCGACAAAATCCATTAAGGGTAATATCTCCTAAAATAGGAATAATATAACTCAGCTCAGTACTTGTATAGGTGCGTATTATGGGATATGAGGAAACGAAAATGATATTCTGCTTGAGATTTGTAAGTTTGAAAGTTTATTACCTTGTCTACTACTATTTGATTTTCTTAAGAACTTCTTCAATATGCTCAATTCCTACTTTTGTTACTGCTTCATAAATTTCACCATGGCCGATTTCAACCACAGGTACATGCCTTATACCATACTTCACTTCTAAAATATCCCTACGTTCATCATGTTTGGTTACATCTATTGTCGCATATTCGATTCCTTGTTCTTGTAAATAGTTTTTAACCTCACCACAATAGTGGCAGCCCTCTTTTGACCAAACTACAACAGATAACAAATTACTCATCATCTATCCCTCCTCAATGGGTTATTGTCTTTTTAACATACCGGTTTTCTGGAAATGGGATTCCCAGGTTCCCACGCAATGTATCTGCTTCGTATTCAGTTCTAAAAAGTCCCCGTTTTTGTAGAATCGGCACAACATAGTCGACAAATTCATTCAATCCTTTAGGGACGGCAGAACCAACAATAAATCCATCTGCCCCTTTCAGTTCAAACCATTCTTGTATTAAGTCCGCTACTTTTTCAGGTGTTCCGATGAATGGGGTTCTCGGTGTTGTCTCAGTTAATGCCACTTGTCGCAATGTTAAATTTTGTTCCCTTGCTTCCCGTTTGATCCGATCTGTATGGCTTTGGAAACTATTTTGACCTAAATCTCCCAATTCCGGAAATGGATCATCTAGAGGATATTGTGAGAAATCGTGATGTTCAAAATATCTCCCTAGGTAATCAAGAGCTTTATCAATGGATACCAGATTGGCGATTTCTTGGTATTTCCTTTCTGCATCCTTTTCCGTAGAGCCGATAATAGGTGCAATCCCCGGTAAAATGACAAGTTCACCTGGGTTTCGGCCAAATTCCTTTGCCCTTTGTTTCACATCGCTATAAAAGGCTTGTGCGTCTTCTAATGTTGAATGGCCGGTAAAAATGGCTTCAGCTTCTTTTGCCGCAAGGTTTTTCCCTGCTTCCGAGGAACCAGCTTGAAAAATAACCGGACGACCTTGTTTAGATCTGCCGATATTAAGCGGTCCCTCTACAGAGAAAAACACCCCCTTATGATTTAATGGATGCATTTTATCCGGATCAAAGAAAACACCCGTTCCCTTATCTCGTATAAAAGCATCATCCTCCCAAGAATCCCATAGCCCTTTTGCTACCTCAAGGTATTCAGTAGCGATTTGATACCTTTTAGCATGATTAGGATGTTCCTCAATCGTTTTGCTAAAGTTCAGAGCGGTTTTCTCCAATGGAGAAGTAACGACATTCCAACCAGCTCGGCCATGGCTGATGTGATCAAGCGACGCCAATTGGCGTGATACATTAAATGGCTCACTATAGGAAGTAGAAATAGTTCCCACAAGTCCAATTTTTGAAGTAAGTGCAGCAAGGGCAGACAAAATGGTAAGTGGTTCAAATCGATTTAAAAAATGGGGAATGGACTTCTCGTTAATATGCAAACCATCCGCAATAAAGACTAAGTCGAATTTCCCTTCTTCAGCCTTTTTAGCCTGATTGGTATAGAATTCCAAACTTACACTTGCATCTGCCTGAATATCAGGATGCCTCCACCCGGCAATATTTCCACCAACCCCATGAATAATAGCTCCTAATTTCAGTTTTTTTTGAGTCGACATCAATACCCCTCCTTGTTTAATTGATTTTTTTAAGTTTATCATCCAAAATGTTTCGGAAGATCCTTTTGAAATGCACTTATGTCCTCCCAATCTCCACTGAATATTGGGATCCGATAATAACCGACCCGTTCATACAAAGCAATTGCTTCAGGTTGTCTTGGACCAGTTTGCAATTTAATTTCCGTGTATCCAAATTGAATAGCCAGTCGTTCTAGCTCTGCCAAAATGGCTTTGGCTACTCCTTTATTGCGGAATCCCGGGTCTGTATACATTCTTTTCACCTCAACCGAATGTTCTGAAAGAGGACGGATTGCACCACACCCAACTGGCTGTCCTTCAATCCTGGCAACCACAAATGCAGCCCTTGGCACCTCCACATCTTCAAACATAAAGCCCGCACTTCCATCTGAAACTTCATAGAGTTCTGCGAGTTCTTTACTCAGTTGTTCAATCAACTGTTGTGAATCAGGATGACGCACGTCTTCTGCACTTGCTTTTATTTCGGTAAAAGTAGTCATAAATGAATCTCCTTCTCCAATATTTAATATTAAAATTCTACTATTCTAGCAACTTATTAAAGGAACTCATCAATTAACCAAATCCCTGCTCATACGCCTTAAAAATTGCTTTGTTCTCTCCTCTTTTGGTGCTTCAAAAATCAAACGGGGATCCCCTTCTTCTACAATTAGACCTTGTTCCATAAAAATCACATGATTTGAAACATCCCGGGCAAATCCGATTTCATGTGTTACTACGATCATCGTAACCCCTTCCTTTGCGATGGTTCGGATTACCTCAAGCACCTCACCAACAAGCTCAGGATCTAGTGCGGATGTCGGTTCATCAAATAGGATGACTTCAGGATTCAAGGCCAGTGCCCTGGCAATTCCAACCCTTTGCTGCTGGCCGCCAGATAACTGACTTGGATAGAAATCCAACTTCTCCTCCAGTCCAACCTTTTTCAAAACCTCAATACTTTTGATTCGTGCCTGTTGTTTAGGCTGTTTGTGAACAAATACAAGACCTTCCATTACATTTTCCAGAACGGTCTTATGTTTGAACAAATTATAATGTTGAAACACCATGGCTGTTTTCTTTCGCAGCTGATGGATTTTCTTCTTATCGGCTTCGGCATAGTTCATTTCAAACTCACCGATTTTAACCTTACCGGAATTTGGCTTTTCTAAATAATTTAAGCAGCGCAGTAATGTGGTTTTTCCAGATCCGCTAGGGCCAAGGATCACGACCACTTCGCCTTTATTTACGGTTAAACTGATATCCCCCAATACCTCCAGTTCACCAAATGATTTCGAGATATTCCTAAGCTCAATCATACGACACCTCCCCTTGTAAATCGGTTAATCCGAGCTTCAAATAGCCCACTAATCCGCTCAATTAAAAACGTCAATCCCCAGTAGATTACTGCTGCTGCTATATAGGATTCGAAAAATTTCCAATTACTTGAAGCAACGATTTGTGCTTTTGCATTAATATCCACTACAGACAAGGCAAATACCAAGGTCGTTCCATGAAGCATCCCAATCAAAAGGTTCGAAAGATTTGGTACGCTCGCAGCTAAAGCTTGTGGAAAAACAATTCGTATTAAGGCTTTTGGAGTAGTCATACCAATGGAATAGGCTGCCTCCAGTTGCCCTTTATCCACCGCTAACAGACCTGAACGAATAACTTCAGAAAGGTATGCCCCTGCAGTGATCGAAAAGGATAAGAATGCAAAATCTATCAACGGTATGATTGAAGAAGTAAATGTCCAGCCAAAATAAGGAACTAACACATCAATGATTGTGGTGAAGCCAAAATAGATTAGTAATAGATGTGTAAGCATCGGTGTCCCTCGAATAAACACGACATAGATTTTTGCAATCGGGCCTAATACGGGGATCTCAAAGAAGCGAACCAAAGCTACGATCGTTCCAATTATAAAACCAACGAAAACAGAAACGGCAGTTAATACTAAGGTAACAGGCAGTGCCGAAAACAAACTGAAAAACGCTGTCACAATAAAACCAGGGTCAAGTTTCATAACCGTGATCCTCCCTTCTGTAGCTTGAATTCAGGCTGAATTAAATTAACTAACAATCTCTTTCTTCCAAACTGTTTCTTACCCCATTCACTCCCCGTTTCATACTTCAGTAATCGCCTTTCAGCCACTGCAAAAATTTTCTCTAAAACGAGGCTGATAACGAGATAAATCAGAGCAAGTGCAATATAGGTTTCAATAAAGTGTTGCGTGACTTGAGCCAAAGTTTGGGCTTTACCAGTTACTTCTACAACTCCCAGAGTGAAGGCCAAAGAAGTGTCCTTCAAATTAGCAATCACAAGATTGGCGAAAACAGGGACCGCAATCGCTAATGCCTGAGGAATGACAACCCTTCTAAAGACCTGGTACCCTGTCATTCCAACGGAGTATGCTGCTTCAACCTGCCCTCGATCGACGGATAGAACCGCGGTACGAATTGCTTCTGATAGAAATGCTCCACTGTTAAGTGCATAAGTTAATATGACAAACGCTAAAACAGGTGCTTTGGAGACATCAATATCGACCAACAATAAAATTTGGGGAAGTCCATAATAGATTAAAAAAAGCTGTATTAAAATGGGCGTTCCGCGAAAAAATGAAATGTATACCTCAGAAAATCTTTTTAGAATCGGGACTTTATATAATCTTGGAAGAGCTGTAGCCATTCCAAAAACCAATCCAATAAGCATCGACAAAACTACGATGGTCAAGGTTGTATTTAAACACGCCAATAATTTGGGAATGTGCATAAACACATACGCTATATCAAATTTATTTCCCAATTTCTATTCTCCCTTTCAGATATCGGCTAACTTACTTTGTTGTGCCCAAATTTTTGGTATAGTCCTCTCCCAGCCATTTCTCGCTTAGTTTAGATAAGGTTCCATCAGCTGTAATTTGTTTTAAGGCCTGATCAACCTGATCCGCGAGTTGTTGCTCCTTAGGGTCATTCTTCCTAAAAACGAAATAGACACCGTTACTTGCTAGTGGTTCCCCCACAATTTTCAACTTCCCCTGAGGATCAATTAAGGAAAGTGAAAAATCTGCACCAAGTGTCGCATCCACACGACCCGTAGTGATTTGGCTGACAGTATCATTCGAAGCCCCGTTTGTATAAACAATTTGAATGGCATTGTTATGGGTTTTGTTATAGTTTTCTAGTAGAGTTGCTTCAGCTGATGTGGCAGAAGTTAATACTTTTTTACCCTTTAAATCATCAAGAGAATGAAAGGGCTGTTTATTTGTTTTAGAAACAATAATATAAGTTTTCCAAAAAGCATATGGAACTTTATTAAATAGGTATTTTTCAGAGCGATCTTTGTTTTTCTCCATTTCATTTGCAACCAAATCTATTTTATTTGTCTCTAAACTAAGAAGTAAGTTTGCGAAGTCCATTGTTTGGAAGTTGAACTGATAACCAGGTAGACGCGCATCAATTTCCTTGACTAATTGAATATCAAATCCGTTTAGTTTTCCGTTTGAATCCAAATAAGTTACTTGGGGGAAAGTACCACTTGTTCCTATCACAATTTGCTGAACCTTTTTGGAACTTTTGGTTTTACTAGCCTCAGAACTTGCATTACCTGTTGAAGATAAACTGCAGCCGCTGAAAATCAATAAACCAATAAGTACAAAACTAGCAATAAATGTTTTCTTCATTTTTAATTCTCCTCCAAATATGTCTGTTTTTTTGTTTTCTTGCTATCTATGAAAATTTTTGATGATCATTTATATTGGTCATCTTGAAATAGGTAATTCCGACATTGCCTCACTTAATAAAACATATGACTTCAGGCGATCTTCGAAATTCTCAATTGGTGTAATAATAATCATCTCATCCAAATCAAACACATTTTGAATTTTTTGCAATTTTTCTCTTATCGTTTTTTTCGATCCAGCCAGAATGCTTGCCTCTTGGATTTCAATACGATAGTTTTCGTTTGCTTGTTTACCAAATAACTCTGCTTGTTCCAAGCTTCCAAGCGTTACAGTCTTTCCACGTTCAAGATGAACCTTGAAAATTTTTGAATTGGTCACAAGTTGCTTTGCCTCCTCATCGGTATCAGCAACAATCACGGAAAGAGCCAAAATAAAAGAGATGGGCTCTGTCTTTTTTCTCTCTTGCAGACGGCTAAATACTTCAAATGCTTCTTCCAGTACTGTTTCATTGTTATTAATGAATTGGGCAAAGACAAAAGAGTACCCTAATTCACCTGCCAATTTTGCACTCGTTACACTTGCGCCCAATAAGAATAGCTCCGGAGGTTCTGGTGAAACCGGCTCTGCTCTCAATCCGTAAAAAGGATGGTGAGGTTCAAGGGAATCTGTGACAAACTTTTTAAGGTCAACCAGCTTCTCCCATAAATCCTTGTGGTTATCAAACCGCCCATCTTGTAGAGCCTTCGTTGATAGCGGAAGCCCTCCAGGAGCTTTCCCCACTCCCAAATCGACTCTTCCCGGTGCTAAAGAAGCCAAAACATTAAAGTTTTCTGCTACTTTATAAGGGCTGTAATGCTGCAACATCACTCCACCCGAGCCAATTCTAATTGTTTTGGTTTTTGCGAGAAGATGTGATATTAAAACTTCCGGTGAAGATCCAGCAAGCTTTTCAGAATTGTGGTGCTCGGATACCCAAAAACGATGGTACCCTAAGCTTTCGGCCTTTTGTGCTAATTGAATCGTTTTCTTCAGGGCATCAACTGCTGTTTCCTGTTCTCCTATCAAGCTTTGGTCCAAAATACTAAGTCTTAATCCCATAAGATTTCCTCCTCAAAATAAAATGATATCCATTATTGTTCAGATATTTGTTTTTACACTTTTTTCAGTAATGGATTTCTACATTCCTTCCAAACGTTATAAAGCATTCAGTTCTTATTCGTATAATCGCGTTTATTGAACACCTCTAGACATCACTCCAAAGTTCCAAATATGTTATAGCTTTATCCAACACACCATTCTTGTTTGGTTATTTGGGCTTTCTGAAAAAATAGTCATTTTACTCATTTTTAAATGCTCCTTTTTCATCGACCATAAATAACAATTTTTCCTATCGGAAAACTAAGGTTTAAGACAACACTTCTTCAACCGACCCCATAGGGTAAAGAATATACAAAAAAGACCCCCGTTTATAACAGGAGCCTTTGGTGGACCAATTGGCATTTCCAATAGTTTGATTGTTCGATTATTATGTTTTTGATTTTAATTAAAAAAACCATTTATTTCAGCCACAAACAATAATCAATAAGTTCTCCTACACCATATATTTAAAGGTGGGAGCAGTCGGTTGTCCGATAAGCATGATTAATGTAGTATTGTAGCTTAAAAAATATATTTGAATAAGTATTCCTTATAACTCACTTATCCAACTTGATTACTTGGTTTTAAACTTAATGAATTAAATATAAAGTGAAATGATCCTATTGTCAATGGAATATTCATAATTTTTTTATAACATCCATTAAAAGCCAATTGATTTAATCGCAGGGGCTTTTAAAGTAAAGTATTAGGTACCTTATTTCCTAATGAATTTAAGTTGCCATGGTAAATAATATCGATACCCAATAAAATAAAATGGAGCAGACCACCATGTTTTCCAATGATCCGATTTCATCAATCCTACTTTAGAAATTAACCATTCTAAAATTAGAGTTAAGACCACAAAAAATAAAACAAATATCCATTTCTTATCTTTGTTATAAAAATTTAAATATATCACTGATAAACTTGATGGAATTATTCCGAATAATGTTATTTCGGGCAATCCTTCTTTTTGTGGATCTCCTAAATCAAAAAAGTCAAATGGTACTGCAGCTACCATATCAACCATCCACACTATATAACCGACAATTGCGAATAAGATATAAATTTCTTTCCAGCTTATTCTTTTCTTTGGCATGAATAATATTATTAAAAGAAGGATGCAACTAAGTAGTGCTGGATACCACCAACCCGTGGCTAAGTTAAAATCAGGCTGCTTCATAATTCCTCTCCTTTTTAGATACTTATTATTTTCATTTTTTTTTGTTTTATACATAATTATGTCCCCATCTCATAGAGACAGGGGATTTTTATTATACTAACGTTCCAAATTGCTTAAGGTGTGTTTTGCTCAGACTAACTTCCCAGTTAATGTTAAATATATATTACGAAGACTTGGCCATAAGGATATGGCTATTACCTTACAGACATATTCTCACATAAAGGATGAGTTGGAACAATTGGCGGAACTCTTCAATGCTAATAAATGCAAAATTTACTCTAAAGCATTCGATTTTTATAGGGTTCTGAAAAATGTAAAAAAATCGTCAACCCATTGATACATATTGGATTGACGAATTTGTTGTAACTAAGCTGGATAGATTTGCTAGAAGTACATCAGATGCTATTGAAACAGTTAAGAAGCTGTTTGAAAAGGGTGGAAAGGTTCATGTATTAAAACATAGGTATAGTAGAGGATACACCGACAGGACGGCTAATCTTTAATATCATGAGTTCTTTTGCTGAGTTTGAAAGAGATATGATTGTAGAACGTACTCAGGAAGGAAAGGCTATTGCTAAACAGCGTGAGGACTTTAGAGAAGGTAGACCAAACTAGTACACTAAGAAACAGCTAGAACACGCTTTAAAGCTGTTAGAAACTCATAGCTATAAAGAAGTGGAGAACATG
The DNA here is from genome assembly GCF_051233465.1 of Neobacillus solisequens. Taxonomy (NCBI): domain Bacteria; kingdom Bacillati; phylum Bacillota; class Bacilli; order Caryophanales; family Bacillaceae; genus Neobacillus; species Neobacillus solisequens. Next base: position 64,629 of record NZ_JBKFGJ010000018.1, on the reverse strand, counting down.
ACAGGAATAAGTAAAAGCACTTTAATAAGGGCGAAGAAGAAGGCTAACAGACAGTGCTTGTGGTCTTTTTTATTGTTTAAATATTTTTTAACCAAAAGATCATTCGTAAAAACCACTATTGTGCATACCGGAGAATAGTACCATTACCTTTTTTATTGATCGTCAAGCAAAAGCCCTTGATACTATCGGGTTGTGCAGTAAAACATTTTTAGTGCTAGTGTGTATAATGGGCAAGGAGGCGTTTTTAATGCACAAATTTACAAATTCAAACGTTAATAATAAACGCTATTTAGTTCAAAATATAGCAGTACTTTAAACGTTATAATAGACTTAAAAACATTTTAACTAGTAAAGTTCGACCAACAAAATAGCACCCTTACGGATGCTTATTTTAATCAATCATTGAATTTTTTACTACATCATATGAATATTTATAAATCTTTATCATTTTATCAAAAAAGGTCTTGAATATTTCATAGTCTTTATTCCCAGTATCGATTCCTTCTTTTATTTTTGCTATTTCTTCTTCCAATTGTACAATTTCATTGGCATTTGAATTTTCTTGTTTCTTCAAAGTTTCTACTTTTCCCTTCAATTTGTCTACAAGATTGTTTCTCTCCTTCAAAAGTAACTCATATTTTTCTAAACCTTCCTCATATGTTTTAATAGTTGTACTTATTGTCATATCCGCTGTATGGATCACGTCATATTCAGTTCTTTTACCTAAGTTTTCAATAATTCTATTTCCAAGATTAACGTATAGATATTGAAAGGTATAAATAAATCTATCTTTTGCAGAAGTCTCCCTTTTAACCGGGTTTAATTCGACAGTTGGTAATTCACCTGTTTGTTTATCGGAAAAAGGAATATTAGTTGGCAAGTATCCGTTCTTAGGCAAACTAAAATTTTTACAAATATTCGCTATATCATTATTCTCAAATGAAATGTTTACAATTTGATGGGCAAATCTATTCCTAACTCGTTGAAGATAAGTTAAATTAGATACCTCATTTTTTGAAATTAAACCTAAATAATAGGTCATTTTAATTTTGGAATCAAAATCTGATAGTGGCCCATTCCCTTTAAATAATTCACTATCTCTTTTATCTGTTTCCACTAAAAATGATTTTAAAATATTTGTTAATAATTGATCTATTATTGAACCGCAAATTAAAGCAATACCTCTGTCACTGCTGTTTTCAAGTTCCTTATTAAATTCAGTTAAGTAACTAAGGTATTCATTGTTCTCAGTAATTGTAATTTTTTTAATTAACTCATCACTCATATTCTGACAACCTCCTTTTTCTACTTTATTCGACATACTGCCTAGTTTCCCTTTAAACTATAATAAATTATAATTTGTGATTAACAAACTCTAAAAAGCCTTATGTATCAAAGGCTCGTCAATTTTAATAATCATTAGGTAAAGTCAAAAGACGTAGTGATTAACAAATCTAACTTATGTCCAACAAAGATCAAAGAAGGTCAAGGCACAGGGTCAAAATAGATCTCTTTTATAAATGTGTCTAAATTGTAAACACCTTAAACCCAGTCACATCAAGGGTTACAGCGTTTTGTTTTAAATTACCAAAATTATTTTTAAAATCAGGCTGTATTTAGGGGTGGTTTTGTAAACTAGTAATAGAATAACCTTAAAGATATATAAATAAATAAACACTATTAACAAGAACAAACCCTTCCTAACGGGTGCTACGCACTAAATAAATAACTAATACTAGTAATAGCTATAGATAATAAATAATAGTAAATCTGTTAATAGTTATGAACGATGTACGAGTTAATGAAGTGGCGAAAGCAATTTACGCTATTAAGTTTAATAAATGATCTTTAAATGAGTTTAATCCAGTGTAATAGCTGGTTTTATATAGTCGGTTTCTTTAAGACGGTTACCGATACTATTATTTTTCTTTTCCCCTACTGGTTTTAGTGACTAGTGGGGGTTTTTCTTATGCCTTTTTTAAATAAAAAAAGACTGTTAGGAATTACTAACCTAACAGCTTTTATGATAGATTTTCAATTTAGGCTTGCCTATCTCCTACAAAAACACATTTCAATGGTGAAAATGAGCTATGCTGTCTTTTGACGTCTGAATCTGTCATTTGAATGTAATTCCGAACCATACTCATATCAGAATGACCTAATATTTTTTGTAATTAAAAGGGATCACCACCATTCATAATATAGAATAATGCACGCATATGCCTGAATGTATGTGGGGATACTCTTTTACTTGAAATTCCAGCCATTTCTCCTAATTCAGTTAATCTCCTTCTCCATGTTTTACTTAGAATATCTCTACCATCATACGTTACAAAAAAATATTCACTTCCGAAATCCTCAGATTCCCTCATGTATTCTTCAAGCAGTTTTATTATTTTCGTTGAGATTGGAACACTTCTAGTCCGTTTTGTTTTTGTTTCATGTGGTTCTAGTTTTATATAGCCGCTTTTTAAATCAACATTACACCGTTTCATATTAAGTAATTCAGAAATCTAACCATTGTATCTAATAATACATAAATCATTACTTTATCCCGAAAACCAACAAAACGTGAATCATCAATTTGATTTAATAGTACCTTTACTTCCGCTGGTGTAAATGCCTGAATTTTATCTTCGGGTGTTTTAATTGGCTTAAACGTTTCATGAATAGGAATTTCAATCCACCCTTCCTGATTACAGTGACGAAAAAATGCACGATTGGTTCTAATACGGACATTGACAGGAGTAGGTTTTAGCCCCTGTTCATGAAGCATATAGCCAATATAATCCCTAAATAATCCCAAGGTGACCTCCACATTAGGAATATCTCCATCTAACAAAGTATTTAGATAATGAAAATGTTCATAATAACCCTGAATAGTCGGCTTTGCTAAACCTTCTGTTTGTTTATAATTTATAAACCTTTCAAACATTTTAAATAGGTTCATTTTTTGTTCAGTGTTTTTTAAACTTTTAACATTTTGAGTACTTCTAACGCCTTTACGTTGAGTTTTTCTAACAACAGTTTGCATTAAAAAATCCACCCTTTCTACAAAAATTGGTGGAATTGACACACTAGTACATACTAAATCAGTTTCACTAGTACTATGTAATTTTTAGAAAAAATACTGATGACTTATAAAAGACAAATCATGGTTCAAATCACTGTCAAATCAGAGTACAAAAACAGTTCAAACCGTTGATAACACTTAATTTATTTGGCGGGACTGCGTGGGAATCGAACCCACCAGACCTGGCACGCAGGTCTCAAGCAGTTTTGAAGACTGTGGAGGACACCAGTACCCCATTCAGCCCCTATAAATTCAATCATATCAAGTGTTTTTTGAACGTATCACACAGTCTTACCTACATGATACACACGGTCTTGTTCAGAACCTTTCAATACAATATTACTTTTTCAACAAAAATAAATCAATAAAGACTGAATCAATTTTTTAAAGTATTTCTTAATATTATTATGTAATTTTATTAGAAAGAATAGTAGAATCGTTTAATTCAATAATGCTATGTGACAAGATATTTATTACTTTATTTCCATTAATTGATTAGGAATTTAAATTTCTTTTATTAACTCAAAAAATTTATTAAAAAACGATGTAATATCTTTTAAAAAGGACAAACAAAGTTCCTTATGTAGTAACAATTCACCTGTTGACTCTTTAATTTCTATAGGCATTCCTTTAAATAAAGTAGTTGATTCATCAATTTTATCTTTTTCTATCTCGCCCCCATCATGAGCAATAATGTTTCTAATTTCTCTATATACACTATCTATTTTATTCCACTCTTCAATTACTTCTGAGAATTTAATTTCAAAACAATGTTCCAAACTGAGTAGTGCTTTAGTAATCTTACTTATTTTTTGGGGAAATGATATTGAATTATTGTTCGTACGCTTTTTATAGGATGCGTTTAAATCTTTTAGTTCTTTTTCAAAAAAAGAATATATACTAATAAACATTGAATTTCTTAAGAAATTAGGATGTGTTTCAGCTAAAGTCCAATACTCATCAGAAAGATATTCCCCGTACTCATTTTTATCTTCTTCACTCCAACCTTTTGTGGTTTCTTCAAATTTCCCATTAAATTCTTCAACCTCATTTTCTAAAAACTCTTCCATTTTCATTACATAGTCATTTAAGTTTTCTAGTGAAATCTCTATAACAATTTGATGAAAATTTTTACGTTGAAATAAAGCACTCAAAATGTTCCTCCCCCTTGCCACCTTTTTTTGTAATTTGTTAACACTCCCTTTTTAAGGAAAGTGTGAATACAAGTGTATTTCTATTTTATCTTATTATTCTATTTGAAAAATTACATTAAAAACTTATTTATATAAAAATGTTTAACATTATACCATAGAGTTTGTCGGCTTTGGTGTATTTTCACCCCCCAACAGTTTTGTTGTGTATGAAAATACTGTAAACCATACCCCCTTAATACAAAAGACACTCACCATGATTAGTGAGTGCCTATTCAATCTCCTTTAAAATTTATTTTACGCTTACATATGATACGGTTCACCGTATCTGCACAGAACCAAAGGATTTATTTGAAAACAGGTTATAGAATGGTTTCACACTTTACTGTATTAGTTAAGAATTACTGAATCTATTGATATTGAACCACTCATACTTCTATTTACAGTTAAAAAGATAATATAAGTATTATTGAATAGCTATTAAAATAACTTACCAAACGTTATTAAGGTTACAAATTTTATCCTCTTTAATACATAAGTCATCATTTATATTAATGACTATTATGACAAACAGTTTAAGAATCAAGTAGGAATCTATTAAAGGTTGTTCCTTTATTTGGTTCACTTTCCACAAACACCTTACCATTATGGCTTTCAATAAAGGGTTTCTAAGCTTTGTATCTGTAAAGGTACAATTTAAATTTACCCAAGTTTTGTTACTTTTTCAAGCAGTTTTTTAGCTATTTTACGGAACAATACTTACATTTTCGTTTCATTCAGAGTTGTGACAGTTTGAACACAAAAAATAATAACTGTGTTTTCTAGTGCTTACTCGGTTGTATTTTTAACTCTGATTACGGGAGTAGTACAGCTACTACACAATCCAACATTTTATAATTTGTAAATGTGATAACCATGCCCCACTATAAACAAAAAGATACTCTTTTGAGTGCATACACAGCATATACATAAGCAAAACGGATTTTCGTTACTTCCTAAAAGTTGAATAAATTAAGTGTGTTTACTCTCCTGTTTTTTATTTAATAAGATTTGAATTAAAGTATCTATTGCAACAAAAGTGACAAACACTTCCTTAATTACAGAAACAGGCTCTGCTGGTAAGAAGGTTAATAAATTCTCTTTAGAAAATGATAGGAAATTATATATTAAGTAAATTAATATCATTAACACATAACTATAAATTCTCGTGTATAAAACAGTAGAATACTTATCTAATATATTCTTTACAAACTTAGTTTTAAAAGTGTTCATTATAAATCCCATAATTCTATTACCAAAATAAGCGAAAATTAAGACTGTAATAACGTTCACCAAATAGATTATTCCACCCAAATAAGGATTTAAAAATGAATATAGATTTGACAAATTTAGAACTAAAGCAGTTGGAACAATATAAAATCCTATAAACATTATTATCGGGATAAGTGGTGCAAGATAGTATTGAACTAGCATAATAATTAAAATTGGAAATCCAAGAACATTCATTATGTATGTAACAAACTTATTCTTAATTTTTGTGAACAATATAGCTAATAAGAGGTATAAAAAAAAGTAAACTGCTATCCAGCATATTATCTTATCACTTAATTTAAGAAACAACTGCCATCCTATAAAAAAAGTAACTTGCAAATCCACAGAGAAAAGCCAGTATAACCAGCGGAATATATTTAGAAAAACTGTTCTTCAATTATAAATCCTTCTTCCTATAGAAATTAATGTCATATGATACTGTTGATATAACTCTGATTGCAGGAGGGGAAGAGCTAAAGCATAATTCATTATCACCATTATTAAACAGTACCCCCACTAAAAAGAAAAGACACTGTTTCGAATGCCTACTCTTGTTTCACTAACCACTTATGATTCATTTACTTTCTTACTCGCCCTCAAAATAGGAGAAATCCACTTCTTTAACAACAAATTTTTTCTTTATACTCACACCAATATCATTTTCAATCATTAATTTAGCTAATTTTTTACCATCTATTAGAATTATCTTTTTACTCTCAAGGCGTTCAGCATATTCTTCTGCACCTTTAGTAAAACTCGATGTAGTAATAAATATACCTTTCCTAGCACCTTTAGCGTCCAATGCTCCAGAAAAACTCATGACTTCTGGTCTTCCAACTGTATTCTCCCACCTCTTTGCTTGAACGTATATATTATCAAGACCTAGCCTATCTTCCTTTATAACACCATCTAAACCACCATCATTTGTCTTTTCAGTAACTTGACCATCACCGTATCCCATAGCAGTGAGAAGCTCAACAACAATTGTTTCTAACCTCCTCCAATGAGCTTGTTTTAAATGTTCTATCAAATCATCAATAAGTTCACTTTCAATCTCTTCTACTTTCTCTCTTATAATATCAAGTGGGTCTATAACATTTTCAAGTTCGTTGATTTCCTCTTCTACACCTTCAGAATCATCAGTTATCAACAGTAAACCATCTTCTGTGATTTTGTATGTATATTTACTTACTTCTTCGATATATTCTTGTTTCTTCAATGAATATCTAGCAAGTCTCATTCTTTGAGAAAAGATATATTCTTTCTTGTCAGGATAAGTTATGTTTTTTTGTTCATCTGTTAAGGAGAAATATGAAGCAACTCCTTCGTTTATCATTGTAGTAGTGTACGACTTTTTATCATTGATTAATTTTAAAATTGCCAATGCAAGTTCTTTTTGGTTGGGAATTGAATTTGACAATGTTTTCTCAGCAATAGTGACAACAGATTTATCTTTCACTAATTTCTTTAGACTTTGAGGGTTCTTTGGTATACCATTTTTTTTAAACATTTCAAGGATTTCACTGCTTGTATATCCATAATCGCTCATTTCTTTTATTATTGAAAGTACCTTAAAAGACTCTTCATTAAAAAACTTATTTATACCATCATATTGTACAGGGATAAACTGTTTAAATATTTTTATCCATCTTCTGCCGTTTGCTTCTGACCAACCAACTTTGTTGGATAGAGCCTTTTGGGTCATAAAATTTGGGTTCATTACGACATCTCCATATCCTTTATTATCTAGCTCTATTTTACCACCTCACTTTCGTTACTGATATTACCAAATAGAAATTTTGTTGTAATACTCCTTTATATAATAAAAAGACACTCTATTGAGTGCCTACTTTCTTACCTAATACCTTCCCTGTCCAACAATCTGTAAATAGTTCCTGTGCCTACTTTAAACGTTGTACGAATATCATTAATAGACTTCCCTTTCTTATAAGCTTCAATAATTGCTTTCCTTCTTTGCTCTTCTTTAACCTTCAACTAACTTTTTCAAAAATTCCCTTTTTCCCCTAAATTAATGTCCTATTCTCCCCATCACTATCCTTTCCACATCACAACACTAAAAAGGCAAGAGGACTATCTGCCTGTGTTAATTAGGCAGGAAGTCCTCAGATAAAAATAACATTTAGTTTTGTGGGTAGTTGTTTATTTATTTAAAATTCCAAATCCTAATAATTACTAATCTAATGCCTTAACACCAGAATGGATGGTAAGATAAAATGGGAAAAAGGCCATTGAAGTATCATTTAAATTATCAAATATAGCATCCAATAATAAGACTGATTCTTTTAGTTTTGCTGTCCATAAAGGATTGTCTGTGACAACATCACCTTTTAAGGCATTCAAATAATCAAATGCTTCCCATCTCATCTCTGCTAAGATGCTGTATAGCCCATCAAGTAAGGCATACTCTGGGGGAAAGGCTTTATCCCTATTCCTCATAATAACTTCCATAAATTCAGTTAGATTCTCTACCAACTTTTCTGCATGGTCTAATTTTTTGTCCAATGCCATTGCCCTTCACCTCTCCAAATTTTATTAAATTACCTTCATAAGGTAATATCCTGTTTGACCACCCTTTCCTTATATGGTTTTTCAAAAAATTTTCTGCTTAATTTAATTGTAAACATGATGAATCCAAGCTGTATGTTTCACAGGTTTCACAGACCACTTTTTTGAAAAATTTTAAGGTTTTATTTGGTTGCCATATATTCAGTAAGATTGCTATGTAAAAATATAACACCTTACTGAATATTTTTAGTGCCACACCCTGTAAAAATGGGGATAAGCAGTGTTACACCCCTCACTGTATGTGATAGTGAAGCCTTCAATGAGATTTTAGCACCCATATTTTACACTGATAACAACGATACAGGTTGCTTTTTGTGACATGGGCAGGTGCTTCCACTGACCACTTTTTGATAAATTTTCAAGGAAGAATTGCTGTCACCTTTTAAATAGAACTATCAAAGTAATATATAACAGGGCCAGAAATTTCTTTTAAAAATTTCTTTGTCGATTTCTGGGGATAAATAAAAGATTTACAAATTTATGATTTTAATTCTATCTCATCAGCTATGTGAACTGGAAAGAAAACAATAAAAAATACTTGGTAAGGGCAGGGAAAAAGCAGTGTTTTAGGGGTATTTTTAGAGAAAAAAATTGTTCACCAAGTCCAAACCATTCAACCTAAAAGCCTTCAAATAAGCCTTTTGTGGTGTTTTTTTTGTTTGTATGTTGGTACACTCCCCTTTTTCTATTTAGAATATTTAATCAGTCCATTCACTCCAATCATACACTCCATTAAAACCCATTTTTCATGGCAAGGTGGTAGTTCCATAACAACATCAAAAAAGGCACCTGCAATGCAGATGCCTTTCCAATCTATGCTTCTTGTTTTTTTGAAATCAGGGTCAAACTCCCATGCAACACTCATAAGTTTTAAAGTATTCTTTTTTAATTTTTAATACCAAAATGTGCCTCTCTATGACAATTTGGACATAGTGCCACAGCATTTTCAATTGTATCCTCGCCACCTAAGGCTAATGGGATTACATGATGCACTTCTAGGTAAGGTGTACCATTACTAGCCCGAAAAAAGGGTGCATTGTTCCCACAAAACTCACAAACACCATTTGCTCTTTCTAAAACTTCTGCAACAACGTCTGGATTTCTTTTAAAATTAGTGGTTACTACTTTTATAATTTCTGGTGTTTTAGGTGCATTTTTAAGTCTTTGTTTTCTTCCTGCCTTATCAGATAAAGACTTATTTACTTTATGACTAAAGTCACTTTCATATTCAATTTCATTCACTGGATTATCTACGTTATATATATCTACCTTTCTTAACGTAAACCACATAGACTTGTCCTGCTCAACTTTATAAGTAACATATTCAAATATTCCTGTTAATGTGCAAATAGTCCCTTCCTTAATAAATACATAGATAGGAATATTTTTTTCTTTTGAACTTATAATTGATTTATTTACCTCATATTCAGGACTAAATTTACCCTTAAGACTGTAAAAATAATATTTCAATAGCTCATTATGAACCAACCATTCATTTTTATACTTTCCGTTTTCAAGAGTGGCTTTTATAAATATTGCTTTTATATTAGGATTACCTGGAATCTTATATATACCTGATTGAACATCATAGGTTTTTGAAAAGATAGCAATATCCCATGAACTATATTGTTTTCCGAGTATAAAATCTGATAATGTCGTAATTTCATCTAGATGGTTATTAAATTTATGTTGAAATTCAGTGTATAAATCTTCATAAGTCTTTAATCCAATTTTCTTTAATTCATCATAGACTAGTCTTTCTCCAGCAATAGGCACCTCAGAAAATTTTCTTAAGTAATTATAAATATCACCTATTTTTTTCATTTGTTTAATAACATTTTTTGACCTTTGAACCTTATTTTTAATAGACTTATCTAAATCCGGGTGCATAAGGGCAGGATTGTGAACCTCATAAAGAACAAAATCTATTGCTTCATTAATCATTCAAATGCCTCCAACATAGCAACTATGTATATTGATAATAAATTTATCCTATTATCTCTCAATTACCGTTTCTAAAATAATCCCTTTTTCAAAACCACCGCGTTCTTCCTTCTTAGTATTCTTTATACTTTTTACTTTATCTATATCAAGGTCAAATACTTCTGCAATGCCATCGATAACCTCTAATATATCGGCTAATTCTTCTTCTACTGGAGTTTCTTTAAACTCTTCAAGTTCCTCAATCAATTTAAGTAATAACAATGCTTTTACTTCTTCTTTAGAAGCTATGTTTGTAATAGGTATTTTGTTATCCTTCTCTATAATCTGCGGTATTTTATCTCGTACTAATTTGTTATAAACCTTTTCAACAGTCATTACTAACTCCCTATCCTTTAAATGAAATCCAAAACTTCTTAACGTAATCCTTTTCAATTGCAATTTGTAGTTGGTCGTAATCTTTAGAGTTATTTTGCATACGTTGTAGCAACTGTTTATTTCGCTCTTCTAATCGTGTAATATCTTCTTCAGTAGGTAGGCGGTTCGACTTTTGGCTGTTTTCACCTTTATGGCAGTAAACTAAATTCCATAAATCATCAGAAAACATATAAGACCACGGTATTACATGGTCAACTGATATTTCTTTTTCAGCAATGTTTTTACCACAATAAAAACATTTCCTTTTACCATCTTCAAACAATAAATCAAGATGTGGATGAAATTTTTTTAAAGATGCACGTTTAATGTTATTTTCGTCTATTGCTCTTACTTTACGTGATATTCTAGGACTATAGTTAAATCCTTCTAACATTTGTGTCCATCTATAATTTATAACGGTAAACAAAAAATCACTATACTGTTTAAGCATTAATACATCATTTTTATTCATAAACACTTTACCTTCATTACGGTCCAAATCGTAAATTTCGTATGTTTCACGGTTAAGGTTTTTAAAACGCCAACAAACGTCTTGTTTTAAGGTATTTGCTATTTTTTTGACCGTACCTTCATAAATCTCTGATAACTGAGTAGTATTAAAATCTACTTTTTCAAACCTTATCGGCTGAACAGATTGTTTTTTATTAAAGTACGTATAAATTAGGTTTTTAGTATAAGTTATCATTTCGGGAGGTTTCTTAAGGTTAGGACTTTGTACTAAGTCAAAGTATATAGTTTGATTCCAATAATACTTGAGACAAAGTTTCGATAAATCAATAAAATCAAAAACAATAGTATCGTCTTTAACTTCGTCACTTACACTTAACGATAACTCTACTAACGCCTTACTCCATACCATTTTATACGTATTATCAAAGCTACAATTTAAGATTAAGTTATTCCATTGCTTTATATAACTATTCACCTTCTCCCCCCTATAATTAATCAATATACCGCTCTTTTATTTGATTAGCCTTTACAAGTATCACTTCTATTAAATAATACCACCTGCAGGAATGGTACAGCTACTACACAATTCTGAGTATAAGTCATTGTATTTGGTGAAAAGTACCCCCACTTTAAAACAAAAGACACTCTTTTTGAGTGTCTCTAATATTTTTTCGAGGCGTTATTTTTTTACTCATACTCGCTAACCTTAATTAAATAATGTATGTTTCAACAAATAATACATAGTCAGGATTAACACCTTTTATTTTATTAATTAAATCTTTGTTTTTAAAATTGCTTTGGAATAAATATGATACCGCAACTAGGGTATCTCGAAATGTAAAAATATCATTTGTAAATAAGTAATTAAGTATTCTTTTAATTTTTAAACCTTTGTCTTGGATAACCTTTTCACTCTCCAAATATCTATATACCAAAACATATAAAATAGTAAATTCAGAGGGGTTAAACAATAGATATTTCCAATTTCTAATTATTTTAATTAAATCCTCTGTCTCCATACTCTTCCATTTTTTAGAAAATATAATATTCTTTAACACTTTATTCGAATCCTCATTTTCAATTGAAAGGTATTCATTCATTAGGTGTCTATATTCATATAAATCAATTCCATTACTTTTTTCTAATTTACATAATTCTGCTATAAAAGTTATAAAACTACCATCTGTAAGTACCTTAGTTGACTTTTCATCGATAAGGATTTCTGTAGAAAAAGAAGTTGTTTCCTCTGCATAGTCCGAATCTGTTATCTCATAATCATTTTCATATTCCTCAGCAGATAGCATCTTTGTCTTCGATGTATTTAATGCTAAAGAATCTTCCCATAAAAAATAGCTTATTTCATTTAATAAATTATTATTCGTTTTGGTTTTCCCTTCTCCGTTTAGATGAATTATATACATATCATCAACAAACCTGATAAGAAAGAGATTTTCTCTTTCTAATACTCTCTTGACTTTATTATCAAATTCCAATAAATAAAATTGAGATAATATAGATGAGGCAATTGAATAATGAAGTTGGGGTAAACTATCAAAATTACAATAATTAAAAAAGTATTCAAGTTCATCTATAATTCTTTTATCACCTAATAACCTTCTTAACTTAAACATTAAGGCATCTATCTTTATATTGGAAAAAAAATTTTGAATATCTATTTTTAATACTGGATTTCCAAAAAAATTTTTCCTTTCTTGTTGAAATAAAGAATAGCTTTTATTAAACATAGCATTCTCATTAATTTCTTTTAGTGATGTACAAAAAACTAATGAACCAGAATAAAAGGAACTAATATATTCATTCGAAAAATCTAGTTTGACCTCATTTTTATTTAAGTGTAAATATGATAATTTAAAGACCAAATATGTATAATATACATAGTATATAGGATTAATAAGAAACATATTTCTAGGTGTAAAATAATCACTCTTGTAGACAAAGTCCTTTACTTTACAAACTTCATTGTTGTATAAAAAATCTTCAACTGACTTTTTCATCTCTTCAATTACATTTATTTTACTATTACTTTTTAAATAATTATAATTAGCAAGGGTTTGTGGATTATAGGTCTTTTTTTTTGATAAAGCAAAAACATAGTCATAAGCTAGTTCCATTAATTCTTTATCAGATGCCATAATTATTGGTCACTCCATTCCGAAAATTACCACAATAATTATTGGCATTATCAATGAAATAAAAATGTTAATATGCAGTATGATATTATCCATTGTAAAATCACGATTCTTCTTAAAAAAATTATTATTATCTTCTATTTCGTTTAGTATTCTTTTTTTATTATCGATGGGGTCATGATTTTCATTATTTTTTAAAATTGTTTGATATTCGTACATAATAATGTTAAAACTCTCAATTATTTCTTCATATTTAACAATTTTAGTATCATCTTTTATATTTATATTCATAACTAAATTTTTCAGTTTAATTATTAAATCTTCAATATCCAATTGATGATAATGAACCTTTAACGCTCTTTCATTGTAATTAAGTACATTTATATAATATTGTATTAGTATTACATAGATTGAAAATATACCAGATATAACTGATAGAATTGTTAAAGGACCTTCATTAAGAATTGTCTTTCCAGCTAATGATATTCCAACAAAAATAACTGCTTCGAAATTTAAGAAAAAGAATATTAATTTCCACTTCTCACCATAATCTTTTAATCTTAAGCTCATATAGATTCGATTATTTCTGGTTATGTTAAATGTATTAATTTTTTTTCCAATTTCCTCTTTTATGTTGGTATTTTGATAATCTCTTGGCACTACACTACCCCTCCACCCTTATCGCATGACTCTTTACCATAAAGTGTCATTTTTTGTATAATTATAGCATAAATTAAAACAATTATCTCAAAATTCATAACTAGTATTAAATAATTAAAGATAAAAATCTCTAAAAGCCTCTTGGGAGTATTGCTTAGACGTTGCATACAAAAAAATAAAACACCTGCAATTCAGCAAATGTTTACTGAAAATAATGTTAAAAGTTAAAATAGGGTGTACTCAAAAGATACAAAACAATAAAGTCAATTCGGATAACTATCCTTTTACCGTTTCTTTAATTCAGCGTATATTGAAGAACGTGGTACACCTGTCATTTTGGATATGTCATTAACACTCAAACCGTTTGCTTCTCGGTCATTATATAGCTTCAATGCCTTATCTATTTCCTTTTTATTTTTTGAAGGTCTTCCCATATGTTTTCCTTGTTTCTTTGCTCTCTCTCTTCCTTCACCTGTACGTTCTACAATAATGTCACGTTCAAACTGTGCAAATGAACCTAAAATATTAAAAAGTAATGTTTGAAGAGAATTATTATTTTCTCCTGCTTGAAATTCGATATTTTCTTTTAAAAACCGAACATTTACCCCTTTTATATTCAATTCTCTGACAATGTTATGTAAGTCAATTATAGAACGTGCTAAGCGGTCAATTTTTGTCACGATTAAGGTATCACCTCTATCTAAAAACTGAGTAGCCTCTTTTAATTCATTTCTATTAATGGTGCTTGTTCCTGTTACCTTTTCAAAAAAGATACGTTTACATCCCGCTTCGTCTAATAAATGCTTTTGTGTTTCCAATCCGTTATCCTGTCCGACTGTAGAAGTTCTTGCGTATCCAATTAACGCCATATTAACTGCTCCTTTGTCTAAAAGTTAGTTATCTTTTATACTTTTTATTTTAGACTATCTTTTAGACAAACACAAGTTATTTTCAGACTATCTTTTAGACTGCTATATTATATTGTTCAGAAGTTGAAACTTTTAGACACATATTTTATATAGGGTGATTTTCAATATTTTAGTCCAAAAAGAAAAAGACCTTATTATTTGGTCTTTTATAATTCTTATTAAACTGTATGACGTGCCAAATTCTGTTCCTTTGATGCACACGGATATAAGCTTCCGTTTCAGTCATTTGAAAAGCTCCGAATACATTATATTCCAATTGTATCCAATGTATTTATAAAGACCAAATTATTTTATAAACAACTATTTGTATCAAAATAATCTTTACAAACAATAATAACAGCTACAAATGTTTTTTTATATTAGCATTATAAACCTATACCTTTAACAACTTTAAATATTTCCTACTGATAAACAGATACCTAAATATTGTTTTAAAGAAAAACAGATTATCGTATTTAACCAAATTTTACCTATTTCTACAATTGAACTTATATGTATCTTTTTAGTGGAAGTAATAATAATAGGAAAAGCACTCCAAAAGAATGAAGTCCTTTCATTTTAAATTATTTTATAACTTCACCTTCATACAATTTCCAATTGTATTGTAGTTTTTTATCTCCACGGGAACCAACAACCGCTTTTACTTTAACCTGTTCTCCCTTTTTTAATCCTGTTTTCATAGCTTTATCTTTTAATTCTACAATGAAAACATAAGGCAACATATCTTTCTTATTTGTGCTTATTGTTGACCAATTTTCACCGTTATAACCTGTTGGTTTTCCATAGACAACAATACTATCTCCAATAGCTTCTAAATCAGCAATAGTTCCTGTCCATGATACTTCTTTTTTATAAATAAAATCATCATAAGTCTGTGATTTTTGGTCGTTTGGTAAACTATAATACGCTTCTACCAATGGGAAAAAATCAGAGCCATTTTGCATTAGTTCCGCTACTTGCTTTTGTTGGTCTGATGAATACTTTGTTTCTAAATCCGTTAAAGGTTTACCAGCTTCTAATACCTTCTTAAAACTATCATGTTGGCTTTGACCTTGAATAATCAATATGTAAATCTTCTTATACGCTACAGTCATATCTCCCCCTATATCATACTTTTTAGCTTGCTCAGCCGTTTTAAATTCATGAATATCTACCTCACCTGTACCGATAACTTTAATAACCCCTTCAGTATTACCTTTAAATTCAGAAGTTTTATCGACTGCTTCGCCTTTAATTAGACCTGATTTTTTTAACCATACATATACATTATCCGCTGTATATGAGCTTGTATCCTTTTCTGTTACTTTTTCTGATTTTTTTGTAGGTTCTTCATTTCCGATACTACCAATAATTCCAAATAAAACAATAATAGCAATAACCCATACCCACCATTTTTTATAAAATGGTTTTTTTACTTTCTCTTTTTTACTCAAGAATATAAAACCTCCCTTAACAACAAAAACTGTCCTATTAAGGGCAACCTTTTAATGTATGTTTTCTTATAGATAACCAATCTTCTGTACTTGACATGTGTTTAAAAGAGCGTGTCCAACCTTTCTTTTAAATTATCTGTAGTCATTTTTCTACAGAGCGGGCAATAAGGTCTTGCTAATAAATGGTCACTTCGTATTTCCCACTTATGCCCACAACTCGTACAATGTGCGGTTGCTTTTTCCCTACTTGAAACGTAATTTAATACATCAACATTATTATTAGACTTTATTAAAACCTTCTGTTTAAAAGTCTCTGCCCTTTTAACTTTGCTATCAACTTTGTCCTCGGATGGCTTATCTACTACTTTCTTAGCATCTTTAGATTTTTTACGCTTCTTAATTTTAGATAATTTATTTGTAGCTAGTTTTTCTACAAATGGATTATTTTTTAATCCTTCATTTATCATGCACATTTTTAAACAGTTATAGGATTCTGAAGGAACAATATTAAATTGAGTTTCTTCATCGGTTAATTGCTGAATTTCATCCAAAACAGCCGATAATTTAATCAATTTTTTACCTTTAATTGTATAATCATTAATCCCATGCTTATATTCAGCTTTTGTAGAAATAAAAGAGTTATCAATTTCATTATCAATTACGCAAGAAATGTTAAACCTTTGTGCATTAAATGGAAACATAAAATCTTTCTCAATATACTCCATTTGAGACTGACAATTTTTTGTTGTTTCATTCTTGATATAATACTTTTTTTCTAATTTCTTTCCTTCATTATCAATAAAACAATAGTCAATCCTAATAATATTCGGGTCTTTTCTAATAAATTCACTTCTGCTATTTCCATTATTTGAAATGTATATTTTAATATGACATGTATTTAATAAATCCTTATCTTCATTCATTTTTATTGAAAGGTTATCCGACCTGTCTTTTAGAGAAAATGACCCAAATTCATAAGATGGAAATATCAATTTATATCTTTTGTGGTTCATTTCCTTCAAACTTTCTTTCCTTAACATATCAGCATGAAGAAAAAGTTCAAATTTATTATTCTTTTCAATTTGTAATTTGTCATTTTTCTTATCAAAGACCCCTATCTTTTGTTTGATTTTCTGAATTACTCCTTTTTCTTGTTGATTTAACCCTTCATCATACACAGCCTTAGCAATCTTATAATCTTCAAATGTTTTGGATTCCATTTCATTCAACCTTTGAATTTCACTAATTTCACCGTCAAGATTATATAGTTTAAACAATTCATCAAGACTTGATTTTACTTCATAATATTTTATTAGCGTGTCATAATTTAGTTCTTCTTTCTTTTCCAATAGATAGTTGATATTTCTAGGTAAGGAATACTCAAAATTAAATCTTGTAAATCCATATTCGTAATAAGACTTTATACCTTTAATATCTTCCAACAATATTTTCAAATATTCATCTATTTCGGAGTTAATCATTTGTGATTTTGATAATCGAAAACTAAGTTGATAAAGATGAGAATTTAATTGATTAAATCCAAAAAATGAAGGCAATAATCTTTGAAAGTATTCCTGTTCTTTTTCATCTAATAAGTATTTCTGTTCTTTTTTATCTAAGTTTTCTAATTCTACCTCTTCTAAAATAACCAAACGGAAGTCCTGTAGAGTACAATTATTTTCTATCATATATTTAAAAATTTTACATGCTTTATATTTCCCGTCATAGAAGGATGATGTTCTTGAAAAGAAATATTTATGATACTCATCATAAGAAAGCCTATTTAAAGCAAGAATTTCACTAAAATGTTGTTTATATCTTCTTTGTATATCTTTTGCTTGTCCTATATAAATCGGAACAATTTTCTCAGAAGTGAAATTGTCTATATAAATCATATATATACCTGAAATATTATGTTTTGTTTCTGGTGTAACTTCCCTATATAAATTATCTTGTATCAATTGTTTTACTTGGTATTTTATATTATCGATTTTTTTAACATTATTATCCATCCTGTTCCTCCTATTAATATGAATAAAATTTTAGAGAATTTCATTGTCAGTGTGGTATTATCAAGTCTATAAAAATTCCCTATATTATATTTTTCCACAATTATCCTTAGTTGTCCTTCTTGAACTAAACTACTTTTAGTTGAATAATTCACACGTAAAATCACCTTAATTGACATGTTTTACAATAGAATCACACGTAATTGATATTTAACACGGTCGTGGGGACAGAATACTATTTTTTTGATAAAACTTCTCTTTTATTGAACAATTTTAAACCTTTTAGGATAACGAATGTTATGATTATTCTAAATAAATAATCAGGAGTAGATACCATGATTCAAAATGAGGAAATTGTTCTACAAAATAAATTACTAATTAGGCATGACTTAATTGAAGAAGGACTAACCCTAATTGAGAGAGAATCGGTAATTCCTATAAGGATGAGATGTGATATTTTATTTAAAGACCTACACGGAGAAAAGCTTTATATCGAAGTAAAAGAAGTAGTAGACGATAAAGCTATTGCACAAATTTTGGAATATAGAACATTGGTAGGAAATGAATATTCAAGATTCATGCTAATCGCTAACTATCCAATAAAAGATATTTATCAATTAAAATTACAAGAACTACAAATAGAGTATAAGAATTTCAATAAAAAGGACATAGAAGTACATTTAGAAAATGTAGTTGAAATACCTAAAGGAAATTCTGCTTATCGAACAATTGCAAATGTTATCAAAAAATTAAATAAACAAGGAACTATTGCAAATGAAATCTATGAATATGTTGCTAAAAAATTACATACTGTAGACACACCAATTATCTGTAATATTTCAGATGGAATCATGTTTCAAGTTGTGCATTGTAACGAGAAATTTCTATCAATATCAACTATTGGAAACCGATTGCTTTTTCATTTCCCAAATGGAAACCGTGATTCCGTATACGATAAATACAAAAATACAATTCCCGAATTATACCGCTACAAAGATAAGATTTTACAGGATGCAAATAAAAAGGACAAAGAGCCTAATCAAATTGATATTAAATTAAAACATGTAAAGAGTTTGGAATATGTCAAACCTCTTATTGATGAAGCATTTAAAGAAGCAATTAAAGAAGTATTTATGTAATTGCACCTATCTTTTATGTATCGAAAACAATAAGAAATGTATACAAAACTGCTTAACAAAGGGTTGCAATGGTGTTTTTTTTAATATCGCTCCGTATGGTTGCACACGATAGAAATGCCTTTATATAGCGGTTTCCTAGCATCGTTTCATACGTCTTAAACATTAACAGTACTGTGGGGATATATCACTTTAACACTTTAACTAATTAAGGTTATTGTATAAAAAAGATTGACTATGGTTAACAATAGTCAATCAGTTAATCCTATTTTTATATGTTTATTTATCCTTTTACCTAGCAATAGCCTATTTTAAATTAAATCTTTCTTATTAGGAGAAGAAGCTAGACAGTAATAAGTTAAACGCTTCCTCTGTATAATATGCTTGTGGATAAAACGTGATTACTTCACTTGTGTTTGATTTTCCTAACAATTCTTTTTCCAAAATAGACTCGATATTGTCAAACTCTGTGTATTTAATTCTGATAAGCTTTACTGTGTGTTTTTCACAGTACTTGTTTTTGATTTTGTCATGTCTAACTTGGAGTTTAAATCTTTCTTCTCCCCCAAAGTAATCAATTGGTTCAAAGTGTTGTTTTCCATCGAATTCAATTAAGATGGTTTCACCGTTAACGAATACTCCAAAATCAAAAGACAATGCTATTTCATCTTTGCATCCATCCATAAGATGCTGTCTCTTATGGTTCAATGAGTTTGCTTTCAACCAATCCCAAACTCTTTGTTCTCCTTTTGAAAAGCAGTTGTTACACTTAGGGCAACCACTTCCATCTGTTATTACCCTTGGCATTGTATACCATGTGTGTCCACATTTCTTATGTTTATATTCAATTTCGCAATCAACATGAGTGTAAGTTCCGAGTACTTCTATTTCTCCTCTATGAACTTCATTAACTCTTCTAACATGTTCGTCATGTGTCACTGCCCTCGATTTACCTGCCATTTCATGACCACACTTTGCACACCCAATGTTACCTTCATTCTTGCTCATGAGAGTCTGTGGCATAATACTCCATTCGTGTCCACATGTTTTATGTCTATGAAGAATAGCCTCTTTAAAATTCTTGTATGGCTCAAGAACCTTGATATCTCCGTTGTATCTCTCGTTAAGTTTCTCTACATATTCATCGTGAGAAAATCTTTTACTACTGCCAATATTCTTCCTGTTGCAATACTTGCATCCCTTTAATCCTTGTCTTGGAGTTGTCTCCCAAACCTGTCCACATAAATTGTGTTTAAAGGATATTTTAGTAGATACATTTATATATTTTGTAAGTAGAGATATTTCATCTCCCCAAATTTCTTTTACTTCAGATTCATATTGTTCATGTGACTTTGTTTTACTTCTTTTATCACACTCTTTACAACCTTTACTATTCTTTCTTAGCAGGATAGCAGGAGTTGTTTCCCACTCAAACCCACAAGTAACGCACTCATGTTTTAAAGGAGAAGTGTTATTAATGTATCTTCCATGAACGATAATTGTATCATTGAACTTTTCTGACATTATCTTTAGATACTCTTCGTGTGTGTGGCTATGAGCCTTTGACATCTTTGCTCTACCACACTCTTTGCATCCTTTATTAGATAATATATTAGTTGGAGACATTTTGAATTCATGACCAATTTCACAAATGTGAACGATCGGAGTCTTTGCTCCTTGATATAATTCGCCTTCTTTTAATTTGACTTTACCTTTTCTTTTTATAGCTAATTCTGTAACATACTGCTCGTGTATCTTTGCCATTGTAGTAATATCCCCTTTTTAGAAAAGTAACCATAAGTTATGTCCGTCGTGGTTAATTGCTTATAATAAGTTAATAAACTTTCCTCTGCAACATTAATTCTAAAGCTCTCTAGTCAATCTTTATTGTTATTATAAAGCTATTTTAAATAAGTTTCTTCAGATATCGCCTGATTCAACTTTTTTATGACAAGTTACCAAATCTCCTTTTTTACGGTATAATCTAGAAAAAAGACTAGGAAGTGCCATTTATGAAAGATTTCTTTTTGAAGACAATATTTGTAACAATGGTTGTTGTGGTTGGAATAGCTATAGGAGCAATAAGGTAGTCCTGTAGTGTTCCAACCCCTTTACATTATCAAAAATGACCAAACCTTTATCAATTTTTTCGTAAAACTTCAATGGAATATGTAGAATACTCCCATGATATTTATCCGTACAATACCATATATCAAATCCTGTTTATAAACATATTTTTTCACCTTTTATACGTGTTAAATATAGGATTATTTGTGGAAGCAAAACATACCTTTTCAACTTATTCCCAGCAAATAAAAACGGTCCTTTATACAACAAAAACCCCTCATTTAAGGGGCTAGTGTAATACACTCTTTTTCTCCAACCTTGATATTGTAGTATTCCTGTAACTTTTCCCATACTGTAACATAATGCTTGGATTCTTTTAACAATGAATTATCAAAGTCTTTAATAATATGCACTGTCTTATTAAATTCATCTTGACTGTGCATTTCCTACCGATTCCATTTACTTACCTATACCTCAAGTATGTTAATATATGACTTTTAGCTATAATACTACTTTTTTAAAAAATATGTATAGTAATAAGTGTGTACAGTCCGTGCTGTAATATCTGGGAACTCTTCTTTAAGTTGTCTTGCAATATCTTCAAATTTAATCCTCAATGTTTTTTGGTGCGATTCTAATTTTAATAATCGTTCTATTTTTTCATTACGAATAAGAAGAATATCTTTCCTCCCTAATTTTGCTTTTCTAAGGTAATCTCTTACGGTAGTAATCGGAATGTCTAGAATCTGGCTTATCTCCTCTCTGCTTTTTCCAGAAGTAAAAAGTTCAATAACTAATGTTTGTTGATTTTCCTTCCCCTTTATTATTTTTATTTCTCCTTCCGTTCGAACAAAATGGCTGTAATAGTAATTATCTATAATTGATTGGGTTATAGATGGGTATTCTTGCTTAAGAGCATCTGCTATCCAACTGAATTTCTCATTTAAAGTTTCATGAGTAGTATAGGTCTTTAATAAATTATGAATCTTCTCATTTCTTTTATTAATTAACGCTTTAGAATTTAACTCAGCATTTCTAAGATAGTAATTCACCATATCTTTGGAGATATTCAGTTCATCACTAATCTCTTTATTTGATAAACCTTGATAAAATAATTGAATGGCTTCATCCTTTATATCCGTTTTTTTCTTTTTGTTGCTCAATTGTTTTTCTTTATATATCTTTGGATAATCGCCACTATATTCTTGAAGGACTTTCCCTTGTAAAATACGATTAACATATTTATAAGAAATACCAACCCTTTCAGAAATCTGTGGGTTGTTCAAGCCTTTTTTATCGTATTCAATTATTTCACGTACAAGAGTTCTATGATAGTCATGAAGGTCAGAATTAAATTGCCCCTCATCGATACTTTTAACAATTTTATCTATTTCCCTTAAAACTCTTTCTTGTTTCAGCTCAGTTAAATCTCTAAAAAATCCTTGAAAGCTAAGCCATTTATAAAAGCTCAATTTCTTCACACCATTTTCATTCTTGATTAATTCTCTACTTCCTAATAGATAAATAACGGTTACATTGTTAAACTCTTCCTTATAAACATTAATTTCCTTATCAATACTTGTCTTAATGCTTCTTTTAATATCAATTACACTGTGATTCACCCTATCGTATATATCCGGTGTAGCTCCACTAGGAAATCTTACAAAGTATTCATACGGGGCATGTAATTGCTTTAAGCAAGTTGTTATTTTATGTTCTATCCCCCTTCCTTCTTGTAAATATTTATCTACTAAAAAACTACCACTCACTTCATCTGGATTCTCTCCCATTTCCGAGAGGAAAGTACGATATGACTGTTCACATTTGTAAAGGCGTCTTGTAGCTTTGTAGAAAGGAACATGATTGGTTTTGATTGATACCTCATATAAGGGTTCATTATTTTCTTTTAATTTTTCAAAGTATATTGATAAAGTTTGTTTATCCCAAAATCCCTCTACCCATCCGTAAAATTTATGAAATACTCCGTTATACATATAATCTACTAATTGCTCAAGCGTATATGGACCAGTAGTATTTAATAAAAAACTAAGGTGAGATGTATATGTTGCTGTCCCTTTTGAGTGCGATAGACTGACTTGCCCACTTTTATATACTATTAGCTCAACCCAATCGTTATTATTTTCATTTCTTTTATACCATTTACCTTGTTCAAACTTAACTCTATTAGGAACGATTATATCTTTATAAAGTCGGTTAATTCTTTCTAGATACTTATTTTTCACTTTCCTTCCCCCCCTTTTCCCCCTATTAATCGTCCTTTACCTTTATGGATACTATTAAATAACTATGTTTACCAATCCTTTGGTTTAATGAAAAATGACCTATTATATATCCCCAGAAAGACTTTAGGACATAATAACACAAATTTCCACCGATTTTCAAGAAAAAAATATAGACAAATTTGATTACTTTGTAGTATAATTAAATATTTGTGAATTAAATTAAACAAACTCAAATAAACTTAACTTCTCTTAACTTCACTAAACCTCACTTAACTTATATAGAAAAAAAGAAAAAGACCTTATTATATTTTCATGATTCTCATTAAACTCAAACACCCGTTAGCCATCCACGCAGTGAAAAAATAATCGATGCACCAAAGAGAATGAAAGTAGGTTTTTGTGGTCATATTGATATTGTCACATGAGGTTAAATTATAGTTTTAGATTTTCACTGTTTTGTATCTTCATGGTAGTTGAAGAGTTTATTTAAATTACTCTTAAAAACTTCACAATGTCAGATTTTCAAGAAGAATCACACTGGGATAACATTTAACAAGACTGTGGGAGTAATATACTCTCTATAGGGTATGTCTACCCCAAATTGATAAAAATCGAATTTTATCCAATAAAAAACAAAAAAAAGATACTAATAAAATTGGTATCTTAAATTAAATTTAATATCCAGTTGTAACTCATTCCTACATCAATTTTCAAAGAAGGTTATTTCCTCGTTCCCTTATGAAAACAGTTATTCCCTATTTTGCATTAGATAATCTTCTTCAAACATAAATCTAAATTTCCCTTTATAAACACTTTTCCCTCCATTTTTACAATGTCTTCCTATAACCGTACCATCAACATTTAATTCTATACTTGCTTGTCGCATTGAAACATATTTACATATAAAATTATAATCTTTGTCTAATGCGATAACATCTTTTTTATTAGATTGCTTTTTAGGTTCAATTTTGATTTCACCGTTTATATATTTTTCATAATCCTCGGCATATAGCCAAATATATCCATAAGCATTTGTTCTTTTACCTTTGCAACACATTACAATGCTTCCATCATTAACACCTAACGCTATCGATGCTTCTTTGATATAGTCCCACTTTTTAACAAATTCTCCATTTAAGGTTAGTTGAATTACTTGTCTGGAATGGTTTCTAATTATCTTTAAGTCCCTCAGCCTTACTTTAACATTGTTTTCATTGTAATCATCTTCATACATCCAGATAAATTTTTTATAGCTTTTACCTTTTTCGCTACAACATCTTGAAACTGCAGAATGTTTACCATTTACAGATTTAGCACCATCTCTTATAGTTTCAAAACGTTCAACAAATTCCCCTTTTAATGTTAGTTTAACAATTGGTTTAGATTGATAGTTATCCGCACCTTTATTCATTCCTATACTTGATTCTCGCATTTTTTGTTTTGATTCCTCTGTATGCTTTCTGTTATACCAAGGATGATTCTCACCGCAATAGACACCTTTTCTAGCTTTGCTAATTTTAAATCTAGCTCTGTCTGTATGGTGTTTTTTAAACATCGGATGATTTTCTTTATTACTAAGTCGTTTTCTCTGCAGTTTACTCATTTTTTCTTTAGATTCATTAGTATGTTTAAACCCAAAACTTCCATCACCACCAAGAGTCATATTGTATCCATGACTCTTTTTAGCATGAATATAAGTATTGTAATAAGCTATCCAAAACCTTTCTTTATCATCGAGTTCATCTTTCGAGTATGCTTCCCCTATGATGCACCAATTAAAATTTTCTTCACCGTACTTCCTTATTGCACGATAAAAAACAGTATCATCACCATTAATTACAGATGATATATGCCTTCTTTTTCTTTCTTCCATCGGGTCGGTAGTTTGACCAATATACATTTTCCCATTTCTTAAATTAGTTGCTTTATAAATAATGCCAAAATACATAAATACATCCCACCCTAGAAGTTCTATTTTCTGTAGATAATTTTTTATACTATTTTTACGTAAAAACCTTTTAATAGACGAGTTTTTTTATTAATTCTCACGTGTAGGTATTTACCAATACCTTTTATATAGAAAAACCCATTGTATATGGGGTTTCAGTCTTATTACTCCATGTTTTGAAACTTTCTATTAACCTTATGTTTACCCATATTGGGTATATGTTTTTGTGTTTATCACCTAAGATTAATACAAAATTCCAACGTTTTCGTAACTCTCTGGTGCTTCAATCATTATATTTTCTATGTACTCTCTGCGTTTTATTATGTAACCATAACCATTACCTTCTATTTCCAACTTCGCTTTAAGTTCTTTATTTAACCTAAGTCTTTCTAGGTCATAGGCTTCTAATAACTCACCGAAACAGATTTTAAAATGCTTTTCTTTAAATTTCTGTTGTCCCTTAAAATATAGCTTAACGTTGTTTAAAACCTCTTGTTCTGTTGTCCAACCATAAGACTCTATCAATTCTAAAGTAGTTCTATGAATCATGGATGCAACTTCCTCATTAAGTGCCATAATATCTTTACCTTTATCTTGAGGAAAAACTCTATCTGCTTCTTCCCTTCCAAAATTCCTAAGTATGCCCTCGTAATTTACGGTTTTTGTAGTACATCCTTTTTCAATCCACAATGCACACTTTTTATCCAATGTATTAAAGAAGTCAAAACTATATATCTGAATTTCGTAAGTCGAATTTATATACTTATGACCTTTCTTTCTTTTTGAAGCCAATTGGATTTCATATAATTCCTTAGGAATCACTTCTTTATCCAGTTTTGAAAGAAATTCAAAAAAGGTCAAAAAGTTCATTCTTGTATGTGTAACACTTTTACTTCTTCCAAACTTCTTAGATATAGTTTCAATTGAATGGTTAAACAATAATCTTTTGTCATCTCCTGCTGGCAAATATTCTTTCATCAAATCCAATAATATGTACATGTCTTTCAAATAACCGTATCGATTAAAAACCTTATAAAAGTTTGGATACATTTCCTCTATATCATCCGATTGTAGAATCTCCTTATACAAATCAAGTTCTTCTTTTAAAGCTTTTTGTTGGTCACTTTCGATTATTTCAACTTCGTATAAATCCATTAGAAAATTTTTGGCTTCTATTCTAGGGCAACCTAATAAACGCTCAGTAATCTCGAAAATAGTTCCTGTAAACTCAGAACTAGTCGAATGACATTTATACAATTGATGACCATTTCCTTTGTTTGATTCATAAATTGAAGCACTTGGATTATTTTCATCATGAAAAATATCGATAAAATTTCCTAATGTTGTGATTCCTAAGTATTCCCGTAAGTCTTGCCTTTTTAGGTAGTTAGAAACCTCGAAGTTATTATGTATCACTATATGTTCTGTAGGAATCCTCTTTTGTAACTCATTTATGTTTCTTTGTTGAATTAGATGTATATTATTAGCTTTATTACAATATCCATCATTTTTACTACTTTTAGGCTGTTTTAGGTTTTTGGCAGGATATATGGGAAGATTCTTATCTGTCCTGCTAAAACTATCTGGACTTAGATTTAAGAAATCATCCACTTTTAACCGATTGTTATAGTTTATTTCATATAGTTCTTTACCACCAAAGAATAAACGATTGCAGTCTTTACAATGACCATCCGCTTGGGGATACTTCGTCAATAACCCATTAATTATTCTTTCAAAATCATACATTTTATAAATTGGTCTATCCAAAACAAAAACTACTCGAAACTTATGTTTTTCCTCTGTATGTGAGAAAGTAGTGTATATAAAACATCCTGACGATTTAAATTCCTCCAATGCCTTATCTAATGTCATTCCATCGTCAAAATCTAATGCAATAACTTCCTGAGAATACCAATATTCCTTTCTTCTATGTATCTCTCCATTTTTCACTTTAAAGTAAGCGGGAGTAAATGTTTTGCCCCTTATAACTTCTTTTGCCAGTTCTTTTATATCAATATCTACAGGATTTTTAATAATTCTTGTATTTACCCCTTTTACCTCTGTACTATCTGGCTTCCTTGTAAATTCTAATTTGTCTAACATTAATTTCATCTATAACAACCCTTCACTTTCTTATTTTATGCTTTTCTAATAAACTCAAAAAATCCTCTGCAAAATCTCTATATTGTGGAGAAATTTTTGTGATTACCTTTCCTCCAAGCTGATTATCATTACTTAGCAATTCCACTATCACCTTCAAGTGATTAGATAAATTGTCATCCTGCAATATTGTTAATGTTTTATTAATTGTTTCTATACTTGATGAGTTGGATAGAAAGGGATTTTCTTTAAGTTCATCAGTGTCTAGGAATTTTTCTAATTCATTTATGAAATCATTTTTCTTCTTTCTGTTTTCAATATTGTCCCTTAAATATTGAATTTCATCTTCAAGCATGCTTTTTTTGGAGTAACCAACCACTTCATCTTTATCATTAAATACTGGCAATTCAATTTCCCCTGAGATACTTTCTAAATAATGCAATGCAATTTCTTCTTTTTCCATATAGGTAAGTTCTTTTTGAAAATAATATTCTGGTAATCCAAAGTGTTTCGACAAACTCTCTAACCGTTGTTTTGGAATTTTTCTCCTTCCTTTAAGCCAATCTTGTATCGTTTGG
Organism: Neobacillus solisequens; assembly: GCF_051233465.1. Classification (NCBI taxonomy): domain Bacteria; kingdom Bacillati; phylum Bacillota; class Bacilli; order Caryophanales; family Bacillaceae; genus Neobacillus; species Neobacillus solisequens. The sequence goes on along the minus strand of NZ_JBKFGJ010000018.1, from coordinate 36,426 downwards.
GACGATACACCAATAGTCTTAGCTACTTCTTTGTACTCAAGCTGAAATTCTTTAACAATATGTTCTAATCCAATCAATCCTAATTCTCCTATCATTTCATTTTTGACATATTATTATGTCGTATATATACTATACCACAGACATATTAGTATGTCAAGTTAACATCTTACATACAAAGCAAATTCTTATATATCATTCGCTACTGCTTTTGGTTTGGATTTTGAGCGGATATATCAGACTATTCTTATCTGTCCTGTAAAAAACCCTTAGGAAATCTAATCCTAAACAAATATAACCAAAAAGCCCATTCACTTTGGAAAGGGCTTTAGTATTTCATATTTAAAATTGTCATTAAGGAATGTGCGTTGGAATGGAAAGTTCAAAGACTAATAGCATACGAGTGTGGGAGTGGAAGTGCCTCTCATTAAATCTGTAGACAAAACCATGGTTTTGGTGATAAGCACCCCCACTATCAAGAAGCAACTCAAAAATGGCTTCCTTTCCAATTTATAGTATAATTGTATTAGCATATCTTAGAACAAGGGGCGGTCTATTTAAATGGTTTTAAAGATGATTTTAGTTGTAATAGCTTTAATAATTATTGGCTTAATAAAGGAACTAAGGGCTTTACTAAGAGTTGTTGAAGATATTGATTTCCTTTCCAATTACAACGGCACTTACGTTGATTATATGAACAATTATCTTGGAAAAAGATATGATACCCCAAAAGAAAAAGAACTACATATTAAGTTAATAAGCGAAGCCCCAAAAGCCCAACGGTTATTATTGAACGCGGGACTTGTTGATTATCAACCTGCCTTTCGTGGGTACATGGTTAAGAATTATCCTATATTGGTTAATACGGTACAATCTTTAAGGAATCCATCTTCATTGACGGAAGAATTTAATTGGGTGAACACTATACTGATTATGCAAATTGCAAGATACAAGGAACTTCACGAAAGCATTAAAGGGAATGTCCTTAATCCTCTGGTCTTGTTAAGGGAAGGCGTTCAATTCTTCGTAACACTCCCTATATCCCTACTTTATTGGACGGGGGTAATTCAATATTCTACACAATTCAAGCTATCTAATAACATTGTAGTAAAGTTCTTGAATTTCCTTATCATTAGCATAGGTTTTGTTTCTGCTATCGTTACAATCGTTTTAGGTTGGGAACAGTTCAAAAGCTACTTAGATAAGTTTCTATAAATGAAAATGGACGTTACTCGTTATGGATAGCGTCCACCAATTATAATTTTGTCTTTAAAGCGTTTTTTTGTTAGTTCATTGATAAATCATAATTTTATTAGCTAACTAAATCGTTTTTTCCCATCGCTTCATCCGTTTCAATAATGTCTACTATTCCTTCGTCTAAAGCTGGTTTCCAAAATTGCTTATAAAAAGTGTATTCTATTAATGGGGTGTTATAATCGACCCCTAATGGATGCTTAGGTTGATTATTGGCAATCTCACGAACAGTATAGACGATAGTACGGAAACAAAGATTTAAGAGATTCATACATATATCGTTTTTGACTTTTTAAAAAAGTGCTTTCAAATTTCCAAACGCTACAATAAATAAAATTTCCTTTTCATACCTTTAAGGGACTTACATTTTGAACAAGTAACAATAGATTTGTAAACAAACACGGTTGTTCCTCCTATTTAAAGAAAGGTATAAATCGGTTGATTTAATAAATTGAAATTTTAGTTCCCTTTGCTACTTTATCTTTTAAGTTCTTAATATCTTCAGGAGAATCTAATATGTGCATTCTGTCATGGCAATTAGGGCATAGAGCCACAGTATTTTCTATGCTATCTTCTCCACCACGGGAAAGCCATTCAATATGGTGAGTATGCAGATGTGGTTCACCTTGTCTGTTCTTGAATGGAGCTGGCTTCTCACATAATTGACAAACCCCTTTGGACCATCTCTTAGCATATTCTGTAACGAAGGGATTTCTTTCAAAGTTGTTACTTGTTACAGTTCTACTTGTAGCTTTTTTACTTGCATGTTTTGCTCTGTTTGCGAGTTCCTCGTCACTTAACTTTCTTGCAAGTTTTTCTCTCTCTAACTCTTTGACCTCAATGAGCTTTTTTGGAATCTTAATAGGCTTTTTACCGTTAGCTAGTTCCAATGGGAATACCCACACATTTCTGAGCTTCTTATCCTCATCAAACTGTTCTTCTTGATATGGTTCTCCAGCTAGAACTACTTGCCCCGTATAAACATATTCAGTAGGTCGTAACACTTCAAATAGGTGAACAGCAACACCATTAGTATTAGATTCAGATAGGGTTTTGTTTTGGGCAAATGTTAGACTTTGGTGCCCTTTCTTTCCCATACCTGTATAATAAAATATTTTTCCTATCCATTTATCTTCATAGAGCTTTGTATGGTCTGAAATTATTACAAGAGTATTAGTTGCATGCGAACGTCTCATGCCACCTTGCGTTGAACATTTAAAGACTTCGGATATTTGATTGTTATTTAATGTTTGACCCAATTTTAAATTAGGATTAAAAGTCATGATATCCCCCCCTTGATTCTATTGAACTAGAAATCTGAATTTTTTTAAAGTTATTTTTTACCATTATACTTTCACATGATATTATATAGCTATATCTATTAGATACGAGGTGAAACTCTTGGATAATATCTTTTCAAATACCAATAAAAGAAAAGACTTTCTTGGTCATAAAATGGAAAAATACGCTAAAAACAATGAAGTGATGATTGCTGTTGCTTTCTTTACAAATGAACGATTCCTTAAAAAGCTAGTTGAAAATGGTTGTACTGTTAAACTAATAGTAAGGTTAGGTTTTCCTACAGACCCAACAAGTCTAAAAACAGCACTAGGGATGAAGAATGTATTAGTTAGATTCTATACAAGCAGAAGTTTTCATCCAAAACTTTATATTTTCGGTAACGACAAAGCCTTTTTAGGTTCTTCTAATCTAACAGATGGCGGGCTAATGTCTAATCAAGAACTGAATATTTCAATCGATTCTGAGGACAGTACCTTTGAAAGTTTACAAGAGGTTTTTTATGAATACTGGGAACAAGCACAAGTTTTAGATAATGATGCATTAGAGAAATATAAATCGTTAGTGTATGAAATTGCCCAAACACATGCCATAGTTGAAAGACAAGTTATCAATGATATTGGTCTTGTCACTCCTCCCAATGACATTAACATAACAAAAAACAAGAAGGCAAAGTCTAAGGAGTATGAAGTTTCACTATTAAAACGCTACCAAGAATATTTAATTAAATTTGATGAACTCAAAACTACTTATAAAAAGATTGGTAAAAGAAAAGTATCTGAGAAGGAATTACCCTTAAGAATAGAAATTCATAGATTTTTGAATTGGATAAGGAAAAATAAGGCGTATAAAGAATTATATTTGGAAGCTCCCTCAAGGTATGGAAAAGAGTTGGAGAATTTTGTAGAAGAAAACATAAGAGAGTTCCTGAAGGATACATCCACAAATTACCAAGAAGAAGTAGATAATTACCAAATTATTAACTACAATTTGTCATCGGAAAAGATGATAAAAAGTTTAAACGAACAGAACTTACTAGACACGTTAAAGATTGTAACGGCCTTTTATGAGCATATTAGGCAAAGTCCAAACATGAGTTATCAATATGATTTTTTAGAGAGTAATGGCGTAGGAAAGATAAAAAATACACTTATTTATCTACTTTTTGGTAAAGATGATTATACCAAGAGAATAACAAATTGTATCTATAAACCAGAATACTCACTTGTAAGATTTGGAAGAAGTAGTATTCAAGAAGTTTATGGATGGGTAAACAATGAAGATATTCCAATATGTAATGAAAGAGCTTTTAAAAGCATGCAGTGGTTAGGCTACGGTGAATTTAGATAGGTTTGTGATTTTCCCTGTCTTCTTTAAAATCTTGAATAACAAATTTCAATAACATTAAAAGACTACCTTCCTTTTTTGGTAAATGAGGTAAATGGGAGCAAAAAGCTCCCATTTGACTAAAGGCTTTACTTAAATACGTTCTTTAATGGACTGAAGGAATTGTGTTGACGCTTCACGTCCATATTTGTCATTTGGATGTACTTTCTGGTCATTGACATATCAGAGTGACCAAGTATTTTCTGTAAGCTAAAAGGGTCTCCACCATTCATGATGTAAAGCAATGCCCCAGTGTGTCTCATAATATGAGGACGAACAGCTTTCTTTATCCCAGCAATTTCAGCGACTTCATGCAACCGAGTCCTCCAAGTATTTGAACACATTTCCCTTCCATCATATGTAAGGAACAACAGGTCTTCACCAAAGTCTTCTGACTCAAGCATGTAACCCTTCAAAAGCCTCATGGTCTTGGTTGAAAGCGGTACTTCCCTAGCTCGTCTAGTCTTGGTGTTCATAGCTTCTAGTTTGATAATTCCAGTTTTGAAGTCAACATTGCTCCGCTTCATTGAAAGAAGCTCCGAAATACGAACCATCGAGTCCAACAGAACCATTACCATAACCTTGTCTCTGAAACCAACGAAAGTTGACTCGTCAAAAGCGGTCAACAGAGTCTTAATTTCAGCCACGGTCAGAGCTTCAATTGTGTCTTCTGCTGTCTTCATTGGCTTGAAGCGTTCGTGAACAGGTTCGCCAATCAGTTTCTCAAAGTAACACCAACGGAGGAAGGCTCTCATTGTCCGAACACGAATGTTGACCGTTGTTGGTTGAAGACCTTTATCGTTCAACATGAAGTCAATCCATTCGAGGAACACTTCAAGAGTCATTTGCTCTTTTGACAGGTCTTGAGCCAGATAATCCAACAACCATTGAAAGTGAAGCTGGTATTCTTCAATTGTTCTCGGAGCTAAACCTTCAGAGTTTTTGAACCACATAAAACGTTCAAACATTTCCGTCATTGTAAAGCTCTCTGAAACCTTTCTCACTGTTGTTACTCGACCATGCTTTCTAGTACCTTTACGCATAATAAAAAACCTCCAAATGATTGTATTTGAAGGTTCTAAACAAACACAGTTTCAACATCTCGGTCACTCTCAGTCTCGTCAAAAATGAGCAAAAGACTGTGGAGGTGAGAAATTGAGTGATTGATTGAAAAACTTGGTTTGGCGGGACTGCGTGGGAATCGAACCCACCAGACCTGGCACGCAGGTCTCAAGCAGTTTTGAAGACTGTGGAGGACACCAGTACCCCATTCAGCCCCATTATATATTTAGCAAAACATTTCTAAAAACTATATTACAATGGTAAATAGTATTAATCAATACACTAGTTTGCATTGTCATTTTTCCGACAACTTTATTATTTGAGAAAAGGGTGTGTGTCTAAGTGCCCCCTTCCACCTATGAATGTCAAGAACTTGTCATTTTTTCAAAGAACACTTTATAATAAAGAAAAGAAAAATGGTTGTAGGTGAATAATCATGCTTCAAGGTTGGTTTATGTGGTTTATTTTATTTTGGGTGTTTTTCCTCGTGTTCTCATTTGGGATTGGCGGGTACTTTATGTTTCGGAAGTTTTTGAAGAAGATGCCCAAAGAAGACGGCAAGTCTGTTATGGATTGGGAAGAGCATTTTGTAAATGAATCACGCCACTTATGGGGGTCCGAGGAAAAGGCGCTGCTTGAGGATTTAGTCAGCCCGGTTCCAGAACTCTTTCGTGATGTGGCTAGACATAAGATTGCCGGTAAAATTGGTGAGTTAGCACTTAACGAAAAAGCTCCAAAAATTTCTGAGGAACTGGTGATTCGCGGCTATATTCAGGCCACACCAAAGCGTGACCATAAATTTTTACGCAAGAAACTGTTCGAAAACAAAATTGATGTAAAGCCATACGAACATTTATTTTAACCGTTCACCTCTCTTGAACGGTTTTTTCTATGTAGATTGAAATATAACTTACAATACAAATAAAAAACACTGACGCCAAAAAAGAGTCAGTGTCCTAATATTTATATCATCTTAATCCCTTGCATTTCTTTATGGAGCTTCATATAGGAACGATACATCGCAATCCGCCAAGGGACAATCATGCTGTAGGCAAGCAAGAAAAACATACCACTGAGCTGGCCGACGTCGATGGTGCTGCTGAGGATTGATTTCATAACAAGACGGACAATTAATAATCCGACAAGGATAAAGATAAAAGCCCTTGATCTCTTTAAATAGATATCATTGTCACGAATTTCAAACTTAGATGTTTTGATTAATAAAATAGAAAACAACATCCCGACAACAACTGCCTCAAGGATTTCCCATTGGGTCAATCTGAACTGTGGCACTACATACATGAATGCTCCGGTCGACATGAAAATTGGCGGTAAAATAATCTTTTTAACATTGGTTGGTTTTTTGGCAGCCTTCATGCGGACAAATAAAACAAAGAAGCCCATAAAAACGGCACCAACTGAAGAAATAACAACGTAGTTCATAGTGTCCAATCTTCCCTTATTTGTAAATTTACTTACCCATTATATATCATATTATTGATTTTGGAAAAAATTTTTTACTGCGATTCATTTCCAACATTGAAGAAACCACGGAAGTTATTGCAATTAAAGTAAAAACCACTTAAGAAATCCTTAAATGGTTTTAAAATCCAGTAAAACCGCCAAATAGAGGCGAGATGATTTGAATAATTTTTGTCATCCAATCAAAGAACAGCAGAATACCCATGACAATCATGATATATCCCCCTACCTTCATAATGGTCGCACTGTTCTTTTTTATCCAATTCATGCGTCCAATAAAGAAAGATAGAATGAAAAACGGAATAGCAAAGCCAAGGGTATAAGCAATCATGTACGCCAAACCTGAGCCAGGATTAGAAGCCGCAAGACTAATAACAAATCCGAGAATGGGTCCAGTACAAGGTGTCCAACCAGCTGCAAATGCCATCCCAATTAAAATCGAACCGATATAGCCTGATGGACGATGTTTAAATTCAATTTTGCGCTCTTTCATGAGGAATTCTGGTTTTAGAATCCCGACGATCATTAGTCCAAATAAAATAATAAAGATGGCGCCTAACTGACGAATTAAATCTTTATACGATAAGAAAAAGTTGCCGAGCAGGGAGGTTCCAAAGCCAATGGCAATAAAAATGATGGAAAAGCCGATAATAAAGAATAGAGTATGTAAAAGGCTGCGTTTTTGAAGCATGGCGTTTTCGCCCTTCAATTCCCCGACGGACATTCCAGTTATGTATGAAAGGAACGCAGGATAAAGCGGCAAACAGCATGGGGAGATAAAACTCATGAATCCGGCACCTGCTGCCATAAAAATATTTACATCTGACATATTAACACTCCCATAATAGTCGATACCTTTTCATTCTAACAAAACTTGACTACAAAAGATAATGATTACCATGAATATTTTGTGTCTCAGAGGATTTTGTTTTTTCAAAATATTTTTAATTGGATAATTTTTTACAAACCACTTTGAAATTATTTACAAGTTAGGTTATACTAGTAAACAGTTCCTAGTTAAAAAAAACTATTTTTTTCTTTTTTTCCAAAGCCTAGGATATTTTTCGGAAAGGAAAGTCGGCCGTGATCAAACAGGAATTAATCACATTAATTGAATTAAAACGAGCTGAATTAATTAAAGTCGCAAACTCCTACGGCTTTACTTCCTCCGTTGCTATTCGATATAGCCAAGAACTGGACAATCTGCTTAACGAGTATAATCGAAGGTATTTGGCCAAAGCCACATCATAATATATGTATAAGCCTGGTCTCCCAGGCTTTTTCTTTTAGTTTACAGCATCTTCCAACCTTTCTACTAACCCATTTTGAAGGAGGAACATTTTATGATATAACCCTCCCTGCGCCAGTAGTTCTTGATGAGTTCCACGCTCAACAATTTCACCCTGATGGAGGACGAGAATTAAATCTGCGTCCTGGATCGTAGAAAGCCTGTGAGCAATAGCAATCGTCGTCCGCCCCTTGCGCATTTTTGCTAGAGCTGTCTGAATCGCTTCTTCCGTTTCTGTATCTATATTGGCAGTAGCTTCATCGAGAACGAGAATTTTTGGATTGGCGGCAATGGTTCTCGCAAAAGCTAATAACTGCCGTTGTCCACTGGAAAAAGTTGATCCCCGCTCCACAACCTTATGTTTATACCCATCATCCAGACGTTCAATGAAAGTATGTGCTTGAACAAACCTCGCTGCCTCTTTGATCTGCTCATTCGTCATCGTTTTGTTATGAAGTCGGATATTATCCATCACCGTTCCATAAAATAAAAACGGATCTTGCAGAACGAGTCCTAATTTATCCCGTAATTCATGCTTGGAATACTCCCGAATGGACTTGCCATCTATTAAAATATCACCGCGTTCATACTCATAGAACCGCATCATTAAATTGATGATAGAGCTTTTACCGCTGCCGGTATGGCCCACAAGAGCAACTGTTTCTCCGGGATTAGCTGTAAAGGTAATATTTTTTAACACGTCTCGTTGCCCGTCATACGAAAAACTTAGATTACGAAATTCTATTTTTCCATCGTTTATTGTATGGTCTTTCTCCTCATTTTGTTTAGGGGCCCATTCATCGTTATCCAACAATCGGAATACACGTGAGCCAGCCACAATCGCCTGCTGATACAGACTAAGTCGCATCATCATTTGATTAACTGGTTCAAAGAAACGTTCCAAATAATTGACAAACGCGTAAACAACTCCAATTTTGATGGTGGTATCAAAGGACGTAATGCCAAAGTACGATAACACAATAATTAAGGCAAAAATATAAATTAAATCAATAGCGGGCCGTAGAAGCAATCCATCAATTTTAATGTTCTTCATGCCGGCATTATAGTGCAACTCATTAATATGGCCAAATTCCTTACGAAGGCGTTTTTCTTGACGGAATACTTGAATGATGGACATTCCTTGCAAAGATTCACTAAGTTTTGCATTTAATTGGCTTAAACGCTCTCGCATATCAAGATAATATCGTGAACTTAGTTTTCGGTATAATGCCATGACAAATATCAGAACTGGAATGATGATCACACAAAGCAAGGCTAGTTTCACATTCAAAATAAACATGGCAATAAAAATTCCCGATAGTAAAAACCCGCTTTGGATAAATGTTGAAATGACCGTTACAAACATATCCTTTATTGCCTCTGTGTCATTCGTAACCCTTGAAACGATGCTTCCAGCAGGAGTCTTATCAAAATACTTCAATCCAAGAGCTTGAACCTTTGAAAACACATCAATTCGAAGCTGCTGGATTATTAACAAAGCAATTTCTTGAAATTTAACCAATTGAAAAAATAATAGAATGGATTTGACTATTTGTATTCCCATATAGGTTGAACCGAGAATCAATAATGGCTTAAACTCCAGCTTACCAGGCGTCAAATAATCATCAATAAAGATCTTCACTAAAATTGGCAGCACAATGTCTCCAACAGTGGTTAACAATAGGAGAAAGAATGCAAAGCCAATCACTTTTTTATGTGGTTTCGTATAGGAAAGTAGGCGAAATAACACCTTTCTTTGCTCTTTACCCGATAGATCCATTTTTTCATCCATGTTATCTCCCCCCATGCTCCACCAATTCTTCTAATTGCTGCCGGATAAACATTTCATGATACCAACCGTTGAGTGTCATTAACTCATCGTGTGTACCCCGTTCAAAAATTTTTCCTTCTTCTAGTACTAAAATGAGATTGGCGTGTTGGATGGCACTTAAACGATGTGAGGTGATGATGGTTGTTTTTCCTTGTCGGTTTTCTTTCAATGAAGAAAGAATGGCTTCCTCCGTCTTAGCGTCAACGGCTGATAAGGAGTCGTCTAAGATTAGTACTTCAGGATTCATTAGCAGGGCTCTAGCTATCGATATCCGTTGTTTTTGACCGCCGGATAATGAAACCCCACGCTCTCCTACCACCGTTTGATATCCTTCTGTAAATTGAAGAATATCCTCATGGATGTTGGCTAATTTAGCAGCATGTTCAACTACCCCTTGCGGTACACTTGGATTGGTAAAAGCAATGTTTTCAGCGACAGTTGCGGAAAACAAGAAATGATCTTGCGGGACATAGCCAATAGCTTCACGTAATTTTTCCAAGCGGTAATGACTTAGAATCTTATCACCAAAACGAATATCACCTTGTTGTCCCTCAAATTCTCGTATTAAAAGTTTGAGCATTGTCGTTTTACCGGCACCCGTTTTCCCGACAATTCCCAAGGTGTTTCCTCTTTTTAAGGTAAAATGAATATTTTTTAATACAGGTTGTGACTCACCAGGATAGGTAAATTCGTTAAGCTGATATTGAAGATCACCATGCGGCATTTGATCTAAGGCACCTTCTTCGTCCGAAATTTCCACCTTTTCCCTTAATAGAGCAGCTACACGGTCATAGGAGGCCCGACCACGTTCCACAATATTAAACAGCCAGCCGAATGCCAACATGGGCCAAATCAGTAATCCCAAATAAGTGGTAAACGAAATCAACTCACCGATCGTTAATTCATTATTCAAAACATACTTAGCTCCAAAAACAATGGCTAGGAAAAAAGAGATCGCTACGATGATGGAGATGGTCGGATCATAGAGTGAATCTATCTTCGCTACAAGTATATTTTTTTGCACAACATCCTCTGATTGTTTGCGGAAATCTTCAATATCTTCCTTTTCTTGACCGAACGTCTTGATAACCTTTATGCCAGTTATACTCTCTTGTGTTTTATCATTTAAGGAAGAAAAGGCCTCTTGGGCTTTATAAAAGCTTTTATGTAACATTGTACCAAACCAGCTCGTTAGCATAGCCATAAAAGGCATAGGAATAAGGCAGATAAGCGTCAATTTCCAACTGATGGTGAACGCCATTGCCATAATGACAAAGCCCCCTGTTGAGAGCGAATCTACTAAAGTTAATACGCCTACCCCTGCTGTTTGCTGAATCGCTGAAAGGTCATTGGTGGCGTGGGCCATTAAATCACCTATACGACTTTTTTGATAAAACGATGGTGACATGTTTGTAAAATGGTGATATAACCGATTCCTAAGAATCTTACTAAGCTTGACAGAAGAGCCGAAAATCATAATCCTCCAAAAATATCTAAGAATATACATGGCAAGACCAGTGACCACTAAAAGGAGCATCCACTTCCCCAACATCCCTTTTGTAAGAGTTCCTTCATGTATATGATCGGCAATAATACCGATAATTTTTGGAGGCGCCAACTGTAAGAGCGCTACCAATAATAAAAGGAGAATTCCAGTTATGTATGCTTTTTTCTCTTGTTTAAAAAACCAGCCCAATTCTAAAAATACTTTCACCCTAACGCCCCCGAATCAAAAAAACTAAACATTTCGCATTCCGAGGTTTTATTTTATCAAATATTTCCAAAATAATAAAGATTAAGAAACCTGTACATTTGAAAAGACACCCTCAACGAGGGTGTCCAAATGAAATTATTTTACAAGATGAAACTGCTCTTCAAGGTGCTTATGAATTAAAGCAAGGTCCACTTTTCGTTCATCTATTGATTTTATCTCTGCTTGAATCTCATCAAGTTCATTTTGGTAAATATCTAACATATTGGTTTGTAGCTGATGTCTTAATTTAGTCAGTAATTCTATTTTCATAAATAGGACAGCTTTTCTTTGATTTAATATTGCTTTATTCTGACTAAGCTCTTTCTCTTGTTTCAAGATCTCATTAAGCCAAATTTTTGCTGATTCCTGACTATTCATTTTTATCACCTCCTATCCATTCTACCTATTTCTACATAATGGTAAATCTTTCCTACAATCTAAGAAAGATGTAACAATTTAGACAAAATTTATAAAATGAAAAAACCACTTTATCTGAAAAATACAGATAAAGTGGTTCTGTTTGGAAAATGATTAATTTGCAATTCACTAAAGAATCAATTGAATAAGAGCTCTCCATTGCAATTAAATCATTTATTTTGATTGCTTGTTCATAGCATTCATCATTTGTCTGATCTTCTTCTCAGAAGGCTTCATGCCCATTTGCATCATCATGGTTTTAAGCATTTGCTCATTAATTGGCGGATTTTTCTTTAAATAGCTCATCATATATTTGCGAGCAATGAAAAATCCTAGTGCTACACCAGCTGCTAATGCTAGTATACCAACTAGAATGTACATACCCATTAAAAATTTCCTCCTTCATGTTGTCTACCATAGAACAGTTTACTAAATAAAACAGATTTAGACAATATTTCGTTGCAATTAGACAAATTTTCTTTCTTTTATTGGCTTTAACCAGCCAAATCGTTCATGTTCCAAATCGATTGCCAAAAAGGAAGACTCACATTTACGGAGCACTTCAAAAAACGCCGTCTCTGCCTCATAGCTTCCATGTGCCTCCATTAGAATGTAATCCTGATATACTTGAACTCTTGCCATACTTATTTTTCCACTTAATTCAAGTGTATATGCACCATGATCTGCTTTATATCCCTTTAATCTTCCAAGCTGTTTTTGAATAAGCTGGTGGATTTTTAGGACCTCAATTCTTTTCGTAATATAGGCAATTTGTTTTTTTATAATAAATTGGAGGTCACCGCTTGCTAGCTGACTTTCCTGGAATAGCTGAAAAAATATTCGCTCTCTTCCGAAGTAATGGGTGGCAAATTCATCTTCTATTAAGTAAAGCTGATATTTTCTCACACAGACCTCTCCTTCGCTAGATTCCCTTTTATCTATTATAAAAAAACAGAATAGAAACATTTGTCTTACCGTGGCAAAAACTATTTCTTTTTTTGTCGATTACAAGGAATCCAATATCAATAAACACACTCTGGAGATTAGATGAGAATATTATTATACGCAAAAAGAGAGAGTGATGAGCCACTCTCTCTTTTGCTTTACATTATTGTTGTAAAAGGGCTTTTACTCTTGCAACTACGTTGGTAACTGTAAAGCCGTATTCTTCCATAATCTTTTCACCTGGTGCAGATGCTCCGAATGTATCGATTGCTAGAACATCTCCTTCATCACCAACATATTTATGCCAGCCGAAAGATGCCCCTACTTCGATACCTAAACGTTTCTTCACGTTTTTCGGTAAGATCTCGTTTTTGTATTCCTGTGATTGCTTTTCAAAGCGATCCCATGATGGCATGCTGACTACAGAAACTTGAACTCCCTCAGCAGCAAGAGCTTTTTGCGCTTCAACCGCTAGGCTTACTTCTGATCCCGTTGCTAGAAGCAGAGCATCAGGAGTTTCTTTTTCTGCTGCGGAGACGACATAAGCACCTTTTGAAACTCCTTCATAAGCATTTTGATCGGTACCTTTTAAGGTTGGTAAATCTTGACGAGTTAGTACAAGTGCAGTAGGTTGATTAGTTGACTCAACAGCTAATTTCCAAGCTGCAGCAGTTTCATTACCGTCAGCTGGACGAATAATGGAAAGATTCGGCATTGCTCTTAAAGCAGCAAGCTGTTCAATTGGTTCATGGGTAGGTCCATCTTCCCCGACGGCAATACTATCGTGTGTGAAGACATACGTTACCGGTAAGCCCATTAATGAAGCAAGACGAATAGCTGGGCGCAAGTAGTCAGAGAACACGAAGAACGTTCCACCAAACACTTTAACTCCACCATGTAGTGCTATACCGTTCATAGCAGCACCCATCGCGAATTCACGGACACCAAACCAAACGTTCCGGCCTTCATAGGAATCAGGCATGAAATCCTTTGAACCTTTAATCATCGTTTTGTTGGATCCTGCAAGGTCCGCTGACCCACCAATTAAGATTGGAAGATTTTTTGCAATTCCATTGATTACTTCACCAGAAGAAGCACGTGATGCTAACGCCGTTCCTTCAGAGTACACAGGTACATCCTTGTCCCAGCCTTCAGGAAGTTCATGATTTAAAACTTGCTCTAATTGTTTTGCTAATTCTGGATAGTCATTTTTATACTGAGCAAAAAGGTCATTCCACTCTTTTTCTTTCTTCTCGCCATTTTCAACGATAAGCTTTTGGAAGTTAGAGTAAACTTCTTCTGGTACATGGAAGTCCTTTTCAAAGGTCCATTTATAGGCTTCTTTCGTAAGCTTTAATTCATTGGCACCTAGAGGTGAACCGTGTACTCCAGAAGTGCCGGCACGATTTGGAGAACCATAACCGATTACTGTTCTAACCTCAATCATCGTTGGTCTATCTAAATCATTTCTAGCTTCTTCTAATGCTTTGGAGATTTCTTCTAGGTTGTTTCCATCCTCAACACGAAGATACTGCCAACCATAAGATTGGAAACGTTCTTTCACACTTTCAGAGAAAGATTTATTTAAATCCCCATCTAGTGAAATATCGTTAGAATCGTACAGAACGACTAAACGTCCTAATTTCAAGTGACCTGCTAAGGAAGCAGCTTCTGCAGATACACCTTCCATAAGATCTCCGTCACCACAGATACTATATGTAAAATGGTTCACGAGTTCATATTGATCTTTATTATACACAGATGCTACGTGGCGTTCAGCCATTGCCATACCTACAGCCATAGCAATACCTTGTCCAAGTGGACCGGTAGTTGCTTCAACTCCTTCAGTATGACCATACTCTGGATGCCCAGGAGTTTTGCTACCCCACTGACGGAATTGTTTTAAATCATCCATAGATAAGTTGTATCCAGATAAGTGTAGCATGCTATATAACAAGGCAGAGCCATGTCCGGCTGAAAGAACAAAGCGATCACGATTAAACCAATGAGGGTTTTTAGGATTATGGTTCATAAAACGTGTCCATAAAGCATATGTCATTGGAGCGGCACCCATTGGCATTCCTGGATGTCCGGAGTTTGCTTTCTCAATAGCATCAATCGAAAGCGTGCGAATCGTAGTAACGGATAAATCGTCAATAGTATTAAACATAATTACATCCTTTCTTCATCTAATAGGATTTATAAGCACACATCATTAATATTATAGTGCATCTACATATTATTCAACACATTACAACAAATTAAGCTAGGAAAGTCATTTTGTTCTTTATTTTGACACAGAAGTGACTAATCTATGTAAAAAAGCCGCCCAAGAACAAATTGTTTTTCATCTAAAACATAATCCATTGTGATGAAAAATTAATCTGTTCAAGACAGCATTTTGTGTATTAATGTAATTTATTCTTTTTTATACGCTTTATTTTTTCTGGAGTAACATCGTTTCCTAATGGGTCGATAATAGTAGTATTGGTCAAAGTATCAATCATATTGGAACGAAATGCAGCAAGATACTCACTTCTTAGTTTTGATTGCTCTTTTGCCTCGATTTCGGTTAAGCCTGTCGCTTTTGCTTTTCTGGCTAATACATTAATTCTGGCAATTTTCTCTTTGGATAGCATAAAGCCCATTCCTTTCAAAAAATCTGTTTAGATAACAACAGATTTTACTAGAAAAAAGAGGCAATGACAAGATTATTGATTTTCTTCTTGTTCTTCCATATATTCTTGGTATCTACGATGAACAGTTGCTTTTGAAACAGGATACCCGAAACCTCTTAAGGTAGCTGCTATTTCAGCAAAGGTGAGCTTATTTTTTCTAAGCCTAACTACTTCATCGATAGGCATCTCCAATTTTTCTCGTCCAGAATTCATCCCTTGGTTTGATAAGTTTTTCTGTGGTTTGTAACCCTGCTCAACAGCTCGTTTCATGCCACGTTTAATTTTCACATTATGTAATTTTCTTTGGTATTCCTCAACCATACCGACTATTTTCAGGACCATAGAATCTGATTCCGACAGTTGTAATTCTCCATTATGTGAAATACTAAAAAGCTTAATTCCTTCTTTTAAAATACAGTGTAAGATGGCAATTTTGGCATTACCTCTTCCAATTCTTGTTTCATCCTGAATTAATACCGCATTAATGTTTTGATCCTTTATATGTTCTAAAAGTTGAAGAATTCCATCTCTCTCCAAATCATAACCACTTGCCTTTTCTTTAATAATGTTGACGATCTCAAATTGATGGAAATTAGCGAGCTGTATTAATTCTTCCTCTTGTCGTTCTAATGAAGTCTCCTGGGTTTCTTTATTGGTGCTTACACGACAATAAATAATAGCTTTCATTCTATTACCCTCTATTCATTTGCTACACTTGCAAATTGATTGGTCGTTTCGTCTTTACTTACTGGGATCATTATCTTCTCTCCAGGGTATATTTCCTCACCGATGTTTTCATTATGTTTTTTTACCCAATTAACAAATTCCTCGTTAGAAAGCGAATGAAGTCCTGAATATTGTTTGGAAATCTTCCATAAGGAGTCCCCTTCAGAAACTGTTACTTTTACATATTTATCTTGATCGATCGTTTGGTTTTTCACAGAAAGTATGAATGCAAGAGAACAACTTAAAATAACAAGAATAATAGTAAATGAATATTTACTCCATAATTTTTTCATCATTATCACCTCTTACGGAATGTATGTTCGTTTATTTGCCTTGATTATATTACGAACATTTGTTTGTTGTCAAGTTATTTTCGAACTTATGTTTGTATAACGATAGCGAACATGTTATAATTAAGGTAAGAAAAACCAGGCGAGGTGCAATTTATCATGGTAAAAATATCAAAGCGGCAGCAGGATATCCTGGAATTTATTAAAGAAGAAGTCAAAAGCAAAGGATATCCCCCATCTGTACGGGAAATAGGGGAAGCTGTTGGACTTGCCTCCAGCTCCACTGTCCATGGACATTTAGCTAGATTAGAAAGTAAAGGGTTTATTAGAAGGGACCCTACAAAGCCTAGGGCGATCGAAATTTTAGAAGTGGATGAGGCGGCACATATTCCTAAAAATAGGGTAGTAAATGTTCCTGTTGTTGGTAAGGTAACTGCCGGTCTACCTATTACAGCTATCGAGAATGTTGAAGAGTATTTTCCTTTACCAGAAAGACTTGCTCCAGCAGATGAACATATTTTCATGCTTGAGATTATGGGTGAAAGTATGATTGAAGCTGGCATACTTGATGGGGATTATGTCATTGTAAAACAACAGCAAACAGCCAATAACGGGGATATTGTTGTAGCCATGACAGAGGAAGATGAAGCTACTTGTAAGAGATTTTTCAAGGAAAAGGATTATATTCGTTTGCAGCCTGAAAACTCTACAATGGAACCAATAATTTTGAAAAACGTTTCGATATTAGGTAAAGTAATCGGCGTTTATCGGCAGATTCATTAAAGTGTATTAAACCGGCAGGTGCCGGTTTTTTGTTTTCATAGGTTCATAATCACTTACATATTATACAAAACATACACCTCCAAATTTTGGACTTTAACCTAAATTCGGGGGCTATTCTAAAAAACTCTATTTTTTTCACCGTAGGTCCGATCATATCCGCGATTTTGCAATTCAATGACTAATTGTTTTGCTTGTTCGTAAGTCGTTTCAATAACAAATTGATATGGATCTATTTCAGCAGGTTGTTCACCAGGTCCATATATATTTCTTGGCAACTCCCTCACTTTTTATAGCCACGCTTTTCGAACTCTAATACCAAATCTCTTGCCTGCCAATACGCTGCATTTGGAATAATTATTTTAGGGAGACTCTTTCGCACCCCTTCCTGTTTTTTGGTAAATCCGGTATTTTCATAATTACTATACTGTAAGCTAGTTTCATTTAAATATACATCGATAAAAACAGATTGTAAAAATGATTTGTAGTGTCTATTTTTCTATTGATTCGACATAATAATATATACCATTATTGGAGTCAATTTTAGGATTTACCATTCCTTTTTTGGTTTCGATTGCTATATTTTTATCTTTAGTTACACCGGTAAAAATGACAAACTTCTTATTTGAAAGTGTTTTTGTTTCCCAACTTATTTTAGACACATTTACTAGGACGTCTGGATTGGCTCTATACCAAGTATATTTCCCGTTCCTTTTACTAATGTTCGAAACTCCTAATCCTATTCCATTCTTTAATTGTTTTTTGTAAAAAATAAATAATTCACCGTTGTCCTTTACTTTACCTATAACATCTTTTTTATGAACGTTTTCTTCTTTTAATCCATAATTAATAGCTTTATCCACATCTTTAAACCACTTTACATTTTCATTTTCATTTACCAAAACAGAACAACCAGTTGTAATTAAAACAATTAATAAAATACAAAACTTTTTCAAAACGAAATCAGCTCCTTCATTTTGGTACTTTTTTTATTCTATGTATCGGAAATAAAATCCTTTAGAGGTATATATTACTAACTTCTTGATATTAAAAGCCATTAATCGAAGGACGAATATCGAAAGAAAAGTGGTATTCAGAGGTGTTTAGGAATAGAGCTCCAGAAATGGTCAATGTGAAATGAATGGAAATTGAATTGATTGATATGCACGAAGAATATTCAAAAGATTTTAGGGATGAATTGTAAAAAACAATATTTACCTATGCCTCCTAGGCAAACTTCTACTCAAATAAAAAAGCCCTGACGCATAGAGCGCCAAGGCTTCCCCTATATTAGTACATGCTCATGTACTGATCTCTTTCCCATTGATGAACGACGGTGCGGAACATATCCCACTCAATCTCTTTTGCTTCCAAAAAGTGTTCAAGAATGTGTTCGCCAAGACCTGCTACGATTACTTCATCTGATTGAAGTAATTCAAGAGCTTGAGCTAGTGTCGCAGGAAGATCTACGATACCTTCTTCAATTCTCTCGTCTTTGCTCATCACGTAGATGTTACGATCTACTGGAGCTGGAGGAGTTAATTGATTCTTGATTCCATCAAGACCTGATTTTAATAATACTGCCATTGCTAGATAAGGGTTTGCTGCCGGGTCAACACTACGAACTTCGATACGAGTGCTTAGACCGCGAGATGCAGGGATACGAATTAATGGTGAACGGTTTTGTGCAGACCATGCAACATAACAAGGTGCTTCGTAGCCTGGTACCAAACGCTTATAAGAGTTTACTGTAGGGTTTGTTACTGCTGTAAAACCAGAAGCATGTTTGATAACTCCTGCGATAAATTGACGAGCCGTATCACTCAATTGTAAATCGCCTGTTGGTTCAAAAAATGCATTTTGGCCATTTTTGAATAAGGAAAGGTTGCAGTGCATTCCAGAACCGTTTACTCCGAATAATGGTTTTGGCATGAAAGTTGCGTGCAAGCCATGCTTACGAGCGATTGTTTTTACAACAAGCTTAAAGGTTTGAATTTGGTCACAAGCTGTTAAGGCATTAGCATATTTGAAATCAATTTCGTGCTGACCTGGTGCTACTTCGTGGTGAGAAGCTTCAATTTCAAAGCCCATTTCTTCAAGTTCAAGGACGATATCACGACGGCAGTTTTCACCAAGATCTGTTGGGGCAAGGTCGAAATAACCACCCTTATCGTTTAATTCTAATGTTGGTTCGCCTTTTTCATCTAATTTAAATAAGAAGAATTCTGGCTCAGGTCCTAAGTTGAAATCAGTAAAGCCAAGATTTTCCATTTCTTTTAATACGCGTTTTAAGTTATTGCGCGGGTCACCAGCAAACGGTGTGCCATCTGGATTGTAAATATCACAGATTAGACGTGCCACTTTACCTTTTTCAGCAGTCCAAGGGAAAATCACCCAAGTATCTAAGTCTGGATATAAGTACATATCTGATTCTTCGATACGAACAAAACCTTCGATAGAAGAGCCATCAAACATCATTTTGTTATCTAATGCTTTTTCTAATTGGCTGATAGGAATTTCAACGTTTTTGATTGTTCCTAAAATGTCAGTGAATTGCAACCGGATAAATTTAACATTTTCCTCTTTTGCGAGTTTTTGAATATCAGCTTTCGTATACTTCGCCATGATAAACCCTCCAAATAATAATTTATTTAATGGAAAAAGCGTGAAAGATCGCCTTGTCGTAATGATGAACGGTTAAATCTACCATTTGAGTGCATTAACTCGTTTCTCAGTAGTTTTCTAAGTTCTTCATCAGATAATTCGCGTTTTTCCTTTTTAACTTGTTGTTCAGTTTCACTAGCATGTTGCTCTTTTACCAAGAATAGTTGTTTAATTCCCGCCATGTTGACTCCTTGGTCAATTAGATCTTTGATCTCTAGGAGTCTATCAATATCATTCAAACTGAAAAGACGTCTGTTTCCATCGGTTCTGGCCGGAGAAATCAATTGATGCTCTTCATAATATCGAATTTGTCTAGCAGATAATTCGGTTAACTGCATAACGGTTCCGATTGGAAACAATGGCATGGAACGGCGAATTTCTTTTCCGCTCACTTGAATTTCTCCTCCTCTTTGCTAATTCATATTGCTATTATATTTGGTGTAAGAAAATATGTCAACAATATGTAAGGAAATCTAACATGGTTTTTTATTTTAAATTTTTTATTTGTTATATTTTTTAGAATATATAAATAGAACTTAAAAAGGACAGCCCTATTTATGAGCCGCCTTCGTATGTTTCCCCTATTAAAAATGTATTAATCCTTTTTCAACCAAAGAATCAATCCCCAAGAGAATAGCAATCTTTACATGGGAATATGTTAGCCCCCCCTGGACATAGACAACGTATGGCGGTCTTATAGGGCCATCAGCTGTAAGTTCAATACTGGCTCCCTGCACAAATGTACCTGCTGCCATGATCACATCATCCTCATAACCCGGCATATAATTTGGGTACGGGGTTACATAGGAATTTACCGGTGAGGCAAATTGGATTGACTGACAGAAAGCAACCATCTTATCCTGGTCATCGAATTGAACAGATTGTATTAGATCGGTTCGATTCGCATCCCATTTTGGGGATGAATTTAACCCTAATTCTTCAAGTATTGCTGCAGTAAAGACGGCTCCTTTTAAAGCCTGTCCCACTACATGTGGAGCTAAGAAAAATCCTTGGTACATATCCTGAAGACTATAAAGGGAAGCGCCAACCTCCCGACCAATCCCAGGTGCCGTCAATCGGTATGAACAGGCTACTACCCATTTTTCCTTACCGACTATATATCCCCCTGTCTTTGCAATGCCACCGCCTGGGTTTTTGATCAATGAACCAGCCATTAAGTCGGCACCGACATGGCATGGTTCCCTGTCTTCTACAAATTCTCCGTAGCAGTTATCAACAAAAACGACTACCTCTGGCTTGATTTCTTTAACATACTTTATCATTTCCCCGATTTCATCGATTGTAAACGAAGGTCTAGTGGCATAACCTTTTGAGCGTTGAATGCCAATCATTTTCGTGTTTGGTTTTATTTTTTCTGTTACTGACTTCCAATCGATATGACCTGATTCAGTCAAGTCCACATGATTATAAGTAATGCCGAAATCCTTTAAGGAACCAACCCCATTACCGCGAATACCCACAATCTCTTCAAGAGTGTCGTAAGGCTTGCCTGTTATATACAGCAGTTCATCACCTGGCCGGAGCACGCCAAATAATGCCGTGGAAATGGCATGGGTGCCGGAAGTGATTTGTGAACGAACAAGTCCGGATTCTCCTCCAAATACATCCGCATATACAGATTCCAATGTATCTCTGCCCATATCATCATACCCATATCCAGTAGTGGGATTGAAATGAGATTCACTTACTCTGTGTTTTTGAAAGCTTTGTAAGACACGGAATTGATTAGCGTCGATTCTTTCATCGATTTCCTTATGTACAGCAGCAATTTGATGTTCGACCTTTTCAACAATCTGCTGCAGTTTTTCCCCATTTTTTAACTGATGAAACATATTTATAACTCCTAACTATACATTAAATTTCTCTAATTGCCCCGCAATTTGCGACTCGGGTAAAGAAAAACCTTTACACCGATAAAGCTGGGTGTCTTCATCAAAGGATAATTCCCTTAAGATGGTTTCATTTTTTAATTGAGAAAGCAATTTGCCTTCAGTTGAAGGCACCTTTACGTCATAGGCCTTCATCATCTCCGTGACGACCTTTTCCAATTTCACCTTTAAATCTTTACGATCCTCAGGATCGAAAGCGCTGATAAATACGGTTGGTGTTTCTGCTGTTGGGACAAAATCTGAGTGCTGGACGTCGCGTTTATTATAAACGGTTAATTGTGGAATATCCTTTACTTCTAAGTCTTTAAGCAGTTTATTGACCGTTTTTTCGTGATGAAAATAATCTGGATTGGACATATCGACCACATGCAGAATTAAGTCCGCTTCTTTCACCTCTTCAAGAGTGGAACGGAAAGCGGCAATCAGTGAAGTTGGCAGATCCTGTATAAAACCAACTGTATCGGTAATGAGGGAAAGAAATCCGCTTGGTAAAATTAATTTACGTGTCATTGGGTCCAATGTAGCGAATAGTTGATTTTCTTCATAGGACTCTGCTTCTGACAAGCGGTTAAACAGCGTAGACTTACCGGCATTTGTATAACCGACAATGGCAATTTGAAATGCTTTATTCTTCTTTCTCCGTTCACGGTACCGCTCCCGGTGCTGAACAATGACAGAAAGTTGACTCTTGATATCATCAATTCTACGTCTGATATGACGGCGATCTGACTCCAGTTTCGTTTCCCCGGGACCTCTCGTACCGATACCGCCTCCAAGTCTTGAAAGAGCGATACCTTGTCCCGCAAGACGAGGCAAGATATATTGAAGCTGGGCAAGCTCTACCTGAAGTTTCCCTTCTTTAGAACGAGCTCTCTGTGCAAAAATATCTAAAATTAATTGCGTTCTGTCAATAATCCGAGCATCCACTTCTGCAGCAAGGTTTCGTTTTTGACTAGGAGAGAGCTCATCATTAAAAATGACTAATTCAACTTCCAGTTCTTCCACCAAAACCCGTAATTCTTCCACTTTCCCTTTTCCAATATAAGTTGCTGGATGCAGCCGTTCCCGTTTTTGGACCAGCGTCGCCACCACTTCTCCTTGGGCAGTTTCGGTCAATGATTCTAATTCATCCATGGAATATTGAAAGCGCAGGTCATCATCTTCTTGTGTTTGACCACCAACCAGTATTGCTTTTTCCTTTGTTTCCTTTTGTTCCAAAAAGCATCCTTCCCTTCCAAAAGGCTCTAATTACCATGATAGCAAAAAAGATCACAATACTCTAATTTTCCATAAAATATGGTTGAAATATTTGTTGTCAGTGATAAAATTTTATCTAAAATGTAAAAAACATCTATGAGGGGAAAACGGAGAATGATGACTTGGGAAGTATTAAGTATGATTGGAACGATTGCCTTCGCGGTCAGCGGTGCGATCGTTGCGATGGAAGAAGAATATGATATTTTAGGGGTATATATTCTGGGTATAGTAACTGCTTTTGGTGGCGGAGCAATTCGGAACCTGTTAATCGGTGTACCAGTTTCCGCTCTATGGGAACAAGGTTTATTTTTTCAAATTGCGCTATTATCGATCACTGCTGTTTATTTATTTCCAACAAACATGCTGCGGCATTGGCAAAAATGGGGGAATCTCTTCGATGCCATCGGGTTATCAGCCTTTGCCATTCAAGGCGCTATGTATGCAGCAAATATGCACCATCCGTTAAGTGCAGTCCTTGTTGCAGCTGTGTTAACTGGAAGTGGCGGGGGGATTATTCGCGATTTATTAGCTGGAAGGAAGCCGAGTGTATTGCGATCTGAAATATATGCCGTTTGGGCCATTCTTGCCGGTCTGGTCATCGGACTAAAAGTAGCCGATCGGACCTGGGAATTATACACGTTGTTCATCATCATTACAGGGCTGCGCATACTATCCTATACATTTAAATGGAAATTGCCAACTCGCCGAATAGAAACCAATTTATAGTAGCAAAATAGCAAAATCGACGGAACCCTTAGCTCCGTCGATTTTTTTAATCTTCATCAAACACTAAATCATTACTTCTTATCGTCATTAATTCGTGTCGATCATAAGTGTTTATCATCAGGAGTCGCATAGCCTGGGTCCTGATCGATTTTTCAATGACATTCCTGACATAACGGCCATTCGAAAAACTGGTGGGACTTAGGACGGCTTTGACCCAATTCAAGTGATCTTTCAGTTTTTTCTCGGCTTCATGGCTTAAGGCGTACTCTCGTTCCACTAACATTTTACCCCCAATTTCCATCAATTGATCAATGTTGTAATCGGGAAAATCTATGACCAGCGGGAAACGGGAATGCAAGCCCGGATTGAGGGTAAGAAAATAGTCCATTTCCCGTGAATACCCTGCAAGAATTAGGATAAATTCATGCTGTTTATCCTCCATATGTTTGACGAGTGTGTCGATCGCCTCTTTACCGAAATCCTTCTCCCCACCTCGCCCCAAAGAGTAGGCCTCATCGATAAAAAGGATTCCACCTTGTGCCTTCTTTACTAGATCCCTTGTCTTTTGAGCGGTGTGGCCAATGTATTCTCCTACAAGGTCAGCCCTTTCGGCTTCGATGAGATGTCCTTTGGAAAGGACATTCATTTTTTGAAACAATTTGCCAATCAACCTGGCAACTGTTGTTTTTCCAGTGCCGGGATTTCCTTTAAACATCATGTGAAGCGCCTGTTTTCGGGCCTTCAGCCCCAATTCTTCCCGCTTTTTATTTACATAGATCCAAGCATAAATTTCTTTTATTGTCTTTTTCATTTCATCCATGCCAACCAAAGCACCTAGCTCCGCTTCAATTTCCTTCAAAGCCGCATGCTCAGGGGGAATAACCTTTGGAGCAACTTGAAAGTCAGGTAACCCTTTTGTTATTGTTTTTCTTTTTTGAGAATTAAGTACAACCCTAATTCGACCGTTACTTTTCGCGTTATTTGGTTGATCCAAAGCTTTCACCTCTCAATCTGCAACAAGATCATCCTGGTCTTTTTTCGAAAAATGACGGATGGCATAATCCTTCTATGATATGTTTATTCATCGAAAATCCGTTTCATTAAAAAAGATTTTTTACAAAATAAAAAAGAGCCCGAATACACGGGCCCAATTCTTTATTAGATTATTGATTTTCCAAATCAAGATGCACATTTCGCTGCGGAGCAAACGTAGAAATGGCATGCTTATACACCAATTGTTGTTTCCCCTCGCACTCAAAAAGTACTGTAAAATTATCAAAGCCTTTAATTTGACCTCTTAATTGAAATCCGTTCAATAGGAAGACCGTCACGTTCGTGTTGTCCTTGCGGCATTGGTTTAAAAATTGGTCCTGAATATTAATTGATGTTTTCATGGTAAATATCCTCCTCTTTTGTCTCTACTAATATGTATTCGATTTTACTCCAAGCTTTCCTTCAACATAATGTGAAATTTCCTCTATTTTTTTCGAGAAATTATTCACATCAGTCATGTCAAACCATTGTACCTCCATTTTGTTCCGAAACCAAGTTAATTGCCTTTTGGCATACCGGCGGGAGTTTTGCTTTAAATTTTCAATGGCTTGATCTAAGGAAATGCTACCATCCAGATAGTCATAAATTTCCTTATATCCAATCGCCTGAATGGATTGACAGTCACGCAAGCCTTGTAGATATAACCCCTCAACCTCTTTTAATAAACCCTCCTGCATCATGATATCCACGCGCTGGTTAATCCTTTCGTACAGCTTCTCTCGGTCCATAGTTAATCCAAGCATAGCTGTCTGATATAAAAGGTCGGGTTGCTGGGTATTTTGAAATTCCTGCTTGGTCTTTCCTGTCAGGTAAAATATTTCAAGTGCTCGGATCACCCTTCTGATATTATTTGGATGAATATCAGCGGCACTTTCCTTGTCAACCTTCATTAATTCTTGATATAACGCTTCATTACCTATTTCCTTGGCTTTTTCTTCAAGCTCCTTGCGCAAATTTTCATCACCGGGAACATCCGAAAATTGATAATCGTAAATAACGGACTGAATGTACAAACCTGTTCCACCGACAATAATCGGAAGTTTACCTTTTTTGCCAATCCCCTTTATCTTGTCACGAACCAGCTGTTGAAATTCAGCAACGGAAAAATTTTCATGTGGCTCTCGAATATCAAGTAAATGATGCGGGATGTCTTCCATTTCTTCCGACTTGATTTTTGCGGTCCCAATATCCATGCCACGGTAAATCTGCATGGAATCTCCACTAATAATTTCACCATTATACCGTTTTGCCAGTTCAATGCTTAGCTTTGTTTTACCAACGGCGGTTGGCCCAATGATGACCAATAGCTTTTGTTTTGACTCCAATCTTTTCACACTGCCTTTCATTTCATATCGTACCATAAATTTAAAAAGCAGTTGAACATCAAACAAGTATATACAAAAAAATTTGTTTCTATGCTTGTTTAACAGGAAAAATTTTCTTAGTTGATTACAAATAAATAACGGTTCATTTACAAACGCTTTTTCACCCCCACATTCATGTTAGTCTTTTTCGTAGTTTATTTTGTAAAATTTCGTAGTTTATTTTGTAAAAATAAAGGGAATTAGGTGAAAATATGTTGTCAACTTATGATATTGGAATTGATTTAGGTACTGCAAATACATTGGTTTATAGCAAAAACAAAGGGATTGCCCTCAACGAGCCATCCGTTGTCGCCGTGGATACGGATACGAAGAAAATTGTCGCTGTGGGTCAGGAAGCAAAAGATATGATTGGGAAGACACCTGAAAAAATTGTTGCCCTACGGCCATTAAAAGAAGGCGTGATTGCCGATTTCGACATCACTTCAGATATGCTGAAGCACATGATTCGCAAGGCTTCTAAACGGATAGGGTTTGGGGTCAGAAAGCCAAATGTCGTGGTAAGTATCCCTTCTGGTTCAACTAGTGTAGAGCGTAGGGCGATAGAGGATGCTGTTCGGAATGCCGGGGCTAAGAAAATTTCATTGATTGAAGAACCTGTAGCAGCTGCGATTGGAGCCGGCCTTCCCGTCGATGAGCCGGTGGCCAATGTCGTGGTCGATTTCGGCGGTGGTAATACGGAAGTGGCCATTATTTCTTATGGTGGGGTAGTTGCCTGCCATTCTCTTAAAATTGGTGGGGATCGGTTGGATGATGACATTATTCAATATGTCCGCAAAAAGTATAATGTGTTAATCGGTGAGAGAACGGCTGAATTCATCAAGATGGAAATAGGGTATGCCCCGATTGAGCATCAGGAGCTGTTCCTTGATGTCCGTGGCCGTGACCTGGTTACTGGGTTGCCAAAGACTATTACTCTATCTTCCTTTGAAATTCGTGGTGCTTTAAAAGAGTCATTGTTGCACATTTTAGAGTCTGCCCGTGCGACTTTGGAGGATTGTCCTGCTGAACTTAGTGGCGACATTGTAGACCGGGGTGTGATTTTATCTGGTGGCGGTGCGCTATTGAAAGGTATGGTGGAATGGCTGAGTCAGGAAATCTTTGTTCCAGTTCAGTTAGCGCCAAGTCCTCTTGAATCGGTGGCTGTTGGTACTGGGAAGGCTTTGCAGTATATGGGGAAGCTTGAAGGTGCTGCGAAGTAAGGGCTATTGGCGATTGGATTTTGTTTTGATCGGGGTCTCGGTCGCCTGGGGCCTTACTGGCGACTGATGTTTTGGTTTCTTTACTAAATTTTGAGCTGCTAAACTGACGCCTTATCTGACCGGTTTTCCGATAAATATTGATTTACAGGCTGATAGATTTGTCCTATATGACTAGTTTTGATTTTAACAATCCTGTTCAGGAACGTAGTGGTAGGCTACGTTCCCTGTTTTTTGGTTTTAGCTCTTGTTCGGGAATGTAGAAGCTGGCTACGTTCCCGGATTTTGATTTTTAGCCCTTGTTCGGGAATATAGAAGCTGGCTACGTTCCCGGATTTTGATTTTTAGACCTTGTCCGGGAATGTAGAAGCTGGCTACGTTCCCGAATTTTAATTTTTAGCCCTTGTTCGGGAATGTAGAAGCTGGCTACGTTCCCGAATTTTAATTTTTAGCCCTTGTTCGGGAATATAGAAGCTGGCTACGTTCCCGGATTTTGATTTTTAACCCTAGTTCAGGAATGTAGAAGCAGACTACGTTCCCGGATTTTGATTTTTAGACCTTGTTCAGGAACGTAGATATCCTAATAACGACCTTCTTTTCAATTTTTTTAGTGAACTGACAACTTAAGAATTAGTAGAGAATCTTAAATGTTTTTCACCAAGAACAGTAATGTTTATATTCCATCTTGGATGCATGACCAAGTTGTTATTTTCATCAAATTCAATAGCAATATGAATATCATCATCACCTTCAGTAAGAATCGCCACTCTTTTATTTTCTATGTCTATGTACGGCTTTAAATCTCCTGTTAATTCAATTTGCCAGTCAAAAAAGTGCATATATTTTACCTCCAATCTCACTGGGACTTAATCGAGATTACCTCCCCCTTTTCATCAAAAGCATGCTTAAAATTAAACGCAAAAGGAGTCGGGCCATTTTGAATATAATACCGGTATCTATTAAAAGCTTCCTTCCAGGAAACATCTCCTACTTTATCGGTCCACCATACAACATAGGAAAGATGTTTCTCTTGATAAGTCGCCATCCATTTGCTCCTATCCCGCAATGCCTGCTTATGAAGACCTGAATACGTAAAATTATATAAGGATTGAAGATCTTTCCATACGGTTAGAGTGAGTACAGGGAAACCGCCTTCCCTAGTGACCTCTTCAGGAAAAGGGACCCTATCTGGTGAAAAAATCTCTAGTAGTTGTCCTGATTTAGCGGCTTGACGAACAATCTCCTCTCCCACTTCAAAAAAGTCCTTTGAAGCAGGGTGATGATAGGGGTGACTTAGGCTACCAACTGTATAGATTGAAACATAACTCATAATCATTCCTCCATCTCTAGTGTTCACCTATTTATATTCAAATAAGATAGGGTTTCATACCTAATAGATACTTAGCTAAATAAAAAGGATATTTGCTCAAATACCGAACAAATATCCTTTGAAGGCCCTACATCACCCGCTTAAACATCTTCTCCATCTCATACACAGAATAGTGCACAATAATCGGTCTGCCGTGCGGGCAGGTAAATGGATCGGATGCCCTTCGTAAATCATCGAGTAATGTTTGGATTTCATCATTACGCAAATGGCGGTTTGCTTTTATCGATGCTTTACAGCTCATCATAATCGCCGCTTCCTCGCGTAGCTTTTTAATATCCACTTTTTTCATGGATAATAGCTGTTCAATCATTTCTTCAATGATTTCCTTCTCTTCACCCTTTGGCAGCCATTGAGGATGAGATCGTACCACGAAGCTGTTTAAGCCAAACTCTTCCAGAAATACACCGACTTTTTCCAGTTCATCCTTGTATTCCATAATTTTTAAATAGTCATCGGTGGAATACTCAAACGTTAATGGCATCAGCATTTCCTGGAGCTCCGGTTCTACGCGACCGACTTTTTCCCGGAAATACTCATATTTCAACCTTTCCTGGGCGGCGTGTTGGTCAATGATATATAGTCCATTTTCATTTTGGGCAAAAATATAAGTCCCGTGCATTTGCCCGATTGGGTACATACGGGGTACCCTGCTTTCTGTTTTAGGCTCTTCAACGGGTTTGACTTCCTCCTCCACGACCGGTTCCACTCTGTTAGAAAAACCAGCAAACGGGTCAACGGATGTCCAAGTATCCTCCGCTTCCACCTTTTCGGGAAAGTTTTCACGGATTGTGATCGGAGCAGTCCAAGGCCTTTCAACCTCAACAGGTTTAATTGTCTCTTCTTCCTCGAATTTTTGGGAAGTGCTTGTTCCCTCATCCAATACTAGAGTAGTTTGCTCTGTCTTCGGTGTTTCTTTTTTCACATGCGTATAAGCCGTTGGAATCAGCACTTTTGATTTAAAGGTATCTTTAATCGTTGTGGTGACAAGCTCGTTCAGTTCCGCTTCCTTACTAAAACGGACTTCCATTTTCGATGGATGGACGTTCACATCTACCAAGAGCGGATCCATTTCAATATTTAAATAAACTATCGGGAATCTGCCAATCGGCAGCAAAGTGTGATACCCTTCCTGAATCGCTTTTGCCAATGAGTAATTTTTAATGAAACGGCCGTTGATCATGGTCGAAATATAGTTGCGAGATGCCCTAGTCACTTCCGGCATCGAAGCAAATCCACTAATCTTGTAATCAAGCGAACTTCCCGAAATCGGAACAAGCTGCTTAGCAATGCTCATTCCGTAGATTGATGCAAGTACTTGCCTCACATCACCGTTCCCGTTTGTCTGCAATAGCTTCCGTTCATTATGAATCAACCGAAATGCCACTTCAGGATGTGAAAGAGCTAACCGGTTCACCACATCGGTGATATTCCCGAGCTCAGTATGAATCGTCTTCATGTATTTTAAGCGGGCAGGAGTATTAAAAAATAAATCGGTTATGACGATATCGGTACCGCGTCTGCTCGGTGCCTTTTCAAAAATATCTACTTTACCGCCTTCAATGACTATCCGATTTCCAGCACCTTCTCCAGTCGAAGTTGACATTTCCAATCTGGACACTGAGGCAATACTTGGCAATGCCTCACCGCGGAATCCAAGTGTACGAATACGGAACAAGTCATTTTCATCTTTGATCTTGGAAGTGGCATGTCGTTGGAATGCGATTAACACATCATCTTCTTCAATTCCGGCGCCATTGTCGGTAATGCGGATTTTCGCAAGACCTGCTTCCTCTACCTCGATTTCAATCACCGTACTGCCGGCATCAATCGAATTTTCCACAAGTTCTTTGACAACAGAGGCGGGGCGTTCGACTACTTCTCCCGCCGCTATTTTATTGGATAAAGCATCATTTAATTGAATGATCTTCCCCATGTATTCCGCCTCCTTTTATTCCCCTAACCTTTTAACTTTTTTTGCAGTTCATAAAGCATATTGATCGCTTGCAGTGGCGTTACATCCAGCAAATCAAGCTCTTTGATTTTCTCGAGAACCTTTTTCTCTTTTGATGAATGCTCGTGCTTCTTCGGTTCCTTTGGCTCGTCAAAAAAGGACAGCTGAGATGGTTGTTCCGAAACAGCCGCGACTTCTTTGACAATGGTTTGAACTTGGACAGAAGACGGTTGTTCAAGTGTTGCTAAAATCTCATTAGCACGATTAATGAGTTCCATAGGCAGCTCTGCAAGTTGAGCTACATGAATTCCGTAACTCTTATCAGCCGGTCCTTCTTTGATTTTATGAAGGAAAACGACCTTGCCGTTATGTTCAATTGCACTGACGTGAATATTGTTTAACTTGTTTAGTTCTTCTTCCAAAACGGTTAACTCATGGTAGTGGGTTGAAAATAAGGTTTTCGCACCAATACGGTTATGAATATATTCAATAATCGCCTGAGCAAGAGCCATACCGTCATACGTCGAGGTTCCGCGGCCAATTTCATCAAATAAAATTAAACTATTTTGAGTCG
Organism: Neobacillus solisequens; assembly: GCF_051233465.1. NCBI lineage: Bacteria > Bacillati > Bacillota > Bacilli > Caryophanales > Bacillaceae > Neobacillus > Neobacillus solisequens. Next base: position 5,132 of record NZ_JBKFGJ010000018.1, on the reverse strand, counting down.
CATTGGCAATCGCATTTTTCGCTTCCAGCATCTCAACCATGAACGTACTTTGGCCAGAAATTAAATCGTCAGCTGCACCAATTCTCGTAAACACTTGGTCAAAAATAGGCAGGACAGCCTCTGTTGCCGGAACATAGCAGCCGATTTGTGCCAAAATTGCCGTTAAAGCAATTTGACGCATGTACGTACTTTTACCAGACATGTTTGGTCCTGTGATTAATAGGATTTCACGATCGCTATCCATTATACAGTCGTTTGGTACGTATTCCTGCGCGTTCAATACTTTTTCAACAACAGGATGACGGCCTTCTTTTACGATAATTTGTCGTTCAGAAGAGAAAAGCGGCTTCACATAGCGGCGTTCCTCACTCACTTGGGCAAAGCATTGCAGCACATCCAACTCACTGACAGTTTTGGCTAGTGCCTGAAGACGCGGAATGTATTCTTTCACGATCTCACGGATTTCCGTGAATAACTCGTATTCCAATTCGCCGATTTTTTCTTCTGCTTGTAAAATTAATGCTTCCTTTTCCTTCAAATCTGGAGTAATAAAGCGCTCAGCATTAGTTAATGTTTGTTTTCGCTCATACTGACCTTCTTGAAGTAGGTGCAAATTGGCTCTAGTCACTTCGATATAGTAACCAAACACCCGGTTGTAACCTACCTTCAACGATTTAATTCCAGTTTTTTCGCGCTCTTGCCTCTCGAGTTGAGCAATCCAGGTCTTCCCGTTCCGGCTTGCATCCCGATATTGATCCAATTGTTCATTGTATCCATCACGAATGATATTGCCTTCTTTTAAGGAAAGCGGCGGGTTTTCAACAATCGCCTGCTCCAATAGATCGGTTACCTCTTCACATGGATCCAATAAATCCACTAACTCCGTCATCTTATCACCCTGGATACTGTGGAGAATTTGTTTTAATAACGGAATTTGCAATAATGACCGCTTGAGCTGGACTAAATCACGAGCATTTACATTCCCAAATGCAACCCTTCCTGCTAAACGTTCCAAATCGTACACTTCAGTCAGTTTTTCCCGAAGATCCTGCCGTTCAAAATAATGATTCATAAAAATCTCAACTAGACTATGACGGTGTTCGATTTCTTCACGATTTATTAACGGCCTGTCAATCCAATATTTCAGCATTCTGCCGCCCATTGCCGTCTTCGTTTCATCTAAAAGCCATAATAATGAACCCTTTTTGCCTTTTGAACGAATGGTTTCCGTCAGTTCCAAATTGCGCTTCGAATAATAATCTATTTTCATAAATTGTTGAATTTGATAGGTAGAAACCGGCTGTAAATGGTCCAAACTGCGTTTTTGGGAGCGGAATAAATAATGGAAAAGTCTTGCTGCAGTCTGCTTTAATTTTTCCTGATTAATTCCCTCTAAAAGATGTGCAAAATTCAATTCTATTGAACTATGATCCTCAAAGGAAATCGTCAAAACTTCGCGTTCCCTCATTTTCCTCTGCAGTTCTGCATCAAAATGGCTTGCAACCACCACTTCTTTTGCACTTAATACTGCAAGTTCATTTAAAACTTCATCAAAATGAGAAGAGAGCAATGTAACCCTGCTTTCCCCTGTAGAAATATCGTTATAAGCAAGACCAAAGGTTTTATCTTCAAATTCAGTTACAGAGGCGATATAATTATTTTCTTTATCAGCTAACCCCTTGCCTTCCATCATCGTTCCTGGGGTGATGAGTTGGACCACTTCCCTGCGGACAACCCCTTTTGCCTGTTTTGGATCTTCTGTTTGTTCGCAAATAGCCACCTTGTAGCCCTTCGAAACAAGCGTTTCTATATATCCTGCTGCCGAGTGAAAAGGAACACCGCACATGGGGATGCGATTTTCCATTCCGCCTTCACGGCTAGTCAGGGTGATTTCTAATTCTTGAGATGCTTTAATGGCATCCTCGAAGAACATTTCATAAAAATCTCCTAGGCGAAAAAATAAAAAGGCATCCTGATATTCTGCCTTGACTTGTATATATTGTTGCATCATCGGAGTATAAGTTGACATATTTTCCTCCATTACCTATTACTTTCGAGTAGCTTCGACAAACTATTATATCACAAATTTATATGACTTTATTAGGCAGAATAAACCACTTTCAACGCGATAATTGTCTAAATCTTCTGTATTAATTAAACTGTATTTAAATGGTAATATTAATAGGGAGGTGGTGATATTTTGGACTGGTTTGGCCGCAGTAATAAAAACTTTGATTTTGAGATGTTTTCGATGAGCCATCTTGCCATTATTGGAATCCTCGTACTAGGTTTAGTGGTTATTTATCTAATGAAGGAACAATTGAAAGATGAAAAGTGGAGGAAAGCAGAATTAGGGATTGCCATTTCCCTAATTACCATTGAAATTATTTATCATGTTTGGATGATTATAAATGGCAGTTGGAATGTCAGCCATGCCATCCCTTTAGAATTATGTAGCATCAGCTTAATTCTTACCATCCTTTTATTACTGACAAGAAAAAAAGTAATCTATGAAATTCTTCTGTTTACAGCTTTATTAGGGGCATCCCAAGCAATCATAACGCCAGCACTAAAATATGATTTTCCGCATTTTCGCTACTTCCATTTTTTTTATACCCATCTCATGTCGATTTGGGTGCCGTTATATTTCACATGGGTAAAAGGCTATCGTCCGACGATATGGTCAGTGATGAAACTGTTTGTTTTTTTAAATGGGTTAATGCCTATTATTATGGTAATTAATAAACTGGTTGGCGGCAATTATATGTTTTTAAGTCATAAGCCAGGAAGTGCCAGTTTATTGGATCTTCTCGGACCTTATCCTTGGTACATTTTATCGATGGAAGGCTTGCTCATTATGTTAAGTCTGATCGTATGGCTGATCTTAAGAGAAAAGTCAGATGTGATTCATAAATATCCTTTTAAAAGAACTTATCATTGACCTTTTTCAGTTAACTTATTATAATTATAAACGTTCCTTATTATTAAGTCCTAGTAGCTCAGTAGGATAGAGCAACAGTTTCCTAAACTGTAGGTCGGAGGTTCGAATCCTCTCTGGGACGTACTAGAAACCCTGATATATCAAGGGTTTCTTTTTTTATTTCTATGTTAAAACCATCCATTTTAATTTAATTGGGGTCGAATTGGGGCAGGATTATTTTAAACGCCATTTCCAACCGGCTTTAACACTTCCAAAATTAGTGGAGGGTATTTGACAAATTAGAAATGTCGCTAATTGCTGTATGTTTTTTGAATGTAAATAAGGCTTAACATACAAATTATGCATAAAACCTTGTATATTAAGCCTTTATTACCCTTTATTAAATACATATGCTTATTCAATTATAGCAACAGTTAGCTGAATAAGGATCCAGAATTATCGATATAAAAATGGAACCAACTAAGCCCTACAAATGTAGGAGATGAACAGATACCCTCGAACTTCACCTGACCTTTATCGTATATATTAGGACCCATTACACTAATTTCTCGTCCAAGTTGGTTAACTAATTGAAGTACATAAAACACTGCCTTATCTGGTTCTTCAATTAGTAATTTGGTTTCACAAACAAGTTCGTACTTCGATTTATCCTTCCAATATGGCTCCAATTTTACCGTGTTTATTTCTCCAATTACTTTAGATAATCTGTTTATTACTTTTTGTGCCTTTCCTTTTGAGGTGACATCGATGAATATCCGCCAATATATTGTTTCAAACATATAATTACTCCCTTTAAGCACTTTTATTAGTTGTTTTTTGGGGAATGCCATCTTGAAGAATCGCACCCCTTTAGTTTAAGTAAAAAAACATCACAATCTTTTCTTCTTCTTAAAAAGTTCTCCTAAAATGAGTTGGGACGTTACAAAAAGCCCCCTTTCTTATTCAAGAAAAGCGCCCGATTGTTGAAGTTCGATATTAAACTAAAGCACCCGTTACTTTAAGTGAAATGATTCACAATCCATAACCTTAATCTTTTATAAAACATCTAAATTCATTTGGTATTTTAGGATTAGAAATAAATAACTTTTTTTTATAATAATCAAAGTCCTTAAAGTATATTTCGTTTCTAACATTTGAAGTTGACCAATTAATTTCGTTTAACTTATTACCCTTAACTTCTAAATAATCTTTAAAATCTTCGTCATTTTCAATCACTTGTAAAACATCTATTTTCACACCATAGTTAACTATATTCTTTAAAATATTTACGTCATACCCTAATTGATTAGTGAAAAAACCGATAATAGTACCGATTTGAGCATCTTCCTCAGCTATAAATGTAAAGAACTCTAACAAATCTTTTTCATTCATAAAGTAACCTCCTACATCACTATTTTAACAAAATAGCGAGATATTCATCTTGAAGTAACCTGCCCCAATGCGATCCTTCGTTATTGAAGAATTGCCCCCGTTTGTTTAAGTGCAAAATTTCACAAACGTATTTTTAAATTAGAATCGAATGTACTTATTTTATTAGATTTTCATAGAGTAACCATTTCGTTAATAACAAAAAATAAGGATTATCCGATTAACGATTCTTTTTTCTTTTCGCCATTACAACCAACACCAAACTCATAATAAAAAAAATACTAAAAAATAAAGCGGAACCTATTGCAAATTTATCTGATAGATTTTCATAGCCTGAGTTAGTTAAAAAATAGGCAATAACAATAAAAAATATACCAATAGCTAGGAATAAAAACACTATGAATCCAAATACTCTTCTTCTAGTTGAAACTTTATTTTTCCCCTGTTTAAGTGCCATTAATGCCAATACAAAACCCATTGTTGCGCCAATTAATCCGCCTAATGTCTTTAATAAAAGTGGTACATTATATATCAAACAAACTATTTAGACCCTCTCCTTACTATATCAGATGCTCGACCTGCCTAACTGAATCCATTCTAGACCTTTCAATAAAAAAGCTTTTAATCCTGAACGCTAAATTTGGTACTACATCAATTAATAGAAGGTTCTTTTCCAAAATTTCCATCGGCTTTGTTCAACTAAACTCCCTCAATAAACAAAGTGAAAACTCGCGTTTTCTCCAGTATTCTCAGTATTTTATAGATTGTAATTTTAGAGTTTAAGCTCGATACTATGGTTGGATTTATCTCGTAAGGATAAATT
>NZ_JBKFGJ010000017.1:0-176088 GCF_051233465.1 Neobacillus solisequens | reverse complement strand
GATTCTGGGAAATCAATTTCACATCCGAGCTTTTCCAACAGCTCTACAGTCGCTTTTCCTGCGTTGCTCCGGAACATATCAACAATACATGTTGCAAACAGTGTAACCTTCATTCTTTGTTCCCCCTCATGATCAGTACTAATTTATTAACTGGTAAACAGGTCATCAGATGACCTAATGATTATAATATTCTATATCTTACAACAAAAACCACCTACATTGAAAGGGGTTACACAAAAAAACACCTTAAAAAACTTATTTAACGTTAAAAAAGACCTTCCCCTCATCCTTGACAGGGAAGATCTTTGGTCAAAATTTACTTTTGTCAGAATTAGGAAGATGATTTTTTTCCAAAATCTCCTCCACATTTTCAAGGTGAACCACCATTAAATTCCTTGCTGCCTCTTCATCTTGGTTTTTCACGGCATTATAGATGGCTACATGTTCCTGGTATAACTGCTCAGTGGTAGCCTGTTTCGAAAACAGCCAAAGCCTGCGTGTTTCCCTCATTGATTCAGCCATTAATTCTGACACGTTTTGCATTAATGTCATCAATAAATGGTTCTGCGCTGCTTCTGCAAGGACCATATGGAACTCTAAATCTGCCTTCTCGCCGAGTTCCTCATCCCCTATTGACTTATACATCGCTTGAAGGGCAGCCTCCATTCTCATAAGGTGCTGTTCCGTCCTCCGTCTTGCTGCGGCTACTACGGTTCCGGTCTCAAGAATCATCCGAACCTCGAGCAATTGGACGATTTCATGCTTATTCATTAAGATTGCATTAGATACCGGAAGCGAAAGCAAGTTGTTTTCAAATTCTCTTACATAGGTTCCTTCACCCTGCCTCATTTCAACAAGCCCCATCGCACGTAACGAGGTCAAGGCCTCACGTATGGCGGAACGTCCAACCTGGAAATTTTCAGCGAGTTGCTGGACAGAATCCAGTTTATCGCCCGGATTCAGCTGGCCCGAGCGGATCATTTCATAAATCGCATCAGCGACTTCTTCATAAATTTTTTTAGGTTTTATTTTTTTATATTCCATGGTGTTTGCGGGCCCTTTCTAACAAATAGTCCGTAATAATCCAATTTTATTATACCTTTTTTTGAAAAAGATTGATCAACTTCGCTTTCTATTTTTGGAAAAATAAACAATCGCAGATAAATTAAATAAATTTTTTAAATATTTGTATTGCATTTTTCATATTGCTCCAATTATAATTTTTTCTATCACCAAGTTCAGGTCATCAGATGACCTTATCACCATCTGTAAGCGTTTACTACAATAAAAGGGGGATAAACAGCATTTTGTAACAATTTGTTGGGGGACAAATTGTAAAACAAACTAACACAGTTCATTCAAGGGGGAAATTTGCTATGACATTTATACAAAATTTTACTGCCGTTGGAGGCAGTCTTTGGCTTAGTGCCGCAGTGGCACTAATACCCATTCTCTACTTTTTCTGGGCGCTCGCCATCAAAAAAATGAAAGGCTATATCGCCGGACTCACTACTCTGGCGCTTGCCATCATCCTTGCTATTTTTGCCTATAAAGTTCCTGCCGGCATGGCTCTCATGTCTGCATCACAGGGGGCTCTATATGGCATTCTGCCGATAGGTTGGATCATCGTAACCTCAGTATTCCTTTACAAAATCACAGTCAAATCAGGTCAATTCGATATTATTCGTCATTCCGTATTATCCATTACAGAAGACCGTCGTTTACAAGCATTATTAGTCGCATTCTCATTTGGTGCCTTTCTTGAAGGAGCTGCAGGATTTGGCGCACCAGTTGCCATTTCAGCTGCATTATTAGTAGGATTGGGCTTCAATCCACTTTATGCTGCTGGGCTTTGCCTAATCGCCAACACCGCGCCTGTTGCGTTCGGAGCGATTGGTGCACCGGTCATTGCCATGGAAGGACCAACAGGGATTCCAGCCGTTGAGGTTTCTAAAATGATTGGACGACAGCTGCCGTTTTTATCTTTCTTTATTCCATTTTATCTCGTCTTCATTATGGCTGGTTGGAAAAAAACCAAGGAAGTTATGCCAGCCATTCTTGTATCAGGCATTTCATTTGCTGTTACTCAATATTTATCCTCTAACTTCTTGGGACCTGAACTGCCGGATATTTTATCATCTTTAGTATCTTTAATTGCCCTTGCCATATTCTTAAATTTTTGGAAACCTAAAACGATTTTCAGATTTTCTGCCGAGCAGGAGCTTGCTGCAACCTCCACAGCAGCGGTTAAACTGCCGAATACCAAGAAATCTGAGGCTGTCCATTATACAGGCGGTCAGATTTTTAAAGCCTGGTCACCATTTATCCTATTAACAGCGACGATCACCCTTTGGGGGATTCCAGCTATAAAACTGGCTTTAGGTGGCCACTACGTAGGCACGAACGTCATTTTGAAAGCAGTGAATGCAGTCGGTCATGCCGTCACCTTTATGCCAGAAGTCCCATTGGTCCATAACAAAGTATTCTCTAAAGCTGGTGCCATCCCCATTCAGGCTTTTTATAAAATTGAACTGCTCGCCGCAGCCGGTACCGCGATTTTAATCGCCGCCATTATCACAAAATTTATAGTGGGCATTTCTTGGAAAAGTTGGATGGCAACCTTCGGCGAAACAGTAAACGAAGTCAAGTTCCCTTTGATTACAATCGCTTCTGTTGTCGGATTTGCCTATGTCATCAACCTTGCTGGCATGAGTACGACACTTGCTCTGACACTTGCCAAAACCGGTTCCGTATTTTTCCCATTCTTCTCTCCTTTCCTTGGGTGGCTCGGTGTATTCGTAACGGGTTCGGATACTTCTGCAAACGTTTTATTCGGAAACCTGCAGAAGATTACGGCAGAATCCATCGGCATGAATCCGGTTCTTGCCCTTGCTGCTAACTCTTCAGGGGGAGTAACCGGAAAAATGATTTCGCCGCAGTCGATTGCCGTCGCCTGTGCCGCCGTAGGTCTCGTAGGCAAAGAATCAGAGCTGTTCCGCTTTACGATTAAACACAGTATCTTCCTGGTTGTAATCATTGGTATACTCGTCTGGCTGCAAAACTCAGTCCTGAGCTTTATGGTCCCGTAAATAACCGTTTTTACAGAGTTAGGCTCATCCTGTTTAGGAATGAGCCTTACTGAGGTCAGAAGTGTTTTTTGATTATAAGAAATACTTGCTTTGCCCATTTATTATTTCGTTTTTAAACAACCTGAACGGTCATTGTATTTTAAAAAAATGGTTCACAACATGAATGGAGGAATCTATGTGCTTTCTAATATCGTAAAAAACAGGCTCTTATCGATTGTCTCGCAGGAAAATTTTCAAGACTCGCAGGTCGATAGACTGGTATATTCCTATGATTCCACACCCGACATGCAGTCTATGCCGGATGCGATCATTAGCCCTCGTAACACAAGGGAAATTTCAGAAGTAGTTAAGGTTTGCAACGAACATAAAATCCCGATTGTCCCACGCGGATCTGGAACGAATCTATGCGGCGGAACCTGCCCGGTTGAAGGCGGGATCGTTCTGATTTTTAAACATATGAATCAAATCCTTGAATTAGATGAAGAGAATTTAACCATCACGGTACAGCCGGGGGTTTTAACCCTTGATATCATAAATGCTGTCGAAGCGAAAGGTCTCTTCTATCCACCAGATCCAGGCTCCATGAAAATTTCAACGATTGGTGGAAATATCAATGAAAACTCAGGCGGCCTGCGCGGTCTCAAATATGGTGTAACCCGCGATTATGTCATCGGCCTTGAAGTTGTCATGCCTAATGGCGACATTGTCCGTACCGGCGGCAAACTGGCCAAAGATGTTGCTGGCTATGACCTGACACGACTGATGGTTGGTTCCGAAGGCACCCTTGGGATCCTTACAGAAGCCACACTCAAGTTGGTTCCATTACCAGAATCGAAAAAAACCTTGCTCGCTCTCTATCATGATCTGGAGGCGGCAGCAAGAACCGTCTCGAAAATCATTGCAAATAAAATCATTCCTGCCACTCTTGAATTTCTTGACCAATCCACATTGAAAGTGGTAGAAGATTATGCCAAAATCGGCCTTCCGGTTAATGCAAAGGCAGTCCTTCTTATTGAACAAGATGGACCGCCCGAGGTAGCTCATCGCGACATTGAAAAAATAACGGAAATCTGTAAGCAGGAAGGGGCATTTTCTGTTCAAATTGCTAAAACAGCTGAGGAAGCAACAGCCCTGACAACCGCACGACGTTGGGCTTTATCTGCCCTTGCTCGTTTGAAGCCGACAACCATTCTAGAAGACGCCACCGTTCCAAGGTCGGAGGTTGCCAACATGGTTAGGGCCATTGGTGAAATTGCTGAAAAATATAATGTTCATATCTGTACATTCGGCCATGCCGGCGATGGTAATCTCCACCCAACCTGTCCAACAGATGCAAGAAATCATGAGGAAATTGAGCGGGTGCATAAGGCATTTGCGGATATTTTTGAAAAAGCAGTAGAACTTGGCGGTACGATTACTGGTGAACATGGCGTCGGTATTGCCAAAGCTCCTTATCTCGAACTGAAGCTTGGCAAAGAAGGCGTTGCAGTGATGAAGGCGATCAAGCAGGCGCTAGACCCGAATAACATCATGAATCCCGGAAAAATGTTTGCCAAAGACGACAGACCAAAGTTGGTGATTGGAAAATGACGACAGCAAAGGAGCGTGAGGTCATCCAAGAACAGTTCCAGGCAAGAATGAATGAGGATGAACTTCTCAATTGTATGCGCTGCGGTTTTTGTCTCCCTGCATGCCCAACCTATAAAATGTCAGGCTACAAAGAATCGCATACCCCTCGCGGCCGAATTGCCATGATGAAGGCAGTTGTCGACGGTCTGATTGAACCGGATGAGGATTTCGAACGGTCTCTAGAGCTATGTCTCGGTTGCCTTGCCTGTGAATCGGTCTGTCCTTCCGGTGTGAAATACGGTCAATTACTTGAGGATGCCCGGGATATCGTAGCCCAAAACAAGAAATATTCCCTACCTGTACGTATGGTTCGTAAAACAGTATTTGACGGGCTATTTCCACATCCTAACCGGATGAAAAATATGACAGGATTGCTCGGATTTTACCAACGTTCCGGTCTGCAATCCATCGCGCGGAAAATTGGCTTCCTGGGACTAATCCCTGAACATTTAGCCTTGATGGAAAAAGTTCTCCCAGAATTGCCTTCAAGGAGCGAACTGAGAAATCGGCCGGAACACTTGGAGCCTGTGGGGATGAAAACTCATCGTGTCGCTTTTTTTAGCGGATGCCTGATGGATTCATTGTTTTTAAAAACAAACGATGCAACAATGAAATTGATGCAGCTTGCAGGCTGTGAAATCGTCATTCCCCAGGACCAGACCTGCTGCGGTGCCTTACACGGACACTATGGTGAAAAAACAAGCTCTAAGGATTTAGCGAAACGGAATATATCGGCCTTTGAAGAGCTGAACGTTGATTTTATTATCACCAATGCTGGAGGCTGCGGCGGCTTCCTCGTCGATTATGGGCATCTTTTAAAGGATGAACCTGAGTGGGTGGAACGAGCGAAGAATTTTTCCAATAAAATCAAAGATATTTCGGAAATCTTAGTGGCCGTGGACTTTCATAAAAAAGTAAAACTTGAACTGCCTTCACAAATTATCACGTATCAAGATTCTTGCCACCTGCGCAACGTGATGAAAACTGAGGCAGCCCCAAGAACCCTGTTGAGGTCGATTAACGGTGCAGTGTACCAAGAAATGAATGATGCTGGTCACTGCTGCGGTTCGGCTGGTATTTATAATATTATCGAATCAGAAATGTCGATGAAAATGCTCGACTACAAGATGGAACAGGCGAAGCAAACCCAAGCAGCTACGATTGTCACCGCCAACCCGGGGTGCCTGCTGCAAATGAAGCTTGGCATTGAAAAAGAAGGCCTATCTACAAAAATGCGAGGCGTTCATATCGTCGATTTATTATTGGAAGCAGTTGTGGAAATGTAAAATTCGGAAATGATGCTGGGGGAACCCTGCATCATTTTTTTATCTTGTCTTTCACCATATTATGTTTTTGTAAAAAAGGCATAGACAGCTTTCTTTCGAAATAGGGTTTACCAATATGGTTTTTATAAAAGATTCTTTTTTTGCTTGGTTTTATGGGGAATGATTATGTACGGATTGAAGAAATAATGCACGGGAGTAAGGGTTATTCCATAAAATGGTAGTAAATAAAAGAAGTCTTCTACCCTTTAGGGAAGGTTGTGATGTTGGATAATGGATATTTTAAGACAAGATGGACAATCGTTTCAAAATCTTCATGAGGTTGGGATGTCCTTTGAACAAGTTTTTAAACGGATTGTTGAATTTATGGAGAATGATTCATGTGGAAATTTTCGTTTAATGGTGGGGACCGACTCCCAGGTTCACAGAGCCCACACAACTTTTATTACCGGCATCGTAATTCAAAATATCGGAAAAGGTGTCTGGGCCTGCATTGCAAAGGTAATTGTCCCTAGGAAAATGACTCAACTACACGAACGAATATCACTTGAACTATCTTTGACCGAAGAAATTGTTTCCATGTTCACCGAAGAAAAAAAGAATGAACTCATTAACATTGTTCTGCCAAACGTATATCTAGGAGCTACCTTTACAATAGAAGGCCACATTGACATCGGTGCAGGCAACCGCAACAAAACAAGTGAATTTGTTAAGGAAATGGTCACCCGCATCGAATCCATGGGAGTCGAGCCAAAAATCAAACCAGACGCCTTCGTCGCCTCCAGCTATGCAAACCGCTATACAAAATAACGGTGCCAGTTGACCAGAATGTCCACCTCAGATGGACAAATTGTCGATTTTGTCCACGAGCGGTGCCTGTCACCAGTGTAGCTCGCACTGTATTTTTACCAGCCCAATGTCACTTATGTAGTCATCACCGATAACACTAAAATCCCATTTGCTATATATGTTCTAGTTCGACGCATACGGTTGTGCCCTGGCCTTTTTGGCTTTCGATTTTCATGGTGCCATTGTGTTCTTGGATGATTTTGTTGCTGACGGTCAGACCGAGGCCAATTCCTTTGTCTTTTGTTGTGTAGAAGGGAGTGCCGAGGAAATGCATGAGCTCGGTATCAATTCCGATCCCTTCATCTTTAAAGTTTATTTGCACTCGATTATCGCTTAGTTTTTTTACGTTGATGTTAACGATACCGCCACCCGGCATTGCTTCAATGGCGTTTTTAAGAAAGTTCACAAAGACTTGCTTTAATTGATGCGGACTACATAGAAGTATAATATCTTTCGCATGGAAGTTATTCATAATTTGAACATTATGCAGCAATGCTTGTGGATGTAAAATTTTAACTGTACTTTCTATTATTGAAAGAAGATTTACCTCTTCAAATTGAATGGCTTGTGGTTTTGCAAGTGACATAAACTCATTGACAATCAAATCAATGCGATCTAATTCATCGGTAATAATCGATAGATAATATTCTTGGGTTGCTCTATCACCAGAGCTTCTTAATAGTTTTGAAAAACCCTTTAATGAAGTTAGTGGATTACGAATTTCATGTGCCACACCAGCTGCTAACTGACCAATAATAGACAAACGATCCAGATTTCGAATCGCTTCATCATTTTTAATCCTCTCAGTAATATTTCTTCCAACAGAAACATAGGATTCAATTTCATTATTTTCATTAAAAATTGGAGTAATATTGTATTCTGCATATACAAGTTCTCCCGTAGTACTTCTCATTTTATGCTGAAATAGCAAAGGCTCTTCACTTTCTAATAACCGCTTAAGTTTTCTTTGAAAGGCCTTCACTCCATCTTTTTTGACAAAATCAAGGATACTCCTACCAATCTGATCTTCAGGAATAAGTCCAAAAACCTTTTGAAAGGATGGCGATACATAGACAATTTTTTGATCCTTTGAAAAAACCAGGATTAAATCTGAAGTATTATCAGTTATTAACTGATATAGCTCTTTCGTTCGCTTTAACTCTCTCTCAGTATTAAGTGAGTTAGTTATATCACGGTATATTGCGATAATTGCGATAATTTCACCTAATGAATTACGAAAAGGAGAATAAGAAACTGCAACATCTAGTTCAGTTCCATTTTTATGATATCGTTGAGTTACAATATTATGAAAAGATTTACCTCGTTTAACAGCCTCAATAGTATCAACCACTATATCTGGATTCAAAAATTCATAAAGCCGCTTTCCAATAATATCCTCCTCTGTATATCCAAAAATCTTCGTGTACATTTGGTTAACCCTGATATAGCGATCTTCCATATCCACCATACAAATTCCATCCGCTGTACTTTCCAGAAAAAGGTCAATTAACTCCTCTGAATCATATCCAACTAGCCCATTCTCACCCGTAAAAATCGGGAACCCATTCGACATCGCGATCTCCCCAAACACAAAAATATCCTCTTACTTCCATTTTACAAAACTTTTCGCCAAAAGGAAGTAATTATTTAGTAGATGAAAAAGAGAGTGACAATAGAGTGACACAATAGGGTGACAGGCACCGCCCGTGGACAAAATACCCTATTTTGTCCGCCCCAGGTGGACATTATGCTTTTGTCCAAAGGTTCTCTATCATTTTTACTAATAAAAACACCACTAATCTCATTTGTTTTGAAGATGTAGTGGTGTTTTTATCTGAATTTTAAGCTGTTGCTTTTATAGGGCTTCTTCGATTTCTTTGACCATTGCTTTTACTGATTTTAGACCGCCGCCACTTAGGTACCAGGCTTCTGGATCTAGGTACACAATTTTGTCATTTTTATATGCTGCTGTTTTCTTCACTAGCTCATTTTCCATTGTTTTTTTTGCGCCAGCTTCTCCGCCGATGGCTACGTTACGATCTATCACAAATAAGACGTCAGGATCTTTCTCCATGATATATTCGAATGACACGCTTTGTCCGTGGGTGGACACTTCAATTTTGTCATCTGCTGCTTTAACACCAAACACGTCATGAATAACCCCAAAACGGGAGCTTGGGCCATAAGCACTCATCTTTCCTTCAGCAGATAACAGGATTAGACCTTTTTGATCAAGCCCTGATGCCTTTTTATTTAATTTTTCAACGCTAGTATCGATATTCTTAAGTTCAGCAGCAACTTCATCTTCTTTTCCAAAAATCTCTCCAACCAATTTCATATTTTTCTCAAAAGAACTCATATAGTTGGCATAGTCTAGCCCAACATATACAGTTGGAGCAATTTCAGCGAATTGGTCATATAATTCGGCCTGACGTGCTGAGATAAAAATGACATCTGGTTTCAACGCATGGATCGCTTCGAAATCCGGCTCTTTCAAACTGCCGACATTCGTATACTTTTTATCTCCATACTTTTTCAAATATCCTGGAATAATAGCTTGAGGAACACCCGTGGGCTCAATGCCTAATTCATCAAAAGTATCCAAGATTCCAAAATCAAATACAACAATATTCTTCGGATTTTTCTTGATTACGGCTTCCCCATATTGATGCTTGATGGTGACTTCCTTCGTTTCTTCCGTCTTGTTCCCGCCCCCAGAATGTTCCTTACTGCTAGCTTCCTCCTTAGAACCACATGCCGCTAAGACCAGTATGATTGAAAAAATAATCCCTAGTAAACTCCATTTTGTCATTTTTATAAAGTCTCCTTTTCTATGAATTAAAATAAATACATATACGACAGCTGTCCATTTCCTGAATGGGTATGTCCATATCATAAATTTCCTTTAGCGCAGCCGACTGGATAATTTCATCTGTCGGTCCTTCCTTCACCACTAGGCCGTCCTTCATCGCCACAATCCAATCCGAATAAACAGAAGCAAAATTGATATCATGCAGAACAATTACAACGGTTTTTCCCAGCTCGTTGACTAGTCGACGGAGGGTTTTCATGATTTGAACGGAGTGTTTCATGTCTAAGTTGTTCAAGGGCTCATCCAGCAAAATATATTCAGTATCTTGCGCGATGACCATGGCAATAAATGCTCGCTGCCGCTGTCCGCCTGATAGCTCATCTAAGTATCTGTCCTGAAGGTCGGTCAAGTGCATATAGTCGAGCGATTGATCAACCATTCGCTCGTCCGCCTCTGTTAACCGTCCTTTCGAGTAGGGAAAGCGGCCAAAGAAAACGAGCTCACGAATCGTTAGCTTCACATTCATAGAGTTGGACTGCTTCAAAATTGAAACCCGTTTGGCAAAATCATTCGACCTCATTTTTCTGGAATCGGACTGATCAATAAGAACCTCCCCAGTGTCGGCATCAAGAAGCCGGCTGACCATAGACAACACTGTTGACTTCCCAGCCCCATTAGGACCGATGAACGAGGTAATTTTACGATTTTGGATTGTCATCGAAACATCCTTCACCACTGCTTTTTTTCCATAAAATTTTGACAGGGATAGGACCTCAATCATGCCGCTTTCCTCTCCTTCAACAGTAAATAAATGAAATAAACTCCGCCGGTGAAATTGATAATCACACTAAGCGTGGTAGAAAAGGTAAAGACCCGTTCGACCACCCACTGTCCGCCAATTAAAGCGATGATGCTTATTAAAATGGCTCCACCAATCAATGTCCTATGTTTATACGTTTTGAAAAATTGATAGGACAGATTGGCCGTTATCAATCCAAAAAAGGTGATAGGCCCAACAAGCGCGGTCGAAATGGAGATGAATATCGACACAATGACCAGCATTTGTTTCACAATGGCATCATAAGGCACCCCCAAATTGATGGCGGTCTCCCTGCCAAGCGACAGGACATCCAAATATTTCATATAACGCCATGCATAAGCCATAACCAATACTGAAATCCCTAGAGACAACCAGACTAAGTCGGAATTAATGTTGTTAAAGCTAGCAAACATACGATCTTGCACGCTCTGAAATTCATTCGGGTCAATCAACACTTGAAAAAAGGTTGTGATGCTGTTGAAAAACGTTCCAACAATAATCCCAATCAGCAATAAAAAGTAAATGGGCTGATCTCCTTTTTTAAATAAAAAGCGGTAAAGCACTAAGGCAAACAAAATCATCGCCACAATCGAAATAAAAAAGTTTACTTGCTTGTTGATAATCAACATGTGACCGGAGCCTAAAAAGAAGATAATTACTGTCTGTAACAACGTATAGAGGGAGTCCAATCCCATAATGCCTGGTGTTAAAATTCGATTATGTGTGATCGTTTGAAACACAACCGTCGAATAGGCAATAACAATACCGGTAATTCCCATAGCTAGGACCTTTAATGCCCGACGAGGCAAAGCATAATCATAGCTACCGTTTAGATCATGAAAAAGGTAAATAGTACAGCACCCTATGGCGATCAGGATAAGGGCCGCGATTTTCACAGAATTACGCATAGGCTTTCCTCCTGAAAAGAAGGTACAGGAAAATACAGCTGCCAATTACGCCAACCATGAGGCTTATTGAAATCTCGTATGGAAAAATAATTACCCTGCCTAAAATGTCGCAAACTAGTAAGAAATTCGCTCCGAGCAATGCTGTATGCGAAAGGGTTTTCTGTAAATGATCGCCTTTAAAAATCGAGATAATGTTTGGAATAATTAGCCCTAAGAAAGGAATCATTCCTACCGTTAGCACAACGGTTACTGTAATCAAAGCAACTAGAATCAGTCCGATATTCACAATCTGTCGATAGGCCAGACCGAGGTTTTTAGCGAAGTCTTCCCCCATTCCTGCAACGGTAAAGCGGTTTGCATAGAAGTATGAGATTATAAGTATCGGAATACTTATGTATAGTAGTTCATAACGGCCCTTCATTATCATCGAGAAATCACCCTGAAGCCAAGCAGACATGTTTTGAATAACATTTGCCCGGTATGCGAAAAAAGTTGTTACCGAGGATAAGATGTTTCCAAACATGAGACCAACCAGCGGAATGAAAATGGCATCCTTAAACTTAATTCGGTCTAGAATTTGCATGAACAAAATGGTTCCTGCCAAAGCAAAAATAAAAGCTACAAGCATTTTTTCAATCATTGAAGCATTCGTAAACAGCAGCATTGAAACTAATATTCCCAGTCTAGTAGCATCTAGTGTTCCAGCAGTTGTTGGCGAGACAAATTTGTTGCGGCTGAGCTGTTGCATGATTAATCCCGCAATGCTCATTCCGGCCCCTGCAAGTAAAATTGACAATAGCCTAGGAAGCCTGCTGATCAGAAAAATTTGAGTTTCATCCGAATGAATGTTCAACAGATTCTTTGGTGAAATCGAACTGACACCCACAAACAATGAGATCCCGGATAAAATGATTAGTGCACACAATAGATATCTTTTTTTCATAGCTTTCCTCTAGAATTTTTATTGATGATATTGATAATCATTATCATTTACATCACATGGATGATTATACCATCTCCTCTTTTTTAGTCAATGGCTAAATGGGAATTTTTATCAATTACATTTTAAAATAGGACATCTAGGCTATCTCTACATAAAAAAATACCCTATCTTTAATAAAGATAAGGTTCATTTTTACGATTTAATCGGCATCCGCTTTAAATAAGTAACCATCCTCCACATCCATTCAAATGGCCCAAAACGAAAATAACGCAGCCAGATGGTGCTGAAAACGAGCTGAATGACATAGATTCCTAAACAAACGAACAGTGTTTGAGTGTAAGTAATCGGGGCATTTAAGAGCCATTTGGAAATGAAGATAAAAGCAGTTTGTGCTAGATAATTCGTCAGTGCCATTCTGCCTAAATTTTTTAAAGGCGCCAATATTTTTTGAATCGTAGTGAATTGTAACAGCAAAATCATGAATCCAACATAAAACCCTGAGACGATTGGACCTATTGTGATTCCCAAATTGATAAAATGCCAAGTTTTTTCATATTCTAACGATGAACCTGTGCCAAAGGTTGTTGGAGCAAACTGGTATTGATAGATGATTCCGACCACACTTAATAGGAATGATATGCCTGTAAAAATAGCAATCTTTTTCTTGTGTTCCTCGAGCCGCTCAAATACTTGATATTGTCCGGCAGTCATTCCAAGTAACATTAATGGGACAACCATGAATAATTTTATGGAGTAATATCCGATCACCATTAGCATCAGTATTGAAAAGGTTAGATTTATTGACCTGTTACACTTATAAAACGGTAAAAGGATGAGTCCGCTAATGGCATAAACAGTCAGCGCCTCCCCTGGATGAAACCGAACATGGACTAGTCCAAATATAAATAAAACAACAATACGCCTAAAAAAAAGTACATACCCATTCTTCCCTTTTTGATTGGCTCGGGTGATAAACAAATAAACCCCCACCCCAAACAAAAACGTAAAAATAGAGTAAAATCGTCCCTCCACAAACAGATATAAAAACCGCCAATACACGGCATCTACTGATCCCGAAGCTGGAACCTGTGCCTCCAACAAAGGACCTATATTCACCAACACAATCCCCAACAACGCAAACCCCCGCAAATAATCCAACACATCAATCCGTCGACCCAACTCCATCACAAAACTCCTTTAGTGCCTTTCCCAATAATCCTATAAACCACGAACATAAACGCAATAACATGTCCACTTCAGGGGGACATTTGTCCACGGGCGGTGCCTGTCACTTTTTTTCACCTTTTTTTCACCTTTTTTAACTCGGGAACCTGTAAATTAAAAACCTTTCATTTTGATTGTGTTGATATACATATGGCACCTGCACTTCCAACACTAGGTTAAAGGCGGTGTGGTTCTCTAAAAAATAGATATAGTCCTCAGATGGATAATATAAAATCAAGTCTACTTCCCGTTCTATTTTTTCCACAGACAGTAATATATTATTAATAATCCTTCTAAAGACCTGAACGGAAAATGGGTTAAAGAAGTAAAAGCGATTGTCCTGCGGATGAATCTCGTATTCCTCCGCCAAGCAGCAACAAAACTGGACCTTATCTGGCTGACTCTTTGTTTTGTGTAAGTAACTATTTCTATTTTCCATCGCATCTCGATAGAAGGTCTCATCCATCTCAATTCCTGACACATGAGTATGAAAATAATGATGGAGGTAAAAATTTAACCGCCCTTTTCCACAGCCAAAATCAACTACCCGATCAGTACTGTTTAGAACATAATGCTTAAACAGTTCCTCTAAAGCAGCATATGGTGTCGGCTCATAGCGATGGTAATGAAACGATTTGTGAAATCCCTGCTGCTCTTCCCCGGTTTTGATATTTAACAATTTATCATAATAATATTCTTTCACGATACGACTCCTATAAAATGTCATTCCATTTTTCTTTAGATTAAACTATTTTCTCTAAAAAAGACACTAATCCAACCAGATTACATGATTTTAACAAAAGGAAAAACAGTGTCGCTTTCGAAGTGCTTTGAAACACTCCTCTTTATGTAAAAACAGGCGAATTTATCCTAATGCCTAGCCCTACCATTCTCCCGCCTAAACAGCGGAATAACAGGAGTTGGTTCCAGTTGAAAATCAAAAAAATCCTTAACAACAATGCTGTTGTCATTATTGATCAAAACGAAGAAAAAATTGCTGTTGGTGCTGGCATTGCCTATCAAAAAAAGAAAAATGATATCATTAATCCTACTAAAATTGAAAAGCTCTTTGTAATGAAGGAAAAAGAGAGGTTTCAGCAGCTTCTTCAACAAATCCCCGAGGAACATTTCGCGCTATCAGAGGAGATTATTTCCTATGCTGAAGAAATACTGCAGACTAAATTAAACGAGCACATTCATATCGCGCTTACTGACCACTTGTCTTTCGCGATGGAACGGGTCAGCGATGGAATCCATGTTAAAAATAAGCTGTTCCACGAAATCAAAATGCTTTATAAGAAGGAGTTTGACATTGGGCTGTGGGCCATACAGCATATTGAACAAAAAACAAAGCTCAAATTGCCAGTCGACGAGGCTGCCTATATTGCCCTGCATCTTCATACAGCTAAGCTTCAAGGCGGTGATATTAAGCAAACACTGCGGCAAACAGCCATTCTTCGAGACATGATTCAAACTATTAAAGACTTCCTGGGGACTGATATTGACGAGAATAATCTGTCCTACCAACGCCTTATTAGCCATCTTCGCTTTACTTTAACAAGAGCCTACAATCACACGGCACCAACCATGGATGATGAAATGCTAAAAATGATCGTAGAAAAATTTCCAAAATCGTACAGTTGTGCCAAACGGATATCAATGAATCTTTCCAGTCAGCATAATATTCGGCTTCCAGAATATGAGCTTGGGTTCGTTACCCTCCATATCGAAAGGCTGCGAACGGCCACTTAATTTAAAAAGCTTGGATGGCGTTGTACCGGCCAATCCAAGCTTTTTATTTAAATTTATTTCCTGCGGATTTTCTCTACTTCATCGGCCACAAATTGAACATTGGTACCAACAATGACTTGAATGCTATTGGGTCCAACCACTTTAATCCCCGGCACCCCAGTTGCTTTTATCTTCTTTTGATCAACGGCATTCATATCCTTAACTTCTATTCTTAAACGTGTGACGCAGTTATCAACAGACGTGACATTGGCATCCCCGCCCAAGCCTTCATAAATTTGAGCTGCCAATGCAGCAAATCTACCATCTCCTGATATGCTAGCTTCAACAGTCTCCTCATCATCCTCTTCCCGTCCCGGAGTAGCTAAGTTGAATTTCACAATGATAAAGCGGAACAAGAAGTAGTAAATGACAGCAAACACCAAACCTTGAACCAGCAGCATATATGGCTGATGTGCCAGCGGCAATCTTGAACTTAAAATAAAGTCGACAAGTCCTGCACTGAACCCAAACCCAGCAGTCCAGTGGAAAGCTGCCGCAATCATCAAGGAAATACCGGTTAAAATGGCATGAACCAAATAAAGCATGGGTGCCAAGAACATGAAAGCAAATTCAATGGGCTCAGTTACACCGGTAAAGAAGGAAGCGAATCCAGCTGCCAACATTAAGGACGCCACCTGCTTTTTCTTTTTTGTCTTAGCAGTGTGGTACATGGCAAGACCTGCCGCTGGTAAACCAAACATCATAATCGGGAAGAAGCCGGCTTGATATCTGCCTGTAATACCAAGAGTTCCTTTACCGGACCAAAAGTTACCGATATCATTAATGCCTGCCACATCAAACCAGAATACGGAGTTCAAGGCATGGTGCAATCCAGTTGGTATCAATAACCGGTTAAAGAAACCATACAAGCCTGCACCTAATGCACCTAATTTTGCAATGGCTTCACCAAATGATACTAAACCTGTAAAAATCCATGGCCATACAAAAAATAATACTAACGAAACAACCAACATCGATACAGCCGTCATGATAGGAACCAGACGTTTTCCACTGAAGAACGCCAAGGCATCCGGCAATTTCACATGACTGAAGCGGTTATACATCATCGATGCAACAATACCAGAAAGAATTCCGACGAAAGCATTTCCGATTTTTGCAAAAGCAGGGTCAACCTTTGCCGCATCTATTCCCTGCAGCATGGCGACAGTTTCAGTTTTCAGCAAGGTGGTGACGACTAGGAAAGCTACCAAACCGCTCAGGGCAGCCGAACCATCCTTTTCTTTCGCCATCCCTAGCGCAACGCCGACTGCAAAAAGAATCGGGATATTGTCAATAATAGAGCCCCCTGCTTTAATCAAAAACGCAGCAATAGGACTTCCTGCCCCCCAGCCTGTCGGGTCAATCCAATATCCAATCCCCATTAAAATAGCAGCTGCAGGTAAAACAGCAACAGGCAACATCAACGAACGGCCAATTCTTTGTAAATACCCTTTCATTTCATTTCCCCCCAAAAAGTAATAATAAATAATTCCGGCAAATGATGCAGGTATTCAATAAACTGTCTGTCTGAAAGCTACCACCTCCTTTCCTGTTGAACTAGTAAAATAACTGTTTTTCCGGCAATGGCTGTTTTTTCATTTGTTCTATTTATTTGTTTGTCACTACCATTGGTCATGACAATTGGTGTTACCGTGCTATCAGCATGCTCTTTGATAAATTCCCAATCCACTTCCATCAGTGGCAGGCCGACTGAAACTTGGTCTCCTTCCGCTACTAGAGCAGTAAAGCCCTCCCCCTTTAGAGACACCGTTTCCAAACCAATATGAATAAGGATCTCTGAACCATCCTCGGCAAGAATCCCTAGGGCGTGTTTCGACGGGGCCACCTGAATGATCTTCCCCTCAACAGGAGCTAGAATCTTTCCGCCACTTGGATATATAGCAACCCCTTCCCCAATCATTTTTTGACTGAAAACCGGATCCGGCACTTCCTCAAGAGGAATGATTTCTCCATCGACCGGTGCATAAATGCTTATTGGACTCCCTTTTTTGAATAAGTTAAACTTCATATCCACACACACCCCTTAGGTTTTTGAAAAAACAAAAAAGGCATGGGGGTATAACAAAAGGACACAAAAATCCTTTTATTTTACCACCATGCCTGATCGAATCAGTAACATGTGATCACTATGTAATTAGCTTTTATTATAAAGTAGTTTTCAAGTATTGTAAACGGTTTCATACTAAAAATTTAACTCAATAAACTCCGGTCCACCGCAGCCCCTTAGGGTAATGGTTTTTCAAAAAGTGATCAGAACATTTCCCCCATCCGAGTGAATAGCCATCTACTTCAACCAGATACCAACCTTTTTCACCTTCTGCTTGGAGGGACTCCCCCCTTAAATAAGCCTGAATTTCCCGTGAATCCACGGCAAGATTCCATTTGTGCTTAACCTGATCCCCCTTTAATGAAAGGGCTAAGGCATGAGATGGTTCAAAGCGATTTCTCTTGATTGTGCCCAAATGCCAGCCGGGCCGAACAACTTTAAGGTTGTCCAGTGATAGCATTTCCTGTGGCAAAATATATAATTGTTCGCCAAATAACAGGTAGTCACCTGTTGGTTTTTCGGTTAGCGATGTGTCCGCAAATTCCAAATAGCTCTTTAGAACTTTACGATCATTCAAGGTTTTAGCATATTGCCGCTTTGCTGGCTCTTCACCGTCTTTTTTTCGTAAAACAGCCATAAAATGTCCTTCACCACGGACTTGGTGTGGCCAGATCCTTATCGACTTATCCAGATGTGGTGCAGGATCGGATACCCAGTCGGCACGACCGTGAGCAAATCCTTCAAAAACAATACTTTCTTCCAATTCGAAGTTAGGTTCCTTCTTTAAAAATTCACTGATCGTTCCTTCATTCTCCTCTGGTGAGAACGTGCAAGTGGAGTACACCAGCCTGCCACCTGGGCGAAGCATGGTTGCAGCATGACCTAGAATTTCCTGCTGCCTTCCCGCACATACCGCAACATTCTCGGGACTCCATTCGGCGCATGCGTCTGGATCTTTACGGAACATTCCTTCTCCAGAGCACGGAGCATCTACTAAAATTCGATCGAAATAAGCCGGAAATCTCTGGGCTAGTCGAGCAGGTGTTTCATTTGTGACCACCGCATTTGTAATCCCCATGCGCTCCACGTTTTGTGAAAGGATTTTAGCCCGAGCCGGGTGAATTTCGTTCGTCAGCAAAAAGCCTTGTTGTTTCATTTTAGAAGCTAGATGAGTGGTTTTACCACCCGGAGCAGCACAAAGATCTAGGACCCGTTCACCTGGTTTCGGGTCCAACAACTCACCTGCAGCCATCGCACTTGGTTCCTGAATATAATATAATCCCGCCTCGTGGTAAGGATGCTTTCCGGGACGGTCCTCCTCTGAATAATAAAAGCCCTCCGTGACCCACGGAACCTTCTCCAAAGCAAACGGACTTACTGCCTTGAATTCCTCAATAGGAATTTTTAATGTATTCACTCGCAATCCCTGCGACCGGTGTAACTCATAGCTATGTAAAAATTCCTCATATTCCTCTTGTAATAGTTCCTGCATTTTGAGAAGAAACTCTTTCGGTAACTCCATTTTCAACACCTCAAACAAACATCAAATTGTCCTCAATGTATAACGAAATTTGACGGTAGTCAAGTTATTGATTGGTGTCGGCTTTTTGATTACGGGACTTTTTTGCTATTTTGTTGAATTCAGCCACTTTGTTGTTGAATTTACGCCTATTTTTGTTGAATTCATTCCCTATTTTTGTTGAATCCCCATTCTTCATTTCTTTCGAACAGACAAAAAAAACCAGCTCTACAGAACTGGTCTTTATTTTAAGCCCCGATTTAAAAACGCCTTCGTCCGTTCGTTGCTTGGGTTGGTAAATATCTCACTCGGGTGACCTGTTTCAATGATTTCGCCATTGTCCATAAAAATGGCTTTGTTGGCAACCTCTTTGGCGAAACCCATTTCGTGTGTGACAACAATCATCGTCATGTGCTCTTCGGCAAGGTCTTTCATAACCTGAAGAACTTCACCTGTCAACTCAGGATCCAAAGCTGAAGTTGGTTCGTCAAATAACAAAATTTCAGGATTCATCATCAAGGCACGAGCGATGGCCACCCTTTGTTTTTGCCCGCCGGAAAGATTCGCCGGATAGGCCTCAGCTCGATCAGACAACCCAATTTTCGCCAAAATTTCCTTACTTCGCTGCTGCACAGAACTCTTCGGCTCCTTTTTTACCATTTTCGGTGCGAGCTCCAGATTTTCCTTTACGGTTAAATGTGGGAATAGATTAAAGTGCTGGAACACCATCCCCATTCTTGATGTAACCCGTTTAATCTCTTGTGGTGAGGAATAAATGCCGTCCTTTACCAGATAATCACCTGATACATTAATGCTTCCGCCCTCAATTTTTTCAAGATGCACGAGGCTACGGAGCATGGTGCTTTTTCCAGATCCAGATGGACCAATCACAGCAACGACGTCATTCTTATTTACATCAAAGGTAATTTGCTTCAGAACATCCAGATTTCCATACGACTTTTTGAGGTTGGTTACTTCGATGATAGCCACTTCCACCACTCCTTTCTATTCAAATTTGAATCGTCTTTCAATCCATTTAAAAAATACAGTTAAGATCAGCGTCATCAATAAGTAAATCAAACCAGCCACGACAAATGGGGCAATCGTAAAGTCCCTGTTTACGGCTGTTTCAGCAAAGTGCAATAACTCCGGTACAGCGACTGCATATAACAAAGCAGTGTCTTTTACCAACGTTACCGATTCATTGGCAACTGCCGGTAGAGCAATCCTGAACATTTGCGGTAAAATAATCCGAGTCGTCATTTGCCATTTGTTAAAACCAAGCACTTGCGCTGCTTCATATTGCCCTTTATCAATCGCCAGCAGCCCGCCGCGGAAAATCTCAGCAAAATAAGCTGCATAGTTTAATATAAACCCTAAGCATGCTGCCACAAAACGGTCAAGCACCAGATATTGTCCAATTCCAGGAATCATCGGCAATCCAAAACAAATAAATAACAGCTGCAGTAACAGCGGCGTCCCCCGCATCATATAAACATATCCCTGCGCCAGCCAAGACAGTGGTTTAAAGTTGCTTCTTACTGCCAATGTCAATAAAAATCCAAGTGGAATGGACACAGCAATACACACGATAAATAACAGCACTGTCATTTGTGCGCCATCAAGCATCGGACCAAGGATTGAAATGAAATAATCTAACGACATAGTAGGCTTCCTCCAAAAACAAAACAGGGTTTCCCTTGGAAATCCTGCTTTGTACTAAATTCTTACTTTAATATTTTATCTTCTCCAAACCATTTTGTTGAAATATCAGCAGCAGTGCCGTCTTCGTTCATTTTATCAAGTGCATTTTGCAGCTTCTTCAGCAATGCATCATTGCCTTTTTTTACACCTACACCATATTCCTCAGGGGCAAGTGACTCATCAAGAACTTTAAAAGCACCCTTTTCTTTTGTCATGTAATAATCAATGACCACTTCATCAATAACAACGGCATCTAAGCGGCCGCTCTTTAAGTCATTCAATGCCATAACATTATCGCCAAACTCGGTAACAGTCTTAATTTTAGACTTGATTGGGTTGGCATCTAATGCATCTGATGCCGAAGAAAGAGATTGTAGACCGACAACCTTACCTTCCAAATCAGACAGCTTTGATAGTTTTGAATTAGAGAGTGTCACAACGACTTGAGCATTTTTTAAATAAGGTTTTGTAAATAGAACCTTCTTCTTACGATCATCCGTAATAGTATAACCGTTCCAAATTAAGTCAATCCGGCCACTGCTTAACTCAGACTCTTTTGTTTTCCAATCGATTGGCTGAAATTCAACTTTCATACCCATTTTTTTGGCGGCTGCCTTCGCATAGTCAATATCGAAGCCGACAATATTATTCTTCTCATCGCGGAAGCCCATTGGCGCAAATTTATCGTCAATTCCAATTACCAATGTTTTATCATCGCTTTTAGAATCCGTTGAAGAACCAGAACACGCTGTTAGTACAGTGAACAATGCACCTATTAATAAAAATAAAGCTGCTAAACGCTTCATAATCTGTTAACCACCTTTAATAGAATATCAAAATCCTTTAGTACGTTACCATATTATCATACTACCACATTATAACACTATAATATTCCGAAATACAACACAAAAATGTCTATTTCAATTAGCAAAATAAGCTTTTCCAAGAAGTACCTGAATTTTTCCAACCGTATTTTGACTGTAACGGTTTAGACTCCATTGCTTTACTCCTCTAATTGCTTAAATTCAATACATAATGCTTGTATCCATTTTGAAAAAAACTTCCATAAAAATACAGCCATTTTTTCAAATTTTCCCTCGCTTTTTATAAATATAAGAAAAACGGGTTTCTTCTTTTTTAAAACATGGGTAAAATATCTTGTAGATTGAATAATTTTCTGGAGGAACCGGATGCTCAAGGAATTTATTGGCATAACATCACCAAAAACCAAAAGTTTAAAGCTTTTATATAGTTTAATTCGTAAACTGGGACCTGTAAGAATTAATACTCTTTCAGAGCTTACCGGGTATAAGCATTCAACTTGCGCACGTTTGCTGGATGAACTGGTTCAAGAGGGATTAATTTATGACAGTGGGATTGGGGAATCGAGCGGCGGTCGGAAGCCGTTAATGTATGTGATACATCCTCATAAGAACTATGTGATCGGTGTGGAACTTACTAGTTTATATACTACCATATTATTGCTTAATCTTAATTTAGAAATCGTAGGCATTGAAAAATTAAAGATGAGCTCAGAATGTACTGGCGAATATACACTGGATTATATCACTTCATGTATTGATTCATTACTGGCAAAACACCAAATTGCAAAAGAGCAATTATTAGGAATCGGCATTGGAGTTATTGATCCTATCGACCGTGAGCAGGGAACCTTTAAGAATCCCCATTTATTTACTGCTGGGGGATGGGAAAATCTTAATATTATTGAATACTTGCAGAAAAAAAACGAGATCTTGGTGTTGCTTGATAATGGAATTAACCTTGCTGCCTTAGCCGAATATCGAAAAAATCATTGGAAAGAGACTGATAATCTCACTTTTGTCTCTAATGATTTAGGTATTCGTTATGGAGCCATCTTTCAAGGCAGAATGGTCAGTTATAAAAATGATATTGATGATGCATTCGGGCATATGACTGTTGATATTCATGGTCGCCGCTGTACCTGTGGGTCTTTTGGCTGTCTGCAAGCCTACTCTAGTATACCGGCAATCCGAGATGAAGTCGTCCGAAAAATCAAAAGAGGAAAATATTCTATCTTGCAAGAAAGGGTAACAGATTCTGGAGAGATTGACTTCCATCATATCTTAGAAGCGATTGAGGAAAAGGATCCGCTTTGTCTCGAGGTTGTCCAAGATGCGGCCTATTATTATGGTGTTGGTCTTAGCAACCTGATTTTGCTACTGCGGCCTGATGTTGTGATTTGTGGTGGGGCCTTAATACCAAAACCGCTCTTTTTCGATGTAGTCTCACAAACGGCGCAAAAGCGATTACGTCACAATACCCAAATTCAAACTAGGATCATTAAATCCACTACCGCTTATGAAATCGTTGCACAAGGAGCCGGCTGCATGATCCTTGATTATTTTACAGAAGAATATTAAAAAGGAATTTGCCTTATAGCAGCAAATTCCTTTTTCAATTTATTTAATTACTGCATCCAATGCAATCTCAATCATATCATTAAAAGTGGTTTGACGTTCTTCTGCCGTCGTTTCCTCGCCGGTTAACAGGTGGTCACTTACTGTTAATACGCCAAGAGCATTGACTCCATAACGGGCCGCAATCGTGTACAGCGCGTTTGTTTCCATTTCAACCGCAAGCACTCCATGTTCGCCCAATTTTTTATAAAGATCCATGCTTTCCCGATAGAATACATCTGATGAGAAAACATTACCCACCCGAAGGTTTAAGCCTTTTTCAACACCCGCATCGTAGGTTTTCTTAAGAAGATCCCAGCTTGCACATGGTGCGAAATCAATTCCAGAAAACTCCAAGCGGTTAATTTGTGAATCAGTGCTCGAAGTCATGGCAATAATCACATCGCGAATTTTAACATCTTTATTTAAAGCTCCACAGGTTCCAACGCGAACTAAATTCTTAACACCATAGAAGCGAATCAACTCATTTACATAAATCGAAATAGATGGATGCCCCATACCTGTTCCTTGAACCGATACTCGCTTGCCCTTATAGGTTCCAGTAAAACCAAGCATCCCACGGACGTTATTATAGCATTCCGCCCCTTCCAAAAATGTTTCGGCAATATATTTTGCACGTAAAGGATCTCCTGGAAGCAGAATGGATTCAGCAATATCTCCTTCTTTAGCACCAATATGAGTACTCAACAACAATTCCTCCTTATGTAAAAACAAAATTAGTAAATCTCTACTTTAATACTTTGTCGTATAAAGTGTAATTTATTCCATTCGGAATGTAAATAGATAAAACCATAAGTGATAAAAAGTGGGTAACCTTTCTTATTTCCACTGGATTCATTCCTTTGTATTTTTTGTACTTTTTATATTTATTAAAAAAAGAGCACAAAAAAAACCTACCTTTCCTCTTGGCAGGTGAGAATTTTTATTCTGTATTCTTTGCAATAACCGTCTGATTTTTTCCATTGTGTTTGGCTTCATATAAACAGTCATCCGTCATCTTAAAAAAGTTTTCTTTCCCACGCCCCCTATCATAAGAGGACAATCCAATACTTACTGTAACTGCCTTATGATCTAATTCCTCATGAATCATCTGGCTCACACTTTTCCGCAATTGTTCCGTCAATGCAAATGACTCAGCAATACTTTTTTCGGTAAAAATAACCGAAAATTCTTCACCGCCATATCTTGAGGCAAAATCGTTCAGTGTAATATGAGCCTTAATTTGGTCGCTTACGCGTTTTAAAACAATATCCCCCACCCAGTGTCCATAATTATCATTGACCTTTTTAAAATTATCAATATCAATAATGGCCAATTGGAGGGGCAATTGATTGTTTTCACTTTGTTCAATTAACCCTTCAAGATATTCATGAAACGTTTTATGATTATATAAATCGGTTAGAGGATCTATCTTACTGGCCCTGTCCATCAAAATATTTTTCACTAGCAATTCTTCTTGTTCTTTATTTGACTTTTCCAAGTGAATAAAAAATTGTTTCCCTCTACTAATAATACCTAATGAGATAATTGTAAAACAAATGTAGACACCAATATATAATAATAGGTCAGGTGCCGTTAAATCACGTGAGAAAGGTTTATGAAAGAAGAACATCCCTACAATGGAAATTAAGCATAATGCACTTGTAAAATAAACTTTTTCATATTCAAGGTATAATGCCGAAATAACGATTGCAATAAATAGAATAAAATGAATACCATTCACATATGGATAAAGCCAAATGTAAACCAATAATGATAATAATAATCCCAATAAACCGAAATATTCATTCCACCGTTTAAATAAACGGTATAAAATTTCAATCACAATCAACAAGGAGGTAATCATCATTGACTGCAGAAAAAGCAACTGCTTTACGTTCCTTATATAATTTTCAGTCCCTGAAGTCGTCAATAAGCCTATACATGTTAGAATCGATCCAACTAAGATTGACCACCAACTTATTTTCCGGATCAATTTATTTAACTTGGGTATCTCCATTAACGTATCTTTTTCGTTCATAATGGTTCCTCTCTATTTCTTGATAAAAGCGCGAAACTGTTTACCCTGCTGCATGATCCCATTGCGCACCCTTCACGGCCATATCATGAAGCAATATCCCAAAGCTAAAAGAATCCAGAGGTTTTGAAAATAAATAGCCTTGTCCGTAGCTACAATTAAGCGCTGTTAATATTCTTGCCTGATGCTCGTGTTCAATTCCTTCGGCAACGACCTTTAAATTTAAGTTTACTCCTAAGTCAATGATTGTTTTCACCAATGATTCTCGCTCGGAATCAGCCATTACATCAATAAACGATTTATCAATTTTTAGCGTATTTATCGGTAATTCGCGTAAAATATATAAAGATGAATAGCCTGTCCCAAAATCATCAATCGCCGTTTTTACTCCCATGGTTTTTAACTCATTTAGGATCTCTGTCGATTCTTTTACGTTTTGCATGATGCTTTCGGTAATTTCCAATTCTAGATATTCCGGTTGTAGACCTGTATCACGTAGGATATTTTGTACGGTTTTGATAAACTCATAATGTTGAAATTGTCGAACAGAAACATTTACCGATAGATACACAGGCGATAATCCCGCATCTTGCCAAGCCTTATTCTGTTGGCAGGCATTTTTCAGTACCCACTCGCCAATCATGACAATTTGCCCAGTTTCCTCAGCAATCGGGATAAACTCGGCCGGTGAAATCCATCCCAAGTCTGGGTGCTTCCAACGTAATAGGGCTTCTACACCTTTTATTTTTCTCGATTTCATTTCAATAATTGGCTGATAATACACCTCAAGCTGTTTTTTATCAATGGCTTTTCTTAGTCCATTCTCAAGCTGTATTTTGCGGGAATTCTTTTGATTCAATTCTTCATTAATAAATTTATAATTGTTTCGCCCTCTTCCTTTTGCCAAATACATGGCTACATCAGCGTTTTTATGAATCGCTTCTGCAGTATTTCCATCTTCGGGATATAAACTAATCCCAATACTTGGAGTTATAGCTACCTCATGTTCACCTATAACAAAAGGCTCGGAAAATTGCCGAATAATGGTTTTAGCCTCATATTCACATTTATTCCTGTCCGCATCAGGAAGAATAATAATAAATTCATCCCCGCCCAACCGATAAATATGATCACGCTCTCCTATAGTACCTTTTAGCTTTTCGGCAGATTTTTTTAAGACTTGATCTCCAAATAGATGCCCCAGGGAATCATTTATATTTTTAAAACGGTCCAAATCAATTAATAGAAATCCAACAATACGATTGTTTTCACTTGCCATCTCCATTATTTGGTCCAGATCCTCATTAAAGCTTGCCCGATTATTTAAGCCGGTTAATTGATCGAAATAGGCCAAAATTTGGTATTCACTCATGATGGTTTCACTTCTTTTAATAATAAAAATCTGCCTGGTCAGAATGATGGGAAAGATAATGGATAACCCAAAACTTAATAGGTTGACATGCCATTGATAGCTTTGAAGCTCCAAAATAATTAGAAATAGAACACTGACCATTGGAAAAAGAGACTCTTTGGCTTCAGGAGGTTTTTCAAGCTCCCATTTAAGTTCGGAGGATTGATCCTCCGCATATAGTCCAACCAGACCGATGACCATTATTGCTAGTAAATATAAAACATCAACCACATTTCCTGGAATATATGTATGGTGTGATAATTGAAATACATAAATGGTATCGGCAATAATTTGAATAAAAAATCCAATCGTAAGTGGGAAGATGGGAAATTTCTCATTATGATGCTGCGATAGTTGAAATAGT
Source organism: Neobacillus solisequens (assembly GCF_051233465.1). Lineage (NCBI taxonomy): Bacteria > Bacillati > Bacillota > Bacilli > Caryophanales > Bacillaceae > Neobacillus > Neobacillus solisequens. Next base: position 149,198 of record NZ_JBKFGJ010000017.1, on the reverse strand, counting down.
AATATGGTAATAAACAAAATCGTTAAATCAGTTAACGGTAAAGCCACAGCGAGAAAAGTCGCTAGGAAAGATTGACTAACAGCCCCCAATATAGGCTTAATTAAGTAATGAATACTAATCACCGTGGCACTTATCATGAAAATAAAAATATTAAATAAATGTGGATTTTTCAAAAAAGGGCCACTCCACAATTTCGTTTTATACATTAATGCAATGGAGTAAAAGATATAGCCCGCTTGCCATATAAACGAAGTGAATAAAGGAAAGTCGGTTTTTCCGGTAGTTACCTGGACAAAGAGGTAAACAAAATTGGACACTACAATCAGGAAGGATCCGATACAAAGTAGCATCCAAAAATATTTGCTTTTATCTGATATTTTCCGATAGGCTTTAAAGAGCCAAATACCGCTTAGGATTCCTCCAAATATAGGAAAAACTGCTACACCTATCGCCCTCAACGATTCAATATCTTTAAAAATCAGCGTCCAGCAAAAGTATAAAAAATTGGTCAGTAATAAGGCGATTAATGCTGCTCGTCCAGATGTAATCATCGTAATCCCTCACGTTATAAGTATGTACGTACGTTCACAATCATTTTTTCAAAAACAAAAAGAGCTATTTCCACTTTGGAAATATCTCTTCGGTTTGCAAAAGTTAACCCTTCGGTAACTCAGCCACCATAGGTTATCCCGTAGGTCTGCAGTTTTGCGTCCTCATCTTTCAATGAGTTTGCCCTGATCAAATATATTTTATTTTAACATTGATATATAGAATAATATAGTGTTTTTTAGTATACAAGTATGGTATTTATTAGTTCATAATACCTAATTTCCGCCACATGTACTAATGGTAAATACAACCATATAACCTTTGAAGTTTATATTAAAAAAACTTGTCACCCGCTTCTTTACGAGCAGGTGACAAGCCTTTACTTCTAATCATTTTGTTGCTGTTTCACTTTATTCCTCTTCAAAGGAATCACAATTCTAGTCAGCAGTTCGCTTTCTTCTACTTCGCCGGGAGAATTATAATAATATTCATAGTAGACATCGCTTCTTTCATATCCATGGTCGGCAATCCAATTGATGATTTCCTGATAGGCGGACTCCATTTCGGAATAGGGCCCCTTATACATGTAGGAAGCTACCTTACCAGGAGGAATCAGACCTGCCCTTATTTTGTCACGGTCTGGGAACAAACCAGCTACCGGGAAACCTACCTCTACCTCAACATTCTGGATATCCATGTTATAGTAGGCTGCATAAGGAGCACCAATCGGACCTTCTCCAAGCTCATTCAAATATGAGGTTATTTGCATGAAGCTTTCACCAATCAATTTTGGCAGCAGATCCATTGTCGTTTTTACCCTAATCGTTAATACAGGCTGAATCATTTGTTCAAGCAGCTCAATATTGGCCATTATTATTTCCCCCTTTTTCAAAAAACTTTGCTCATTTCTGAACAAGTTGGATTACCAAAATCTACTTTTTTGAAAAATCTATGGGAGCAAGGGATAAAAATACTTTTTGCGAGTCATATTTTACCAGTCACTTATATTTATAGTATAAAACAAAAAAAGGCACATGAAAAGGGCAACACCTAATCTTGGTAGTTGCCCCCTTCCTAATGCTCTTGTACCTGTACATCGATCCATTTCCGTACACTATTAATAAAACACACCCGCGTGCATTTTTTCAAATCGGCTTTGGTGAGAATTTTTTCATGGATTTTCCCAGATTTAATTAGCCTATTCCGATAGGTTCCTGCAAGAAGGCCACTTTCCACTGGAGGCGTCCAATACTGACCATCCATTTCTATGACAATATTCCCATTAGTGAATTCAGTCAGCTCCCCGCTCTCATTCCACAGTAACACATCAAAAACATCTTTCGGCTTATTCTGCTGAAAGTCAGAATAAATCATTCGGTTCGTTGTTTTATGATATAAAAAAGGAGAATTTTTATCGATAGGGTGTTTAGCCACCATGACCTGCAACGGTTCATCCATTGGCATAATAGACTGGCCTTCCATTATTAGTGAACCGTCACGTGATAAAAGCAAGCGAACCTTATAGCAGCCTAGTTGATTTTGCATGGCAAACTGCTGCAAAGATTCTTCCACGTTCTCTTTTTTATAAATGAAACCGAAATACTGTGCAGAATCTTCCAATCGTTTCAGATGTTCTGCCAGTAAAAAATACGTTCCATTCTCTAGTAAAATGCTTTCCAGCAATTGAAATGGCGGACGATTCTCACTCAACAATTTCGCTTTTGCCAAGATTTCTTGGTACTCTCCTTCGGCAGTAGAATCCCAAGTAACACCTCCGCCCACCCCATAGGTGGCTTCGCCGGAGTGCTGATCAATGATGACCGTTCTGATTGGAACATTAAAAACAGCTTCCTTCTGAGGAGTAATAAAACCTATTGCACCGCAATACACTTCACGTGGTGCTGTTTCTAACTCAGCAATAATGTTCATCGTACTAACCTTGGGAGCACCGGTAATGGAGCCACACGGAAACAGTGCCTTAAAGACATCAAAAATGGTGACCTGCTCGGAAACCTGCGCTGAAATGGTCGAAGTCATTTGATGCACCGTTGGGTATTGTTCAATATCAAAAAGGCTTTCCACTTCAACCGTTCCCGGTTCGGCGATCATCCCTAGATCATTGCGCAATAAATCGACAATCATCACATTTTCAGCACGGTTTTTTTCGGAGTGATAGAGCCAATTGGCATTGGTGATATCCTCATTTAAGGTCTTTCCCCGTTTTACCGTTCCTTTCATTGGCCTGGTGACGATTTTGTCCCCTTTCAAATGAAAAAATAATTCAGGTGAAGCGGATAAAATGCTGTGGTCCCCTGTATGCAGATAGGCACAATAGTTTGAGGTTTGCCCCCTTTTTAGCTTTTCAAAAAAGGCCATTTCATCTCCCTGAAATTGCGAGGTTAACCGGATTGTATAGTTAATTTGATAAGTGACGCCATCCTCAATCGATTGTTTTATCGAATCAATAGCAGCGTTATACTCTTCTATTTCGATAGAAGGCTTCCATTCTGACAAAGAGTACGTACCTGAACTGTTTAACGACAGATGGTCGGGTTCTTGAAAAATGCCAAACCAAAGTAATGGCAATTTGTTCCCTTTGTGGACCATGTACGCAGGATCAAAGGCAGGGGCACTTTCATAAGAAAGAAACCCAGCAGCATAGAATCCCTGTTCAACAGCGTCCTCCACCAACCGAAGACAAGGCTCAACCTCTTCAATCGTGTAGGCTGTAATCACACGATGAGGATTTTGAAACGTATAGGGTATTATTTTTCCATCAGAATGCGAGAATTCAAATGAGAGAATAGGTTCTGTTTTCATCAGTTTCTTCCTTATATTGCTTTGTATGTTTAAAGAAATTCTTTAGCATCTCTAAGCCATATTCTGTGAGAATAGCCTCTGGGTGAAATTGAACGGCTTCGATTGGGTATTGGTGATGGCGAATTGCCATGATCTTGTCATCCTCACTTCGGGCGGAAATTTCCAAGCACGATGGCAATACGTCCTCGTCCACGACTAATGAATGATAACGGGTGACCCGCATGGGAGATGGCAGGCCGTTGAATAACCCTTTTTTGTCATGGATGATGCTTGAGGTTTTTCCATGCATAGGCTTGCTTGATTTTTTCACCAACCCTCCAAAGGCCTGAGCAATAATTTGCTGACCCAGGCATACACCCAATATTGGAATCTCTTGATAAAAGGTTCTGACTACCTCTAAGCAAATTCCTGAAGAATCCGGGTTGCCTGGTCCTGGTGAAATGAGGATCTGGTCTGGTTTCAACTGACGGATTTCCTCCAGTGTAATGGCGTCATTCCGTTTGACAATCACCTGTTCACCAATTTTTCGAATATATTGCACTAAATTAAATGTAAATGAATCATAATTATCAATTACGAGTATCATAAGATATTTCTGTCTCCATTTCTCGTAGTATTGGAGTTATTATAATGCAGTAAGCTTATGAATCGTTTCTGGGTCTTTGATAAATTGGGATGGATACTCATATACTAATGGATTTCGTTCGCATAACCTCTCCCATGCCATCACACACTGTGGATCAAAATGAGTGCCACTATTTTCTTTAATGTATTCCATGGCTTTTTGGTGCGGCCATGGTTTCCGGTATGCTCGCTCAGAAGTTAAAGCATCATAAACATCTGCCACTGCAACAATTCTTGCAAAGTATGGAATCTTTTGACCTTTTAATTGGTCGGGATATCCAGTCCCATCCCATTTTTCATGATGGGATCGGATGATTTCCAATTCATCCTTCATGAATCCAAGATCTCTACACATATCATACCCATCAATCGGATGTCTTTCAATTCTAACCCGTTCCTCTGCAGTTAATTTGCCTGGTTTATTTAAAATCGTATCCGGGACTCTTATTTTTCCAACATCATGGACGAGCCCTCCCTGAACAATAATTCGAAGCTGTTCCGGCTTTAAGTGAAGTTCTTCTGCCAGTTTAAGAGCATACATGGTTACACGCAATGTATGCCCTGCTGTGTAGGTATCTTTCTTTTCTGTAGCTGTAACAAGAGCTTTAACACTTGGAATAATACTATGGGTAACCCGTTCAAACGGATCATTTGTAAAAAGGGAGCGAACGGAATTGACAAGCGTCCCCTTTACCGAATATTGCTTATACAAACCTATTATCATCACAATCATCGATGCTAGTAATAAGAAGTGATAAATCCACCAACTAGAGGCCCATAAAACCCCTCTTACCATGATAATTTGAGAGACAGTAATCCAGCCGGAACTGTACACTATGGCTATTTGCAATGGAAAGCGCGAATAACGATATGAATAATAATAGCGATAAATCGTAAAACCATTTAATAGAAAAACCACTGCTGTAATGAGGATATTAAGTGGTTTTACATTTAATGGGATCAAATTTGCCAAGTTTGGATACATAATTCCTACTGTTCCAAATATACACAACATAACAGTCCAAACCGAATGAAGGTACCGCTGATGTTTTGAGAAAAATTCAATAACACGATTGTCAGAAGGCAGAGCCGATAAGGACATCCAACTAGCAGCCAATAACATGCTTAATTGCGCCGATATACCTGGCAAGCGGGTACTTCCAAGTAAAAAATGCGGCGTTGATAATCCATGAATCGAAAATAGGATAGCTAAGGATAAAAAGGATAGAGATAGAAAGCTGACCTTAATATTCCGAATTCTGACTCCGACAACCCCGATGGCAATTGAAATCATACTCGCTAAAATCGATACCACGCTGACAATATAAAAATGCCCATTGGGAAACATATACATCGTGTCTTTTAGAACACCAGAATACAAAACTTCAAATACAAGATAGGGAATGATCACTGCTGCTAATGGCCCAAGATAGCTGTGTCTTTTCATAAAAACCCTCCATAAAACCTAGTCCATTAGTCTATAGTAGCATAGCGTGTTAGTAGTGAATAGAAAACTTTATCTTGAAATAGTTTTTTCCAACATTTATAGAAGGGAGCTAATTATTCACCCATTTAATACCTGATCATTTAGATCGTATATCTTAGCCATTTTTGCGCGTTTTAAGGGGCTGATTGGATGGAATAAAATCGGTATTCGATTCGGTATCGACAAGAATATTCGATATATCAACATAAATTCACCTGTTATCAACAAAAATTACCAGGTATTCAACACAAATGACCAACCTATCAACAACTGCCAATTTCTAGACACAACTTGTCCACCCACTGTGGACAAATACTCCTAATTTGTCCACGAGCGGTGCCTGTCACCACAACTGCCACCACAACATCGGTAAAAATGAAAGGGCCAGTTCCTCCAAGGAATGGCCCTTTTCACATACTCTAGTGAGCCTGCTCATAGTATTAAAACAATAGTCAAAATTTTAAAAAAATATTATAGAATAGAAGTATATGATTATGTGGGGGGAATTTATTTGAAGAAGAAGATAGTATGGATTTTGCTTGGCCTTATCCTTCTATTCATCATTGTAACTGGGTATAACACTATTACCATTAAATCAAAACAACCATCGCCTCATCCTGCTAATACCACTCTTAATCAAGAAGAAGCGGTAGAGCATTTAGCGAAAGCTATTACCTTTAAGACCGTTTCCTACCAGGATCGCAGTCAGTTTGATTTCAAGGAATTTGATAAGTTTACCGCATTTTTGCAAACAAGTTATCCGACTGTTTTTCAGAAGCTTGATTTTGAAAAGATAAATGGCTACGGCTTAGTTTTCAAATGGAAAGGGTCGGATTCTAGTAAAAATCCAGTCGGCCTGACAAGCCATTATGATGTGGTTCCCGTGTTAAAAGATACGGAATCGAAGTGGGATCAGGATCCATTTAGCGGAGCAGTGGTTGACGGAAAGATCTGGGGTCGAGGAACGTTAGATGATAAAATCGGGGTAATCGGTATTCTCCAAGCTGTGGATTACTTATTGGCAAATGACTTTACACCCGACCGGGATCTTTATTTCATGTTTGGTTTTGACGAAGAAATCGGGGGAGATGAAGGGGCGAACAAAATCGTTTCTACCTTAAAAAAGCGGGGGATCATGTTTGATTACGTCTTAGATGAAGGCGGAGCAATCGTGGAAAATATGGTTCCGGGCGTGAAGCAGCCGGTCGGTGTTGTCGGCATTTCTGAAAAAGGCTCGGCAACTGCCCAATTGACCATTGAAGGCAGTGGCGGCCATTCCTCCCAGCCAAAAGATCACACCAATATTGGCCGTATAGCAAGTGCCATCGTCAAACTGGAAGATACCCAATTTAAAGGTGAGCTCCGAGGACCGGGAAAAGATCTATTTGAATATGTGGCTCCTGAAATGAGCTTCGGTATGAAATATGTGTTTGCCAATAAAATGATTTTCAAGCCGGTCATTGAAAAAATCTTATTGCAAAAACCTGCGTCAGCAGCATTAATTCGCACTACAATTGCTCCGACTATTTTTCAATCAGGCGAGCAATATAATGCCTTACCGGAAAGGGCAACGGCTATTATTAATCTGCGCTTAATGCCTGGGGATTCTTTGCAGGATGTTAAAAAATTTATTGTCGACGCGATCGACGATGATGATATTAAGGTGACAGTCACCGGCAGTGAAGCCTCAAAAGTGTCCTCCATTGACGGCTGGCCATTTAAATCGATCCAGCAGGCTGCCCGAAATATTTATACAAATGCGGTCGTAGCCCCATACCTCATGTTTGCCGGTTCTGACGCCAAACATTATGACCAGATTGCCAAAAATACGTATCGCTTCCTGCCAGTTCAGATTACCTCCGAAGACCTAAATCGAATGCATGGAACCAATGAACATATCAGTATAGAAAACTATTTAAACGCCATTAAATTTTATGTCGAAATACTGAAGGAAGCCAGTAGGATGGAAACGGTTGATTAATTTATGTAGCTGAATATATACAAATAGGCTGTTACTCGAGCAGAGTAATTCAAACTTGAATTAGCTCTGCTTTTTAATGTGGTTGACTGTACGAAGACTCCCCACTGAAGAAGCTATCTACATTTTTTTAACAAATTTTTGCATACAGCAATCAACTTTTCTATAAAAAGTTTAATACTTTCGTGATATACTATCAATGTTTATAAAGATACCCTTCCTTATTGACAGGAAAGAAGCAATATTTAGATAGAAAAAGTTCTAGTCTATAAATTTAAATATTTTCAACTATAAACAACGATTTATTCTGTAAAGAAAAAGTAGGTGTTAAATTGCGTTTAGTATCTATAGGGAACTGCCATCCTGGAATGGTAGTCGGAAAGCCCATTTATACAGAACGTGGAAATGTTCTTATCGCAGCAGGAGTTACCCTGACAAATAGGATCATCCATCGTTTACAACAAAGAAATGTATCCGTTTTATATATTCATGATGGCTTAACCGATGATTTAGAAATTGAAGATGGTGTACCCATTGAACTTCGGGCAGAAGCGAATATTAGAATTAAAGAAACATTTGATGAACTAGTTAAAGGAAATAGTCGTGGTGGAAAGAAAATCAAACATTTCAACGTTGATAGATTGCTGAATGTTCTTGACAGCTTGCTAAATGAAGTGCAAAGAACGAAAAAAGTGTCTAAATTATTGACTGATGTGTATATTCACGATGATTATACCTTTGCTCATTGTACGAATGTTACCATTTACACATTTGCGATGGCAATGGAATTAAAATTGACGAGAGGAGAAATGAAGGCCATCGGCATGGGAGCCATGTTGCACGACATTGGAAAATTACATGTTCCTCGAGAAATTCTTAATAAAAAAGGGAGATTGACAGCAGAAGAATTTGATTTGATTAAAAAACATACTGACTTTGGTTGGGAAATTCTCCGCAATGAGCCATCTATTTTTACTTCATCTGCTATTTGTGCCTATCAGCATCACGAGAAATTAGACGGAACAGGATATCCAAAAGGATTGAAAGGGGAAGAAATCTCCCGTTTCGCTAGACATTTAGCCGTAGCAGATGTATTCGATGCATTAACTTCAAATCGAAGTTACCGAAAAGCGATGCTCCCACATGAAGCGATGGAAATCCTTTATGCAGGAACACACTCCCAATTTGATCCCTTTTATCTTAAAGCATTCCAAAAAGCTGTGGCTACCTATCCTGTTGGTGTAACTGTCACCTTGAGTACTGGAGAAACGGCTGTTGTATCGGAATATAAATTTAACGTTCCTGACCGTCCAACTGTTCGTGTGATTAAAGATCCTTACGGAAACATATTGGATCAACCATATGAGATCGCTTTATCGGATCAATTGAATATTACAATTACAGGGTGCGATGCTATTCTCTAATAAACAAAAGGTTCCTTTTTCAAGGAACCTTTTATTTATGAAAACGGTAGATCCAATAAAAAAGCCGTTCAACAACTTTTTCTAGGCTCTGGAGTTTATTACAATCTCAACACGAACTTTAGGTGTTGACCGCATCGTAAACAGCAGAAACATAATCCCACCTGCAATTGGAATAATGAAGGCTGAAACGTGGTTTAGGAGAAGGCCTGCGGTGATCATCGCTAAAGGTAACATCGTTTTCGCGATGCTAATGCCGATACTAAGCACTCGCCCCCTAAATTCATCAGGAATTTCCTTTTGCATAAAATAAGCCAACGGTACATCGATCAAGGCAATAACGGCACCTATCAGTAGCATCACGATGCAGTAATAGATGACATAAAAGACCGGATGTAATAAATAACTTTCCAGTAATACCGGAAATCCTATTAGGATCATACATACTGCCAATGTAATACTCAAATACTTTAGAAAAATCCCATAAGAAATCTTGTTGGTTAATTTTTTTACCATTAACGCCCCAAGGATGATCCCCACGGGCAAAGCGCCCTCGATGATGCCAAATTCTTTTGGACTCAGTCCCAGCACCGTATTCAAAATATAGGGCAAAGGTACCATAACCGCAAAGCCCATAAAGAAATTAAGCGAAATGAGCAAAATAAAAAGGTTGATTAGATTCTTTTTTTCCTTCAAATATTGAAACCCTTCTTTGATATCTTTGATAAATTGGACCTTTTCCGTAGCCTGCTCACCCACTTGAAAAAGTTTAAAATTAATCAACATCAACGATAATCCTGAAAGAATGAAGGAGATTCCATTAAAGATAATAAAGGTTCTTATATCAAAAAGGGCAAACACAATTCCTCCAATCATTGGCCCCATGATGGAAGAGACGGAATCAATGATTTTACTGATCGAATTAATACTCATCAGCTTTTGTTCAGATACCATATTCGGCTTTGCTGCCTCCATTCCCACCCCAAAAAATGTTGTGAACACCGTCAACAAAAAGGTTGTTACATAAATGGTGATCAGATTTAAACCAACTATACTACTAAACCAAAACACCGCTACTAATAGGAGCCCATTTAACAAATCCATTGAAACAACCAGCCGTTTTTTGTTCCATTTATCGGCAATCACACCCGCAAATGGATTGATTAACACCATCGGAATAATTCCCAAAATCAAGGTGACTGCAAAGCTTAAAGCAGATCCTGTTAATTTTAAAACATATAAACCCAATGCAAATTGGTAAATCGATGTGCCAAATAAGGAAATCGTCTTCGCTGACGAATAAATGTAAAGATTTTTCCATTCTGTTCGATTTATGGAATTCATAACATCCACCTCACCTTTTCTTTAATAAAAGTGTAAGATGTCGGGTAAACCCAGCCGCAATAGGTGGATTTCATACTTTTTCAGCTGAAAAACAAAAAAAGATAGGGTTAACCCCACCTTTTTCCGAAAAATAAATAAGAATAGATTTCTTCTCCCTGGACAAAAAAGTCTTCGAATCGTCCGCCACGGTCAATCGGTTCAGAAAGCCTTTCATCCAGTGTTTCATATCCCAATTCAGCAATTTTTTTTCTGATTTTGTTCACCATGAAATGATCCCGGTATTCGGAAGCAATTTTACTTTTTGGACTGAAATTTTTAAAAGTCAAATACGATCCTAATAGATACCCCTCCCGCTTGATGAGGTGATCTACCTCCCGAAGCAGAAACGCTTCATGTTTAAAGCTGTAATTGCTCGTTCCCGAGGAATCAATCAAAATATCGACGGTTTGGTTGGGGATAGGAATTTCCAGAAAGTCTGCACAAATAAAAAGGATTTTTCGCTTGAAATCACTTCTCTCCAGCAGGCTTTTTAAAAACTGATGCCGCTCCAGATTATGATCCACAGCAATGTAGAGACAATCCTCCGGTAATTCCTGAAGAATATTTCGAAGGAAAAAACCAACCCCTGTTCCCAGCTCAAGCAAGACCTTCTTGTGCAAATCGATTTGATGAAGCTTCCGTTTCGATACATGCAAGCTAATATTGAGATTTTCCAGAAATGTCGTGTCCGTTTCCTGAATATATTCATGGACACTGTTTGCTAGTGCACTTTCACTTTCGGGCCTTACCGGATTTCCTACTATTAATATCCCGGATTCTATGAGGTAGACCTCTCCACACTCACAGGAAAGCTTGCCATCCATGATCTGATTTCGACTAATGGTCCCGTCCAGAAGTGTGAGAGGCTCATGGCATTTATGACAGCAAAGTAGATTTAAAACACTTAGATCGATGCCCGTTGAATCGCGTTCCCTTAAAGATTTAGCGGCAAGCTGATCTATTTTTCCCTTTAACTTTTGGCTAATATTTTGTTGATCCTTAATTTCCTGTTCCACTTTTTCTACTTTATTTAAAAACAACGATTGGTAGTAAAGCTCCGTTTCATAATCTGTCAGGTTTCCAAAGCTTTTATAATGAAATATTGTTTTGATTTCATTTAGACTAAATCCCATCCCCTTAAATTCCAAAATAAGCTCCAGGTCCTTTTGACAGTTCTCGTCAAATTCGTATTGGCCGCCCTTCTTTTCTGGAACAATTAACCCCAAATCCATGTAATGCCGGATTGTATCGATACTCAAGTTATTTTCCTTACCAAATTTCCCGATTCTCATCATTCATCACCAGTGATTTTTTATTCTTACCATACAATTCTCGGTAAATCTTGAAAAGTCCTACCATTTTTATCTTGAAATTTTAGAATTATGTGTATACTCTAGTAACACAAAGGGGGAGTTGACATGATTAGAAAACTTACTGAGCAGGATCATCAACAGATAATGGCTTTTTTAAGTGAGGAGCCTTCTATTAATCTTTTTATCATCGGTGATATTGAAGCCTTCGGTTATTCTTCAGAATTTCAGGAGCTTTGGGCAGAGTTTGATGCTGAAAACAATATAAAAGCGGTGATGCTCAGATTTCATCAATCCTTTATTCCTTATGCTAAGGGGGAATTCGATATCGACGGGTTTGCTGCCATTATGAAACAGTACATCCAACCTATTTCACTTTCAGGCAAGTCCGATATCGTGGAAAAATTTGAAGGCTACGAAGGTTTGAAATTGGGTGCAAAAAGGATTACTTTCTTTGCTGAATGCCGTTCCGACGAAAATCTTAGTACTACTGATGTCGAGGTAAAAAAGGCTACCATTGCGGACGTTGATCAAATCATTGAGCTTCGCAGTTTAATAGAAGAATTCCATATAAATAAAGATGCACGCAAAATGTTAGTTCAGGTGATGGAGTCTAACTCTGGCAGAACCTATTATACTGGAGACAAAGGCATGATGACTGCATGCGTTTCTACCACCGCAGAAAATTCCATGTCAGCGATGATTGTCGGAGTTTGTACCCGGAAGGAATATCGCCGTAAGGGCTTGGCAACGGCTATCATGCAAAAGTTATTTAAGGAAGTCTTGAGTGAAGGAAAAATCCTGTGCCTTTTTTATGATAATCCCGAAGCAGGGCGCATTTACAAAAGACTTGGCTTTAAAGATATTGGGATGTGGACGATGCATCAGTAAAAATTTAAGGGATACCGTTTTTTACGTTATCCCTTGATTTTGATTAATATGATTAAAATTGAATTGGACACCGTATTCAAAGAATTGATTGTCTAAACTCCGTTTTCTAATAACCTTTCCGTAAAAAACTAACTCTCTGCCATTTAAGGTTAGCAAGATTTTATACATATTTAAGTAATTCACCGGGAATTCCACTTGGCTGGCACATCTCATTCCACCCGCACTCAAATCAATAACATAGACGACTTCCTCGTTTTCTGATATCATTTTTTGATCAAACGAAGTACTGACAAGTTCGATCGAGGCTTTCATGGGAATGTTGAATTTTACTCGGTCATATACTCTTCGACTTATCTTAGTTTTCATCGAATCACCTGGTGAGTTTTTTGTAGAAATTACATATATGGAATTATAATCTATTTCTCTCTAAAAAAATAGGTTTGCATTTTAATCTGTTCTTCTTATTTGTGAAAAAGGGAAAAAGACAAATTCTGATTGCCCAATAATTTCTGCTTTTTGGATAAAGCCTAAACCGTTCCTGCTATCCATGCTGTATAGTCTGTTGTCCCCCATCACGAAATATTGGTTCTTTGGAACTTTGATTGGTCCAAAGTCACCTGTTAATAGATTGCTCACTCTCTTTGCTAATTTCCGATTTTCCGATAGATATGGTTCGTCAAACAATACCCCATTTATAACTAATTGATCGTTTTCCATTTCAATGGTATCTCCAGGTAGACCGATTAGTCTTTTTACGTAGTTTTCATCTTCCCCTTTTATAATAATGATTTCCCCTCTTTTGAGGTCACCCCATTTATTCACAAAAACCCTTTCTTGGTTATGTAGTGTTGGTTCCATTGATGCCCCTTCCACTTCATAGGGGGAGAAAAAAAATGTCCTCACTACAGCAGCGATTCCAATCGCAATGATCATCGATTTCCCCCAGCTTTTCAACTCACGTTTTGTATGTGATTTCACCAGTAATCGCCTCCTTTCATGAATAAATGTCTGCTTTAAGAAGTCCGTAAAGCTCTATATCAACAATTCCTTTGCCTGACCACAATGTTGCTTGTCTTAGTAGTCCTTCTTTACTAAAACCATTTTTTAAAAGGACTCTTTTTGAATTCTCATTTTGCGGCATGACTTCAGCCTGAATTCGGTTAATATCTGCTTTTTCGAATAAAAATTCTATTAATACTCTTACGGCTTCAGTGGCAATCCCTTTGCCCCAATAGGATTCATTAATTAGATAGCCTACCGTGACCATATTGACTTTTTGATTGAAATCAAGCGCCTCAATGATCCCAACCAACTCATTTTGCTGAAAGATTCCCCATTTGACCCTAGTTCTTTTTAAGAAATCCCGCTCAAAATGGCCAATCATTTTTCTGACGGTTTCTTTATTGTGCTTAGGAATGATGCCGCAAAAATCAAATATCCGTTCATTGTCGTAAATAGCAAATACTGCATCGAGGTCCTGTTCAGTGATCTTTTTGAGAGTGAGAGATTCAGAGGATAAGGTCGGCATCTCTTGAAAAATAGCTTCCATGTTCATTTTAATTGGTTCACCTCATTGATATGTACGTCACTGTTTCCAGTATAAACCAATTTTGTGATTTGCTCTACTTTTTTATAGGGGCAGGTGGCTATCAGACTTCTCTCGGCACTTTTTATGGCTACCTCCCCTTGATGGACTCTTCTACAAGACTACTTCTCCATTTTTAACCAAAACAGGCGCGTAGAACCTCTCTACACGCCTGAAATCTACCACTACCTCATTATTTTAAGCATCCGGCAAACATTTTCTACAGCAAATGCCAAATTAGCTTCCCCAAACATTAAAGCTTCATCTAAAGAAGTTACTCCTTTTAAAATTCCAAAAATCCCGGTGATCCCATGTTCATATAGAGCCTCGGAACCGTCCCCCACCTTGCCGGCAAAGGCAATGACAGGAACAGAATGTTTTTTCGCAATGGTGGCTACCCCTGATGGTGTCTTGCCGAACAGGGTTTGACTATCCATGCTGCCTTCTCCAGTAAAAACATAGTCTGCGCCTATGATTCGCTCCTCTAGCCTGCTATACTCAATGACCAGGTCAATTCCTTTTTTCAATTTTGCATGTAAGAATGCCATAAGACCAGCTCCAAGTCCGCCAGCGGCCCCTGCTCCTGGCATCCACGCAATATCATGATTTAATTGTTGCTTTATCATGTTGGCATAGTGGGTGAGATTTTGATCCAACACCTTGACCATCTCAGGAGTTGCGCCTTTTTGCGGTCCAAAAATGACTGAGGCCCCGGTTCCACCGATCAGGGGATTTGTGACATCGCAGGCCACATCGATTTGAGCGATTTTTAACCTCTCATCCAATCCGCTTATATCAATCGTATGTAAGCGGTGTAGGGCCCCGCCGCCAAACTCTAATTCACCACCATTTTCATCCTTAAAGGAAACACCTAAAGCCTGGAGCATTCCGACTCCTCCATCATTGGTCGCACTACCGCCGATTCCTATTAAAAATCGACGGACTCCTTGATCCAGGGCATGTTTGATTAGTTCCCCGGTACCATAACTAGTCGTGATAAGCGGATTTCGCTCCTCCGATGTCAGTAATTCCAAACCACTTGCTCTGGCCATTTCAATGACAGCCGTTTGCCCCTCTGACAAAAGACCATATTCCGCAAATATCTGTTTTCCTAGTGGACCGATTACTTCTGTTTGAATAAGTTCCCCATTAAACAGGTTTACTAGAGATTCCAACGTCCCTTCTCCACCATCAGCCATCGGAACCAACACACATTCCGCATCAGGAAAGACCTTTTTTATACCTTTTTCCATAGCAAGAGCAGCCTTTTTCGCTGTCATACTTTCTTTAAATGAATCAGGTGCCAGCACAAACTTCATAACCATCTATCCTTTACTTACCATTTTAAGACTAATAGAATTGTTCCAGCAGTGATGACAATTCCGCCAATAATCGTATGCTTTTGCGGCTTTTCTTTTAAAAAAATAAAACTTAACAGCATGGTAAGAACAACACTAAATTTATCAATCGGAGCCACAATAGAGACTTTTCCGATCGCAATAGCGGCAAAATAACATAACCAGGATAGCCCTGTTCCAACTCCCGAGAGGATTAGAAACAAATAACCTTTTTTCGAAATTTCTTTCATTTCCTTATGAGTTCCTTGGAAAAAGACAATCGCCCAGGAGAACACCAAAATCACAATGGTCCGTAGAAAGGTCGCCACATTGGAATCTACCTCAATCATCCCCAGCTTTGCTAATATAGACGTTAGAGCCGCAAATAAAGCAGATATAATCGCGTACAAAATATAGATTTGTGAACCGGTAAATCGTCTCTTTTCTTCATTTTTTCCAATCAAAATAAATGTTCCTACGGCAATGATTGCCCCTCCTGCCATTACAAGGGGGTTGGCCGGCTCTCTTAAAACAAGAACGGAGAAAGCAATGGTTAGGACAACGCTGGATTTATCAATAGGAACAACTATAGAGACATCCCCTATTGCCAATGACTTAAAGAAAAATAGCCAGGAGAACCCCGTGGCCAAGCCAGACATGACTATAAACCCAAATTCTTTTCTGGAGATCAGCACGATATCTCCAAAATGGCCGGTAACCATCACGACCAGGAAAGACATCAGTAAAACAACAATGGTCCGGATTGCGGTGGCTAAGTTAGAGTTCAAATTCTCTATTCCAATTTTAGCTAGAATTGCTGTAAGCGCCGCAAATATGGCTGCTAATAATGCTAAAAAAATACTCATTGTTTTCTCCTTTTTCTTGTTCCGCTATAGAGTTTAACAAAAAAAGGCCAGGTTATTTGGCCAAAAACGAAGAGCAATTCCTTATTTCAAAAACCGTCGAACTAATTTTAAATTCTTATCATTGTATGGCGGGAATAACAATGGTAAATCAATTTTCGTGCTTTTCTTGAGAATGCTTTTGGCATGTGAAAAGGTCGTAAAGCTATAATGCCCGTGGTAGGCTCCAATCCCAGAGTTGCCTACACCGCCAAAAGGCAATTCAGGGTTTGCCAGGTGTGTGACTGTTTCATTAATGCTTACCCCGCCAGAAGATACTTCCGTCAACACCTTTTCTTCAACTTGTCTATCCGATGTAAAAAGATATAAGGCCAATGGTTTCGGAAGTTGGTTAATAGAGATTATGGCATCATCTAATTCCTTGTACGGTAAAATGGGCAGCAGCGGCCCAAATATTTCATCCTCCATTGATGGTGAATTCCAAGTGGCTTCAATCAAAGTTGGTTCAAAAAAGCGGGTTTCGGAATTGGTAGCTCCTCCAAAAATGATGTGATCCCTTTCTTTTTCAAGAATGTTTTTTAATCGGGCAAAATGTTTATCACTAACAATTCTCCCAAAATCGGGACTCTTTTCAATATTGGTTCCGTAAAACTTAGTAAGCGTTCGCTTCATTTCATCAATCAATGCATCTTTAACACTTTCGTGTACCAATAGATAATCCGGAGCAACACAGGTTTGCCCTGAGTTTAACGTTTTTCCCCAAACGATTCGATTAGCCGCCACTTTAATATCAGCACTTTGATCAACAATAACAGGACTCTTCCCGCCCAATTCAAGGGTGACAGGCACCAATTTTTTCGCAGCTGCTTCCATGACGATTCTTCCAACAGGAACACTTCCGGTAAAGAAAATATAATCAAAGGATGCATGGATTAATGATGTGGTCGTTTCGACTCCGCCTTGGACAGAACGTATATAGGCTCTATCAAAAATGGTATCAACCATTTCCGTTATGACAGCTGAAACATTAGGAACAACTTCTGAAGGCTTTAAAACAACACAGTTTCCGGCTGCAATCGCACCAATAAGGGGTTCAATCAACAGCTGAAAGGGGTAATTGAAGGGTCCAATAATAAGAACTGTCCCATAAGGCTCGTACCTGATCATGCTTTTTGATGGAAATAAAGCAACCGGTGTCTTCACCTTTTTAGGTTTTGCCCATTTTTTTAATCTCTTCATGGTATGGGTAATGCTATTTAACACAAATCCGACCTCGGAAGCGTACGACTCGAAAGGATGCTTTCCAAGATCTTTCCTTAGCGCTTCGTTAATTTGGGACTCGTACTGCATAATCCCCTTTTTTAATCTCTCTAGCTGCTGCAAACGAAAATCGATATTTTTTGTTTCTTGGGAATGGAAGTATTGATAATGCTCTTGAAGAATATCACTTACATTTTCTGGGGTTAATTCAGGGAAAATCATGACATTCACCACCTTCATTACTATTTTTGGCGAATCTTTATCATTTATTATAGACGTTAAAACTTCGTCTAGCTATGTTTTGGTCACCTTTTAATATAAAAAAAAGACACATTAAGTGCCTCCTTATAACTGAAAACCATTTATTCTATTTTTCCGTCACCGCAAAGTAATTCTCTTCATAATCAGCAAAATTAAATACTCTGCCTGTAGGCATGGTTACAATATCGCCGACTTTAATATTTTTACTAGACAAATCACTATGGAACTGATCAAGATTTTGTGTAAAGAACATTAAAGATGGAGTGCCAAGGTTTAATTCAGGTGCCATTTTGGCAACGAATTCCTTATTGTGCAGAATGAGCGTAGTTTCTGCGTTCTCTGTTGGGGCAATTTCAATCCATCTCATCTGACCATTATCTACCTCAGAAATCACCTTGAAGCCAACTGCTTCGGTCCAAAACTTCACTGCTTCATCTTGATTGTTCACATACAACATAATCTGTCCAACTTGATTAATCAAATCCTTCACTCCCTTTTTTATATTCCCTATTTATTGGCTAAACCAACCAAATATAAACCCCTAGTGCCAGTAAAGCCAAAAAAATAAATACGACATAGATCAAAGTTAAGTTAGTAGTATTCTGCTTGGACGATCCACTGTAATTTTCATCCGGCTTTTTCGTAACTACCAGGGTTAAAATCAATGAAATAATTAGGATTAGCACAACTAAGCCCATTATAAGTTTCATGGCTGCACCTCTTATTCATTCCTCTGATTGCTAACATCCTATAAAAAGTCAAGGCAAACAGTAAAAGCCCTATACCAAAAAGGATACCTCCAGCCACTAAAAAGCTATGAATATAGGTATTTACGATAATTTGGTAATAACCAGTATCCGCCCCATCCTGATCTACTAACAAAACTTCTGCAACTGATGTTCCAAAATGAACATTTAAAAAATCAGGATTAGTCCTCTCAAGTCCTTTAAGGAACCTATGGACATTAAAATCGTAATATTTTGCTTTGTTACTCTATCCCCTCCCTTTATATGGCTTTCCTCCTTGCTGTATTCCAAAAAAATTTCACCATTTACACAGAGCCAATAGTTTATAATTCGCCAATAGACCGGAAATCCCCTCCAGAAAGATTCATAGTTTAAATTCGTTTCCATTCAGAAGACAAGCTTAATTCCAATGGAAAGCTGTATGAATCCAAGCTTTAATCTTGAATCCCCTGCCTAATATGGTATGTTATAAATAAACTTAACTGGAACATTTTTCAAAAAGGGGGATTTCTTTTGAGAAAAATAACTATTATTTACATACTATTAATAGTTTTATTATTATCGGCATGTGGTTCAGCAAAAGTACCCATGCACACAAATGGACATCAAATGATGGATATGAAACCGGCTAGCGGAGAGGATACGTTATCAGAATGGATCACACCCGAGAGTATGAATCCCAATCAACCAGTACCTATTTCGATCCTTATAAAAGACAAAAATAACAAGCTGATAAAAAATTTTGAAACGGTTAGTACGAAGAAAATGCACTTAGTGGTCGTAAGTAAAGACCTTTCTTACTTCGCTCATATCCACCCAGCTTTAAAGGAAGATGGAAGGTTCGAAATCACGACGAAATTCCCATCAAGCGGGGATTACAAGCTTATTGCAGAAATGACACCGGTCGGGGCTAGTGATTACAGTATTGAAAATCATTGGGTAACGGTACAGGGAACTCCGCCAGAGCCAGTAACACTGGAACCAGACAAAACGCTAACAAAAGTGATCGACGGAACCAAGGTTACGCTATCTTTTGATGAGAAACTTACGGCAAAAAAAAATATCGATATGAACTTTACTTTACATGATGCCGCATCAAATAAACCAATAAAAAATTTACAACCCTATCTAGGAACGGTCGGTCATGCAGTAGCTATTGATCAGGAGGTAAAACAGTTCATGCACATTCACCCCTTATATCCAAAAGGTAAAGGCCCTAAAGTGGTCTTCATGACCTATTTCCCGACCAAGGGTGTTTATAAAGTCTGGGGGCAATTTAATGTAAATGGCCATATTTTGACTGTTCCATTTGTCCTCAACGTAGAATAGCTAAGGAGGCGGCCATCCAATCAAATCGGAAGTGGCCCCTTTTTTTTTACAACATAACAGCTGACAAACACCCACTCTTTAATTAAAGAGGTTTACGATTTTTTCATTCTCTTTAATAATTTAACTAGAAAAAAACCGATTGCCACAATACAAAGTAATATAAAAAAAGGAATAATTATATTATTAATCATGAAGAATCCTTCCTTTCACATCTTTTCATCTCAACATTTTTATACAATTTTAACTTAATCTATCATTTACCAAAAATGATAAAAGGGCATGTTATTACCCACATTAATGAAAAAACGGCGCAATAACCAGCATTATTACTGACAAGGAGACCAAGGTTACGCTAACCTTTCTCGGCAGCTTTTTTCTTCCTCCACCATTGTAAAAACCGGAAAACTGCAGCTTATTTCGATAAAAAACCAAAAGTAAAATTAAGATAGATATACCGACTAGCCACCCCCCACTTGTTTGATCTACATGTAATCCTAGGCTCTTATAGATTAACTCAGCGATTCCCCCCATTACTCCACCAAGAATGACAAGGATTATTGTTACCCGGATTAACTCCAAAATGACTCTCAACAGGATTCATTCCTTTCAAAACACATAAAAGCTTCCTTACTAGTATTTAGTATACTACATTTCCAATTTTATCCTGTATAATTTATTCAGGCATACATTGATATAGTTTTATTTTTAAAGGGGTTGTTCATTTGACGAATACGAATCAACACGGGGGTAAGAAAACTTTCCTTGGGGTAATAAGTACAATCGCAGTGTTATTACTTGGTAAATTAAAATTTGTGTTAGCTATCCTTAAATTTCTAAAACTTCATACGCTTATCAGCCTGGTTATTTCTCTAGGAACCTATGCACTTTTTTTTGGTTGGAAATTTGCAGCAGCTCTGATTTATCTGTTGTTTGTACATGAAATGGGTCATGCCTATGCTGCTAGAAAAATTAAGTTACCAGTTAGTCCGGCCATATTTATTCCATTTATGGGTGCGGTCATCGGCCTAAAGGAACTGCCGAAAAACGCAAAAGATGAGGGATTCGTTGCCTATATGGGACCTTTATTTGGATTATTGTCCTTTTTGCCGGCCTTTCTGTTATATGATCTTACACACGAACCTTTCTGGGCTTTATTGATTATTTTGGGCGGGACAATTAATCTATTTAATTTAATTCCGATAACCCCGTTAGATGGCGGGAGAATTGCTGCCGGGATCAGTACTAAGCTGTGGGCACTAGGTATCATCTTATTGTTGGCCTATTCGATAAAGACTCTAAGTGTCTTAGGTTTTTTTATTGCCTTTTTGGGAGCCTCCGAATGGTACAAAATTTATAAAAAACAAAAAAGCCTGCAAAATGATAAAAAGGAAGTTCAAGAGCTGGATCTTATGCTCATTATGTTAAAGCAGCAATCAATTGATTTGGATTCAATTCAAGGAGCGATTGATCAAGCAAAAGGAAGACTGGTCAACAAGGAAATGATTGAACAAATAAATATACTAGATTCAGAAATTAAAAAAATGAAAAGAGAGCTTTTGCTTCAACATTTATCAGGCATCCATACATTAAGTGATGAAGAAGAAAATAACAACCAGCAAACGATTGAAACAATCCGTAGAACTCTGGAGGAAAAAATCTCTGCTTATAAACAAGAAGTTGAAATTACGGAAAACTATTATCAAACCAGTAAAAAAACAAAATGGCAGTTGTTTTCCATTTATATAGGTTTAGTTCTTGCTCTGACGTTTAGTTATTATTATGGGAATAACCTTCTCTTGAACCATCCAGAGATTCAAGAAGCCATGAATAGATAAACACTAAATATACTCTTATAAACGTTGTACTTTTGCTGTACAAACATTAAAACATAGGAATTAAAGAAACAGGGTAATCACATATGAATTTACCCTGTTTTTCTTTTAGGGATACCATCATAATTTTTGAAAGTTGATAAAACGATTTGATTATCAATAGCTTTACTTCAGGATAAATGTAAAAACAATTTGACATTTGGATACACAATAATTAAAATTTAAATGTAAAAAGTTTTTTACATTTATTCGATTTTAGGTGATTTGATTGAAAAATAGCATTAGAAATGTACGAAAAGAATTAAGACTCTCGCAAGAAGAACTAGCCAATAAGTGTGGAGTTACAAGACAAACCATAAATGCCATTGAAAATAATAAATACGACCCCACTTTAACATTAGCATTTAAGCTATCTATGAATTTAAATACAAAAATTGAAAAATTATTCCATTTTGAGGAGGAGAAAAAATGAGATTACGCAAAGCAGATGAAATGGAAAAATATCAAAGTGATCAATCCGCAAAATATGGATTTATTTTTTATACCCTATCCCTATTGATTTGGTCTTTATATGATCTATTTAGCAAAGGAAATTCTGGATGGCAATTTACCATTTTATTGATAGGTTCTGCAGTTTATTTTTGGTCAAGAGTGGTTTATAGCAAAAAAATGAATTCATAACGAATAATAATTCCAAGAAAATAGGGTAAGAATTCATTAAGATTTCTCACCCTATTAACCATCATTTGCTTTTTTCATTCTGAAAGGAACAAGTTAAAGAAAAAATAAATATAATAATATCTATTGCTTTACCAGCCCTTACGGCTAATTAAAGAAGTAATATGGGCAAGATGGTGCCGGCCATGCCAAGCATAGATACCGATATTTTTTCCCACCGTTATTTCCCCTGATTCCGGATGCACGAAAGTTTTTTTCATATCCTCAGGATTTAGACTATGTAATAGTTTGACCCAACGTTTGTGCAATGTTTCAAGAAGCGTTAAGGAAATCTCAATCGGCAATGAGTAATCTGGAAGTTCGGCCCATTTCCCTTCATTATAAGGCTTGATGACTGGGTTTTCTTCAGTAAGAGCTAGTTTAAAACGGACATAAGCGTTCATATGACTATCCGCAACATGATGAACCACTTGACGAACTGTCCATCCGCCATTCCGATAAGGAGTGTCCAATTGATTATCATCCAAACTACTGACAGCTTCTCGCAATAATGCTGGTAAGCTCTCAATCTCACTAATCCAATCCTTAGTAATAACCCCCGTGATCTCTCCATCAAATTGAAATTTTCCTATTGGATACCTTTCATCCATTGCAATCCCTCCTATGTATTCCTCTAAATTAATATTTTAAGGGTTCTTCAATAATTGAATTCCCCTCTGTTGCTTCATTATCAAGCCACTTCCATTTCTCATATAGTCTAATACGCCCATCAGCTAAGATTTCAGGAGTCGATACACATTCTCCTCCTCTAAGTTCATCTTTTGTATTCACATGGTTATATCGAAACTGTAAAGATCCATCCTCTTTCACCATTCCAATCAGCAATCCTTTTACGATTTCTCCCCCGCCATATGTTGCTGAGACGATCGTTCCCTCTTGACTATATTTAAAAAAAGTCTTTGAAGAAACTTCTCCGTTTGCTGTATTTTCAATTGAAACAAATGTACGGCCATTATAATTTATCAATGTTTCTCCTCACTTTTTAAGAACTCGAACCCTTTTAATCTTCTTAAGTATGAAAATTAGTCCTTTTCGTTTTTCACAAATTACATATAATATAGAAATTTAGTTTAGTAGGTGAAAGCATGACCACAACCATCACTACCGGGATTCACGGAGCAACGTATTCTGGTACACCCTTACCAATGTTTGGTCCTTGGAATCAGGTTATTCACCACCATCCATATAGTGTACACGTGGGACATAACGTTTATTACATGGTTCCTATTTTATTCGGACATCCGCCTGCGTTCCCTTATCTGGGACCTTATGTCCCGTTTCGATATTCAACCCTACAATTTCAGGCAAAATAGAGGTTCGGATTCATTTCCAAATTCTACTGCACGTCCTGTATCTTTAAATCCTAGGCTGGTGTATAACTGTTTAGCACGCTCATTCGTCGGTACGATGCTTGTAAAAATTTCTTCCCATGGAAATTGCTTCATTTGATTTATGATCTCAAGCATTGCTGCCTTGCCATAACCCTTTCCTTGATAACGATAATCAATCATCAATCGTGTTATAAAGTAAACATTTAGAATCGGAGAAAGCCCAAACATAGTAAAACCGACCATCTTATCATCCTCATTGTAAATAGCCTTGGTTAACCCAATCGAGCTCTACTTTTGATTAAGCAATGGAAAAAGCATTTGAAGCAACATTTTCTTCAAATAATCTATATTGATCTGATTCCTCCGATTTTAAAAAGACGCATTGAAAAAAGTTTTCACTAGTAATTTCTTTTAAAGTTATTGAACTCTTCGTTGTTTCCCCTTTTTTTCCCATTTGAAGGAGTTTTGAAATTCTTCTTTTTTTAAATTCAATATACTGGATAAAATATCCTTCTAGAAAAGAATTATAACGACCGGCTTGTACTTTTTTCATGAACGGGCTTTATGAACTCCTCATAACGACCGGGCTTGTACTTTTTTCAATTGAACGGGCTTTATGAACTCTTCATAACGACTGCACTTGTACTTTTTTCAGTTGGACGGGCTTTATGAACTCTTCATAACGACCGCACTTTTGCTTTTTTCACCTGAACGGGCTTTATGAACTCTTCATAACGACTGCACTTGTACTTTTTTCAGATGAACATGCTTCATTCCCCTATCATATCGACCATGCTTCTACATGTCTCTATTCCAATCTATTACAAACTTCTTTATAATTTTTTAAAAGGGGGAAGTTCGATGGATAAGCCCATTACAAAGTTAAAAACCTTTGCAAGGAAATTAAAAAAGAATTTATTTGTCCTATATTTATCCTATAAAGATAAAAGAGTGCCTTGGTATGCAAAGCTTGTTGCCATATGTGTGGTTGCATATGCTTTTAGCCCAATCGATCTGATTCCTGATTTTATCCCGGTACTAGGTTATCTTGATGACCTCATTATCGTACCGCTAGGCATCATGCTAGCAATGAAGTTGATTCCTCCTGTTGTGATTAATGACCATAGAGCACGAGCGGAAGAAATGAAAAAAGCTGGGAAGCCTAAAAATTGGTTCACAGCTTTTCTTTTTATTCTAATCTGGCTTTTATTTGCTTATTGGGTTGGAAATTTGCTATTCTTTCACGATAAAAATTAAAACAAGAATAAAATTAAAAGTGCTGACTCTAAAATTACCTTTTGAGTCAGCACTTTTATTGTACTTTAAATTCTCTAAATAAATTAGCAATTATAATTCTTTGCTTATCTGCCTGTGTATCCCCCTATCCCCCTGATCCTTTCTTCACTTTGACAGCTGAGATCAATCACTCCTTGCAGGTCTGAAACAAATTACATCCTAGGTCTTAGATAAAAATAAATCTCACGATTGTTCAAGGATTCTTAGCAATATAGGATTATAGAATTAGATTGCAAGGGACGGAATCTTTTCATTTTAATCAATGATTTTATTAAAATAGGGCTTTTTGAAACAGAATCACATACAAAATTCTATTCGCAGGGAGTTTTGAAATGGGGGAATCAAGATGGAAGTTTATATCATTCTTTCTGATACGGGAACTTTATTTACAAAAATGATAAAAAGATTTACGAAACATCCATTAAACCACGCTTCAATCTCTTTTTCGAAGGAACTAGTAGACGAGACTTATAGCTTCGGCAGGAAACGAGCCAATAATCCTTTTATCGGGGGCTTTATTAGGGAAAATATGAACGGAGAGTTATTTCAAAGTGCAACATGTGCCATTTATAGTTGTTCTGTTTCAGAAAGGGAATATAAGCAGATGAGAAAGCTTGTCCAACAATTTGAAAAGCAGCAGCAAGACTATAAGTATAATTTAATCGGGCTTTTCGGGGTTCTGCTTAATAAAAAAATGAATAGAAAAAGAGCCTTCTTTTGTTCAGAATTTGTCGCAACGGTTTTAAATCGAGGCGGCATTGACATAAAGGGTAAACACCCAAGCTTAGTCAAACCTAATGATTTGGGAGATTGTGAAAATTTTCGATTGCTTTATAAGGGACAACTCATCTCCTATCTTCTACAATATTCGAACCAACCCACACAAGAAATTGCCAATGATACAAAGAAACAACGTAAAATATTAATATATTCAAGAGTATGCTAACTAAGCTGTTTGTTTTTTATTACAAACAGCTTAGTTTTATTGATAAATAGTTTTTAGTCATCTTTGTTTGTAGATGATTCCCATTTTTTAAGTTCTTTAATTGTTTTTTCAAATCAATTAGACCATTTTCCGTTGTTTGGATATAGTCGGTTCGCTGAGCAATGGGTATTGTTTTGCCCGTTCCCAATTTTGATGGTTTTTGCAGGAGCAGTCCTCGTTCCTTAGACTCTATCAGAACTTTCTCCATTTCATCATTCCTGAACTCTTTCAAGTTTTCCATGTCATTTACTTCAATTTTCAAGTAGAGTAATTGCTGCTCGAGTTGCAGGTAGTAGTTTTTATCACTCTGTGGCTGCCACCAAAAACCTCAGAATCCTCCAGTTGCCATTAAAATGTTTTTGAAGTCCCATGTAAAATCTCTGCCATGCAAAACCGTCCCAATCTACCACAGGCTTTGTTCTATAAGCATTAATACTACTATCAAGCTTCTCCAAGTGCACTAGATAGTCAATGAAAATAGGATGACTTACGCCATTTTCCCGGCCACGCTCTAATACTTCAAGTATCCTTTCGCGTGTAAACGGAAAATAGCCTGCATCCTGAACTGAGTGGTAATGACTTTGATCCGCTATCTTATAATAGATTGGCAATTGAACTAAATCAGGATAAGCGATCCTTACTTCTTCACGATACCGGTTCAGCTGATCTGAGTGGTTTTTAGTATATGTTTTGTCTTCTATTAAAATGGCATATGTATCGTTTACGATCGCAAGAATATCTAACGCTTGGAATTGCCTAATAATTTCAATACTTTTTATTATAGGAACAGGATACCCATGAACGTTAAAAAGCATTGTTATTTATGTGCCAGTGCTTAGAATTTGGACGGTCCATTTTTTAGTGAGCTTGTTTATGATAAAAAGACTAATGATTTTGCGGCGAACGACAAGTCTTATACAACCCCACTTCTGAACATTTATACTGACGATGTTTGGAAACAGCTTAACAGTAATTCCACTTATGCGGCAAACAAAGCCGCCGATCAAAATTGTAAAGAAGCCTATTCCGTTTATTTTAAAGGTGCCAAACACTTAAGTCTTACCGATTTATCACTTGTTTCTCCTATTCTTGCTAATACACTCCAAGGCGGTAAGGCAACGATTGATAAATATTACTGCCTGGAAGCTGAAAATAAACTTATTCTTCAATTCTTTGATTATACACTGAAGGGGAAGGAACGCTTTACATCTGAAGGTATACGATAACGAAAAACCTGCTTACACTACGTAAGCAGGCTTTTCCGTTTTCACTATTCACTATTTTGAGTGGTATTAAAAAAGTTGGCTTGTTCTTTTTCATTTGCTTTTGACTTATGATTGTTTTTACCCATTTTTCCATCTGATTCATAACTTAAATTTTTCAGTGTCTTTTTATCTTTTTCCATCAATACTTCCCCCTTTCAAGGGTAGTTTATCCCTCACAATCTTTATTTATTAAATTAAAGGTAAAGAGAGAGGTTTATTAGCATATATTAAACCCATTTATAATCACTAAGGCTGCATCACTTTTTCAGGCTAACGGGATTTGTGTGCTCTCCTCCATAACGACCTAAAAATCAATATGAGTTTATCTCTCCATTTTATTAATGAACCCTGACTTGGATTTTGCCACAAAAGACCAACCTTCTACAGAAGGTATGCTTTCTAACATATTTTGGCTTTCTCTAGAAATAACAGTGGTATGGTCTCTATTCGCAGGATTCCCGGTTAATCCATTCTGTCGATTTTCAGTAATGTTCCTTGACACTTTCCCTTGATACATAGTTTGTTTTTTATAACCATTTAAATTTGGAACAAATTTTTTACTGTCAATAGGGACATTTACTTCAAGTTTTGTTGGGTGTAAATAATCAACTATTTTTCCAGACTCATCATAAGTCTCATATTTAACTAATATTCCTGTATCTTTATCTACCCAAAACCGAAAAGTAGCAGCTTTATGTTTGACCTTCGCGTAACTGTTTAACATCCCTTTAATAACAAGGGTGTTATGGCCCAATAATTCTTCATTCTGCTTTTCAATGTTCCATTTATTTAGATCTCTAGTGTAGTTAGAAGCAATTTCATAGGGAAATAAGGAACTTTGAGCCTCGCCAATTAAGGGCCTTTCCCTCATATTTGTTACATTAATTCCGTCATTATCTACACGAAAAGCCTCCCCTATTGTTAATGTATTGGAGGAGAAATTTTCCAGTTGGTAGTCCATTTCCAAATAATCACCTTTGCTTTCATCTAAGTCCCACAATTTTCCTCCAGTATAATAATGATAGAGTACCTGGCTCGGTCCATTGTCTAAGTTTGTTATTTTACTAAAGCCCCCTGCATTCTTATGTAAACTTAATTCATACTCAATAATCATAGTAAGCGGACTATTATCATAATGCATTTTAAATGAACCTTTGGCCGTCTCAAAATAGTCAACAGTATTCAGCATTTTGGTTAAGATTTCTTCTTTCGTCATATTCTTGATATTTTCTTTCTGTTTAGGCGGCACAATGATATCCTTATTTGCCTTTTTGATCTCCTCTTCATGGTAGCTTGCCTGGTTATTCTGGGCTTTTTCAAAAAAGTGCATTTGTTTTCCGACAAAGTAGGCAATTCCTATAAAAAGGATGGTAGTAACGGTGACACTCAAAAGGACATTAAAACCGTTTAGGATGGAGGTTTCCCGTTTTTGAACTCTGCCCTGCTTAATCGACTCTAATACCTTTTGTTGATGGGCTTCGGTGAAATGTATATCCTGGAAAACTGTTTTATCCATTTTGCTTTTTATTTTATTCCACTTATTTTCCATTATGTTTCACACTCCCTCTAAATCATCTTTTAGTTTTAGGCGACCCCTATGCAATCTAGTTTTTATCGTATTTGGATTCGTTTTTAATAAAGTAGCTATTTCTTCAATGGAAAACTCATGATAATAGTATAGAATAATGACTTCCCTTAACTTTACGGGTAGCTTCATCACCTGATATGAAATCCGATCATTTTCATACTCAGGCCTTTGTTCCCAGCCAGAATGCGTATTTTTGAAGGTAAAATAATCTACCATTACTATATTTTTATAAGACCAGCTTTTTAGAACATCTTTACATTTATTTATGGTGATTTTGATGAGCCACGTTTTATAAGATGACTCATTTCGAAAAGTATCCATTTTTTCATAGCATTTTATAAAAACATCTTGCGCTACATCCTCAGCAAGGTGATTTTGCTTTAGGTAAGAGTAGGCAATTCTCATGACATCATTCCCATAGGTCACCATTAACCACTTTAGTTTTTCCTCACGAGTGAAGGAATCAGGCGGTTCTAGGTTAGACCCATTTACATCTTCAAGCATATTTATCCTCACAGCCTTAGTTTTTTTGTAATATAGACGATTCCAAATCTGGAAAGGTTCTATTAAGCAAATTTTTTGTTATGGAAAAATATTAGGAAAAAAATCGAAAGGAAAACGATGATTTAAAGAGGAAAGTAATCAGATATTAATGTAAATTTCATAGAGAATCGAGGTGTCTAAAGAGGGAATAGTTTTTCTAGTATGACAAAAAGGACATTCCTGAATATACAGAGATGCCCTTTTCACTAATTTTGTTAGAAATTAAAGTCTAGAATCATCTTACTCGCTTCGCCGGTAAATCTATAATTATAGGTCCCTTTTAAGCTTTTTAAGTCCCCGGTAGCTTTGATGATGGTTCCTGGAGAATCTAGATTTCCTTTATCAAAGATACCTTGTTCTATAGCCGTGAATGTCCCCTGTTTTCCCTTATAAGTTCCTTCGAAATGCAGATACCCGGAAATTTTTGAAGTGGCCAAGTGAACATCGTCTATAGAGGAATCTATATAAAATAATAAATATTCAACAAAAGCTTTTCCTGCTAATTCACCTTCAATATCATATTCGACATGGGCAATATTAACAGGAAATTCCTTTCTAGTGTCATCTACTGGCTTTTCATCCCATTTACTTACTCTAAATGATACCTCCATTCATAAATCTCCCTTCACTATTAGTAGTTATTCACCTTCAGTATAATATCCAAAAAGTGCCATTATCAATAATATTTATAAGAAATTAACATTAAACCACTTATTTATCGATTAAAACTCTATCTCCCTTGCTATTAGGCTGCGATATGACTAAAAACTCCACATCCCCATTTGATTCATTCATCATTTGATGGGGAACCAAAGGTGGGATTTCGATTCCTTCATTAGGATTTAAAATAATTCGCTCGTTATTCACTTCTATTGTGGCTCTACCAGATAAAACAAAGAAAAATTGCTGTGCTTGTTTGTGATAGTGCCTTACTTCTGAAGTATTTGCCGGCATGCGTTCATGGATGACACTTACATTATTATTTTTAACTAAATGCCACCCATCACATTGGTCTCCCCATATGTAATGTTCGGCGTTCTGTTTACTTATCTTCATTTCTGCTACTCCTAACATTAAATAGATAAAATACATTTATCCCCAATAAAGAAATACACTTGAACCACGGTTCTATAAATAGATCCAAAACCTCTTTATAATGTTACCATCTTCCATAACATAGTCCGTGTCTGGAACACCACCATTATTCATGATTGTTTTTGCCGATCCGATATTACTCTCGTCGCAGACAACAAGGGCTTCTTGTATTCCTAATTCCCTGGCTTTTTCTAAGGCAAGGGATAAGAGTTTTGTTGCATATCCTTTTTTCCTCTCAGATGGACGGATACCGTAACCAATATGCCCTCCACTGTTAAATAACTTATCTGTCAGTCGGTGACGAATATTTACTGCTCCAATGATCTTTTTATTTTTATTGATTAACCAGAAGGTAGAATCAGGAACCCAATTGGCTGGGATATTTTTACCCTGCTCTGCATCAAGTAAAGATTGTATCATTTCCGGAAAATTTGCAGGATCCTTACCAATGACCCAAGGAATCATTTCCTCCCCGCTATCTTTCCATTCCTGGTAAAACTCTTGATATTCAGATTTTAATTCCACTGTTGGTTTTGTTAAAAATACTGTTGGTTCCATGTGATTCACCTTCTTACTAAAATTTAAGCTTTCCTATAAGCCCTGCGTTCAGCATATTCCCTACATAAATCACAAACATGAATTGTATTAATAAAGCTTTTTCTGGCTCCCAACTTATCTCAAAACTTCGGACACAACACTAGATTTTTTTCTCCTGTCCGTTGATGCTCTGACTTCAGACACAACCATCGGTGGTTTTCTCTCGTCTGTCCGAAGTTGCTCTGACTTTAGACACAACCATTGGCGTTTTCTCCTCTTCTGTCCGAAGTTGCTCTGACTTCAGACACAACCACCGGTGGTTTTCTCTCGTCTGTCCGAAGTTGCTCTGACTTCAGACACAACCATCGGCGTTTTCTCCTCTTCTGTCCGAAGTTGCTCTGACTTCAGACACAACCATCAGTGGTTTTCTCTCGTCTGTCCGAAGTTGCTCTGACTTCAGACACAACCATCGGCGTTTTCTCCTCTTCTGTCCGAAGTTGCTCTGACTTCAGACACAACCATCAGTGGTTTTCTCTCGTCTGTCCGAAGTTGCTCTGACTTCAGACACAACCATCGTTTTTTTCTCCTCTTCTGTCCGAAGTTGCTCTGACTTCAGACACAATTATAGGTGGTTTTTTCTCGTCTGTCCGAAATTGCTCTGACTTCAGACACAATCATCGGTTGTTTTTTCTCGTCTGTCCGAAATTGCTCTGACTTCAGACACAACCATCGGTGGTTTCTCCGCTCCTGTCCGAAGTTGCTCTGACTTCAGACACAACCATCGGTGGTTTTCTCTCTTCTGTCCGAAGTTGCTCTGACTTCAGACACAACCATCGGTGGTTTTCTCTCGTCTGTCCGAAGTTGCTCTGACTTCAGACACAACCATCGGTGGTTTTCTCCTCTTCTTCCGAAGTTGCTCTGACTTCAGACACAACCATCGGTGGTTTTCTCCCGTCTGTCCGAAGTTCCTCTGACTTCGGACACCAACCATGAATTTATTACTTAGTGAGAACCCGTTACTTGCTTTTAAAACATTCCTCTCTCTGTTTTTTAAGAATTTGTTAAGGAAAAACTTCTAAAATATTACAGTATTAATTATTTATACAATAGTAAAATGGGGCAAATAAAATGCTTAAAATACTTCTTATCCATCAAAAGAGAAAATTAAAAAATCATATGGAACTATTACGAAATGAAATGATGCGACTTGGACTAAAAGAAGGATTAAGCAATAAGCGAACCGTTCAAGTTAGTAAAAAGTTGGATCGGGCTATTTTAAAGTACCAATCACTTAACAAATTACTTAAAAAATGATTGACCTTACACCTTGCCAGTCACTTGCAGTTTCCTTTCATGCACCTTTTCATTTTCTGCACGATGTTCTTTAATGAGCAGTCCGCCTGCTAATCCAAATAGAGAAAAGATGACGGGAATCATAAAGCCATAATGGTAACCAATTTGGCTCCCGGCTGATTGAAAATGATCGATGATTTTCCCAAAAATACTTGGTAACAGGATCGCACTAATAAATCCGCCAGTATTTGCGAAGCCTGAAACAACCCCCACTTCTTTCAACGGAAAGGCATGGCGCACAAAGGCAAACGTTAAAGGGTTTGCTCCATTTCCAAAACCAATTATGAAAAAAAGAACAAATAATAAAACAACTGGCGGTTTGCCGCCAAACAATGGGAACGCAGCCCAACCTAAACACATGATCAAATGCATAACAACATATGGGAGCCTGATCGTCCCTAAACGATTGGTGACCCAACTGATTAGCAGGGAACCACTTATTGCCCCAATAAGACCCACCATGACAAGCTGACTTGCATTCGATCTTGTCATCTCATATACATGCATCCCATAGGGGACAGCCCATGAACCAATAAAGCCCACATATGTACCAACCACTCCAAAGTGACATAAAAAGGCAGCCCATGCCTTTCGATCTAAGAAAATCCGTCGCAGCAAATCAAACGTTTTTTCATGATTCTGCTTTTTCCCCACAGGCGTAATGACAGTATAGTTCTTTATAAACTTTTTTGGTTGTACGGCGATGACATAATATAGAAGGATTCCACAAAGAAAAATAATGATGCCCGTAATAAAGAAGGGTGGCCTCCAGCCCAGCATCATAATCCATGCTGAAAAAGGAACGCTTGCCAGTAAAAAACCAAGGCTTCCCATTATGCCAGCAAAGCCTATTAATCTGACAAACTCATTGACTTTAAACCATTGGCTTAAGATTAAAACCAAATTGATCCATATCGCTGCATCCCCTATACCGGCCAATAACCTTGCTAGTAAAAGGGCGTATTCATTCCAGGAAACACTATATAATAGTGTACCTAGCCCACTAATCATCGTTCCAAGAATGAGAAACAAATTGGGGCCGTAACGATCGGACAAAATGCCAATCGGAATTTGCAAAGCCGCATAGGCAAAAAATTGAACACTTGCCAGCAAACCAATCATGGATGCTGAAACATCAAATTCTTTCATTAATTTATCTGGAATTAATCCAGGGGCTGTTCGCTGACTGATAATCAAAAAATAGGCAAATAGAACAGTACCAAATACTACCCATCTAAACTTACTCTCTTGTTTTTCCAAAAAATTTCGTCTCCCTGTATTCTACTAAGGATAAATCCCATGTATAAAAATAAGCTTGAGTCAAAAACTCTAAACTTTTATAAATCTTAATTCAAAAACACTAACATTTGTAGTTTTTATTTTTCCTATGTCAAAAAAACAGTCTGCTACTTGAGTACTATAAACAAAAAAAAAACGGAATACAATGGGTACATCGCATTCCGGATTAAGAATTAGTAGTTATTGTGTGTTGACTGAAACAGTTCCCTTACCCGACTTTTTATTCCACTTAAAAACAATTACCCCAAGAACCATCAGGAAGATCCCTAAAATTTTATAATGTGTTAATGGCACTTTCTCAAATCCAAACCAGCCAAAAGAATCGATCAAAATGGCCAACGTAATCTGAGAGATGAGGACAATGGAAATGGAGTAGGCAGGACCTAATAGACTTATACCTTTCATAATGCAAAAGACTAGGACTACTCCTAGTAGACCACTAAAGAGGTATAGTTTATTTACTTTTCCAAAAGAAAATAACGATGTATGATCCATAACCATAAAGAATGGCAGAGAGGTCAAGAAGCCCAGGCCTAGAACCAGCGTGGTTGTTGCCCAGGAACCAAATTTTTCACTCACTCTAGTATTAAAGACAGTTTGCAGACTAATAAAAATGCCTGAAATTATAGCTAACAATATTCCTTGCATGGCAATTCCTCTCCGTTCTTATTCATGGATATGCCCATTTGCCCGTTCTCTAAGTCTCGGCAAATCTTTTATGGTGAGGGATCCTTTATTCCGTTCGATTATTCCCTCAAGGACTAGTTTCTGTATGACCCTATTTAAGTGTCGGTAGCTTGTTCCGATGAGAGCAGCTACCTCCGTCAGGTTAGTCGTCCTCATTTCCTTATGATAGATATTTCCTTCACCCTCTGATGATAAAGATAGCAAATAACTGGCTAAACGAGCTTCAACAGGCAGCAACAGGTTTAAACTGTTGGATTGGGATTCCGTGTATAATTTTTCCGTAATAATTTTTAATAAAAACTGTAGGAATTCAACTTGTTTCGCCTGCATGGTTCGCAAGACATCATAGGATACGCCAATCAGTTCACCATCCGAAACAGCCTCAACGGTATTTAATACGCTCATCCCGTTTACAAATTCCACATCCCCTATGATTGCAAGAGGTGTTTTGAAACGGACGATTAGTGTATTCCCTTCTGATGAGATGGCATACACTTTAAACTTCCCCTTCACCATAAAATACATAGAATGTAACTGATCACCTTTTGAACATAGGATTTCACCTTTACTGAACTGATGCAGTGTTAAATATTCCTTTACCTCATTTGAAAAAATAGATTCTAATTTATATTGGTCAAGATAACCAAGAAGCCGTGATTGTTCATGTATTTCTTTCATTTTTTTCACCTTTTATATTTTGCCTCTATTAAATTTGTCCATTGAGTAACGTTTTCCAATGGAATGGGTCATAGATCAACAGTATTATTTACTCTAGCTTATATTTTAAAAATAACGATTCCTACCATAATTAGTGCCATTCCTATTATTTGCTGCAAAGTAATGTTTAATTTCCGTACACCGAATAAACCTCTTATATCTATTATATATGCAAAAAGTAGCTGTGAAATTAACAGCGTCGCAATAGCAAATGACATCCCCAGCTTATTAATGGCCGTCATTTCTCCGATGACAATGATTACTCCAAACATTCCTCCCAGAAAATACACAAAGGGCACCTCGCGAAAGCCTCTTGATTTTCCATCTCTTACAAACAAAAAAATAATAAATGAAGCAATAAATCCAACGAGATGAACAATTGTTGTCGTATGCCACGGACTAAGTTCCTCAGACATTCTTGAATTAAAGACACCCTGCAAGGAGATAAACACCCCAGCCACAATTGAAAACAGGATTCCTTTCACCCATTTCACCCCCCATATTCTTCTCTTATTAAAATACAGGTGGGCTAAATAGAGAAAGGACATATGTCCCGAATGAAAAAAAGCGACTTTACCTCAAAGAATCGCCCTTTTGTTGAATTCAATGCTATATGTGTTGAATCCCTAATTTTTTTGTTGAATCACTATTCAATTTTGTTGAATCCTCTTAATTGTTCCTCCACATAAAAAAACAGAAGGAACTCCTCCTGTCTACTCTTCTTCAACGCTCACTTTTATGACAACATTACCTCGTTTATGCCCTTTTTCCACATATTTATGAGCTTCCACAATATCTTCAAATCTATAAGATCGATCAATCACGACTTTTAACTTTCCCGCTTCAGCAAGTTCACTTAGAAAATCAAGGGCCTCGGGAGTTTCAGGTGCATTTTGACTCAATATCACTCTTTTGCTGCTTGCTACCTTCGTCCAAACCATTCGAGCATCTGGCAAAGGTTCGGTAACATTTATATAGGTACCTTTATCTTTTAATAATTTGATACAGTCTTCGAACGAGCTCTTGTTTACTGCTTCAAAAATCACATCGTACGTCTCGCCTACAATTGAAATATCTTCTGTGGTGTAGTCAATGACCTGATCAGCGCCTAGTGATTTTACCAAGTCTACATTCGCAGCACTGCATACTCCTGAGACGGTTGCACCGTAATATTTGGCAAGCTGGACGGCATAGGTTCCTACACTGCCAGAGGCCCCATAGACCAGTACCTTTTGGCCACTTTCAATGTTGGCTTTTCTAAGAAAATGCAATGCGGTACGAGCTCCAATGGGAATAGCAGCTGCTTCCTCATGTGAAATATTGGACGGTTTTATGGAAATCGGCCCATCTTCAGGGAGACATATATATTCTGCATACGCTCCAAAACCCACTAGTGATGCTGCAAAAACCTGATCACCCTGCTTAAATCTTTTTACGGCTTTTCCAACGGATTCGACTTCTCCCGCCAATTCCATCCCCAATATCACTTTTTTAGGTTTTCTCATACCTAGTGACATGCGAGCAGGCAGCCACACTGACCTGGGAACCGTAAAACTCCGTGATCGAATATCTGCAGCTGTGACAGTCGTTGCCTTTATTTTTATCAATATTTCATGATCCTTAGGTGTTGGTTTTTCGATCTCTTTTAGGTGAAGAACATCAGGGGGACCGTACTTTTTATACACAATAGCCTTCATTCCTCGTCCTCCAATCCGTTTTGTTCTTTATTATCATACGAATGATACGGATAAATAGAACGAAGGTTTCAGACCCGTGCTAAAGAGAGAGTATAGGCAAATCAAGAGTCCATTCTCAGATACAAAAAACCATCATTTGAAAATCTCACACTCCTAGTGAGTCTTTGAGAAAGGAAGTTACATATTCGACCTCTGTGATTTTATGATTGCATTCACTGCTATCAGCGCAAATTAGATTGCCTATAGATCTATAATAATCTGGATTTTTCGCTTTTTTTGTTTTTGTTACGGTAGATAGATAAGTTACCTCTCCAAAACAATTACAGAAAGAACAATAATTTTTTTTGGTGGCTGGTGTGAAATTACATTCAATGCCGACCATTTTACCATCCAGCTCGTATACAATAAATTTTTTATTCAATCTTAGATCATTCCAACTTAAATAGGTCAGTTGGTGGTGGTCTATTTTTGATAAATCAGGTAGCTTTAATTTTTTTTGCTTTGGGAACATTTTTTTCAGTTGCTGCTCTGTTATGATTGGAAAGGGTATTAAAAAGTCCGAAAGAAGCTGAATATATCGCTCATACTCTTGATCGGTTTTCAGTTTAGAAAGATCCAGCATTTCCTGTTGATCCAATGATGCATTAGGAAAGAGATTCAAAATTTTGGCATTAGCAATATCAATCACAGCAGTCAAAACAGTTGGAGGTGCATTCTTTTTTGTGCTGTCCTTGATCAAAGAGATCTGTTTTTTTATAAAATTTAATTGTTCATTTTTAATAAATTTTTCGGTCATCATTTTTCTCTCCTATTTACGGCTATTAACACTTATTTTATCTAACAGAGTCAGCTTATAAAATGGAGAAAATAACTTAGAAACGTTTTTTACATAGGCTGTTAAACTCGTCTGTTGATTTCCGATCCAGGCACTTCGCTTTCCGTGGGTGTTTCGGCGAGCCTCCTCGGCGCTTGCGCCTGCGGGGTCTCTCCAGAACCGTAATCCCACAGGACATTGATTTTCTTCCTAGATTTCGCTCACGCACGAAGGAAATGCGTTAGCATTTTCGAGGAGTCTTCGTGCCTTCCTCTCCAATTAACATGGTATAAAAAATCAACAGTGCCGTTTAACATATCCTTTACATAAAAAAGCACCGATGACGGTGATCATCAGTGCTGTTCCACTACTTTTTATGTGAATAAACTATTTTCTTAATGGTTTCGGTTGAAAGGAAATGTTCCTTAGCTAGTTGTTCGATACTGCTGCCACTAAAAAAAGAATTTCTGATTGTGGCATTACGGTAATCAAGCAGCTTTCTCCCGCCACTCGAAGTCCCCCATTTCTGATGCTTCGTTTCAGGCTTCGGAATGTAAAGAGTTTCCCCTTGTACATACTTTTGGATTTCCAAAACTAGCTTTTCGGGTAAAACTTTATTTGCATTCATATATTTCAATTCTGCCAGCCCCTTATTTTGATTTTGAAAAAAATAAGGTGCAAAGCCTAATTAGTAGAAAAGCTGTTCAGCGATAATTTTAAATATTTCGCCCCATGCAAAGTATCGCCTTTCCATTAATAGGCTTTGCATGAGTGGAAGAAGTACCAGACAATCGATCATGATTCTCCATCTGTAAGCACCCCCTTTAATTTAATTATTATACCAAATTGTACTATTCGTTTGAACCGGTTAATACCGATAAATAACGACAAAAAAGACCTCCTAAAAGGTCTTCATGGAGCGAATTAATTTAAAAGCGTTAACACACTGAAAAAGTGCATAATGCTGCCGCCAATGACGAAAATGTGCCATACAGCATGGTGGAACTTGAATCCCCTCCAAATATAAAAAACAGATCCTAACGTATATAGCACTCCACCAATAATCAAAAACAGTAAACCATTAGGATGCATGTACTCGGATATAGGTTTCCAAGCAAAAACAATTAACCACCCCATTAATACGTATAACGCCGTGGATGTGAACAAAAATTTCTTCACAAAAAAGGATTTAAAAATGGTGCCACCGATGGCCATTCCCCAGACAATCCCAAAAATCGTCCAACCGATCCAGCCTTTAACAGCTATAAACATAAATGGAGTGTAGGACCCAGCAATAAAAAAATAGATTGAAGAATGGTCGAATATTTCAAATAGATTTTTCACTCTACTTCCTTCAGGGAAAGCATGCAAGAGTGTCGACGATGTATACATTAAGAACATGGTAGAACCAAATAAAGTGAAACTAACTATATGCCAAACATTACCGTATAACGAGGAAAATACAATTAGTAATACTAATGCTGCTATACTTAGAAGGGCACCTATTCCATGAGTAATGGAATTGGCAACTTCCTCACCTGTGCTAAAAGTATGTGTGTTAGCCATTTTAATGTCTCCTTTTGAAAATTGGTCCGATAGTATTTCTATTATTAAAATACCATACCGACAAACACAATTGGAAACTATACGGTTATTATATTAAGGTATATGCTGGAAATTAGATCCGCAATTATAATGAAAGAATGCAAGACTATAAATGGAAATTTACTTATGCTGCTTTAAACAGGGCAAAAGTGCTAGGTTATCATTCTGCCATTGGCTTAGGACATAATGATTATTATTCTAAGTTTGGTTTTAAACCTGCAAGCTTGTGGAACATTCGAGCTCCATTTAAGGTAAATAAAGAAAGCACAAGAACCGAATGCCCTTGTGCTTTTTTGCTACTTTTTAATAGGTATCCATATTTCACTATAATAATCCTCGGATGAAGGGTCAGCGTCGCTAGGGTAAACTTCCAACTCGGGTCCATCAGCATGCTGATATCCGGTTGCCGGAAACCACTCTGAAAAGATCCTTCCCCATGCTTTTTGTATGGTAACAGGCATGGCACCCTTTACTGGGAAAATCGCCCAGGTAGCAGAAGGAATTTGTCGTTCCTCCCAATCAGAAGGAATCTGATCAACATTCTTTTCTGCACAAATTAAATAAGTTAGATTTTCTTGTTCTTTATCAAAATCCATGCAAACTCCTATTAAACCCAGTGGGCCACAGTTTTTTGCAAGCTCACGTGAAAATCCATTCTGATTTGATTCAACCCAGAAAGCCGCTATATTTCGGTGATTTTCTCCACCAATTGTTGATGTGCGAATACTTTTTCCTACCACAGTAAAAGCATTTTTTTCGACAATCTTGTATTCCATTTCTACATCACCCTTTAACTGAATTTGAAAAGAGAGTCTCGGATATGCCTTCAAAATTTGACTGTTTTTTTTGGCATCAGAGGGATTAATTCCATGAATTCTCCGAAACGCTTTTGTAAAGGATTCTGGACTTTCATATCCATACTTCATGGCAACGTCAATCACCTTAGCCTTGGAATTAACCAATTCCTGTGCAGCTACTGTAATACGGCGATTTCGGATATATTCACTCACGGTATACCCCGTCAACATGTTAAACATTCGTTGGAAGTGAAATTTAGACATACACGCTGCAGCGGCAACATCGTCAATCAATAGATTGGTGTCTAAATTACTTTCCATATACTCGATGCTTTCCAGCATTCTTTGAAGCCCTTCCATGTGAACCTCTCTCCTTTCTACATTAAGTCTACTAACATTGATTCCATCTTTCCTGACAATCTGTGCACATTTATGACAGATCCTTTTTAAAGAAGTCATATTAATATAAAAGTAAGCTTAATATTCACTATTTTATCAAACTTTCTTGGTGACTAAGCTATAATAATATTCAGCAGTACGGGCTTTTATTAGCCCTTCATAACGACTGTGTTGCTTTCTTTTTTATCGATTCGGGCTTTATAAACCTTTCATAACGACCTTTTTACTTCCTCTTTTATCGGTACGGGCTTTATGAGCCTTTCATAACGACCGGGGTTGCTTTCTTTTTTATTGGTTCGGGCCTTATAAACCCTTCATAACGACCGGGTTGCTTCCTCTTTTATAGATTCGGGCTTTATAAACGTTTCATAACGACCTTTTTGCTGCCTCTTTTATCAGTGCGGGCTTTATGAGAACTTAGGCTCCCACCATTACCTTACTTATTATTTCCTAGCCAACAAAAAAAAAGAGCGCTTCCCATTATGAGTTACGCTCTCGAACTTACGTCATTATTTTTCTTTCCCCAATCTCCTTTAGACCGACACGAATAAACAGGAACACAACAACCCAGGAAGCAGCTGTTAAAAAGATGTGTCCAAAGGGAGACATACCAGGTATCGAAGTGTCCCATAGAGCATGCATGATGACCACTAAGAAAAACACACGCAAAAACTTAACATGAAAAAGCAGTTTTAGTTTAAATGGATGGTCCCCTTGCACTCGGCAGAAGGCCGCGCCAGTAAGAGCTGCCCAGGCTATATGCCCACCGGGAGCAAAAATTCCTCGAAATAGAATCGTGTTGTAGAGATTTGCGCCGTCACCGGAAAGCATGGCCCTAAGCGCATATCCGGCTGTCTCAAACGCCGCAAAGCCTGCTCCAACGGCGGCACCCATGAGAAGACCGTTTAGAATATATCTGTATTTTCGGTATCGTACAAAGGTAATGACGGTTATCGCTTTTGCCAGTTCCTCAGCAATGCCAATCGTAATCGGGTTTATATTGTTTTTCAAAATATCGAAAAAGACAAGTGCAGCTAACATGGAGAGAATACCGCCAATCAATACCACATAAATCACTCGATAAAAGGCAATATTTTGCGGAGCATTCATCTCCCAGAAAAAGATTAGTGTTGTAAATGGAACTGCAAACGAGCCAATAATAATAAGACCAGGGATAAAGTTCACATTCCCAAAATAGCTAACACCAATGTAAAATCCTGTGAATGCTAGAAGCGCAATGATGAACACCCTTGCAAAAAGCCAAGGTTTTGGCCAAGTTTCTTTCACTTCTGATATTTTTGGAGTTGTCAGGGCTGTTCCTACGATAAACAGACGTTCCGCTTCCAGTTCACTATGATTACGAAAAACACGCGAAAACACATTTTGAAACTTCGGCTCAATGGATCGTTCAAATTTTGGAACCATATCAACATAATGAGCAAATTCATAAAAATAACTGGTATCATCCTCTTCACCATTATTTTTATGAAACTTTTCACCGCAGTTTATGCAGAATTTTACTCCATCTGGATTGGTATAAACACATTGCGGGCATTTCA
The DNA here is from genome assembly GCF_051233465.1 of Neobacillus solisequens. Lineage (NCBI taxonomy): Bacteria > Bacillati > Bacillota > Bacilli > Caryophanales > Bacillaceae > Neobacillus > Neobacillus solisequens. The sequence goes on along the minus strand of NZ_JBKFGJ010000017.1, from coordinate 107,218 downwards.
AAAAAACTCACTCCTCTAACAAGTAACTACCTTAAAAGAAGTATGCCCATTATTTGGTGAAATTCGCCGTTCATTTGTCTACTGCCGGTTAAAGTGGACTGCCCCTAATCCTCGGATATTCCCGTATAAAATAGTATTAAAAAACGAAAGATAATAGCAAAAAAGAGGCTTGCCGCATGGGAAAATTATTTATTCGTTTCATCATTAGTTTCGTTTTTTGTTTTAGTAGTATCCTTCCCATTTATTTCACTAACACCACAAACGCACAACAGAAACCTATTCCTTCCTATGCTAAATGGGGACGTCTGGCATTGACGAAAACGCAGGAAAGATACCCAAATGCTCAGATCATTGATTATCTCCATATTGGTAGAAGAAAGGGTAACCAAACATCAACGGAGAGATTTAAATTTTGGTTAAAAGATCGAAGAGAATTTGGGGTTTTTGTAAATATTGAATTTAACAATAAGACAGAAAAGGTTATTAATGTCACATTTAAGGAAACACCCAAATGATATAGAATTCTCTTGTCCCAAATCAAATTCCAGCAACCATCAATTTCAATATTCCTTGTGACAGGTTCCAATTGTTCATCTAACTTGTCAGCATATAAAAATATATATGCTCATATATTTATATCGTGTTCAAGGGATTGCTAAGAAGGAATAAATTAGATGGGGGAATTACATAGAATCATACAGACAAAGAAACTCAATACATTTTAAAAAACAAGAAAATATATGTACATAACAACATTAATCTATCATTTCATTTCGGGGATTCACTAAACTTACTTGCCCTAATTGGAGGAGTGTTTATGATTAAAACGATCTCCAAACAGTACAAGATATATAAGAAAACACAGAAGAAAAAGCCTCTCTCTAATTAATTTTTTAATCAATTAATTCAATAGGGACTTTTAATATGATATACGTTTAATTTATTCCAAATAGCTTTCCAATTCTTTTTTGCAAGACGGGTTTCGTATATTTCAATTCTTTCTTTCGTCTCTGTAAAAAAAGGAGTTGGTTTTACCTGTAAATTTACAACATCACTTATTCCACATGGAGCAGCCAAAATCACATTGTCCTTTTCATCTAATGTTACTCCTAATGCTGTGGCTGTTTCCGTAAATTTAGAAATAGCATCAACAGAAGATACATAGGGAGGCATATTGCTTTTTAGGTGCATTCTTGCTTCATTTTTTACTGACCATGGTGTGTTAGGCATGAGGGTTTTAAGCCTATCCTCCATTTTCTTTTCTTCTAATTCATCAATATGGGAAGGATTGAAATAGATTAAATCAATATCGGGTATTGGCGTGCGATCACTGAAATTATGAAGTGTGTCCCAAATTTTTGAACGAACAAAGCCCGCACAAACCCACCAATCCGGCAACTGTACTGCTTTTGCCGTTTTTAATATGTCCATCATCCAAGGATCTTCTGTTATTAAAGAAATAATGTCATCTTCATTCATCATAGAACATACTCCAAACTTATTTATATTATTGGTTTATTTACACTTGTTTGTTGATTTCCGCTCCAATCAACAGGGTGCTCCAACATAGCCATATTATTACTTATTGTTTATTCATAAATTCCCCTGGCTTCACCTTCTCCAATAATTCTATAATCCTCTTATTTTGCTCCACTTGAATTTCACTATTTCTTTTCATCTTATACACAGATACCAAAAGGAAGATCACTGCTATAGGCAATCCAATTACCACGAATAATGACATGTACCCCATTACACTGACCATAATATTTTCCTCGCCTTACTGTTTTTTTTACTATCAACTTATTCAAGAGTTATTAAGGAGAAATCTACCATCCAGAAACAACGCTGGTAATGATTTGTACAAACTGATAAATCAAAGTTCCTGCGAAAATAAGCAGCTTGATTGTTATAGACCGTCCTCCTCATTGACATAATGTTAAATTATACCATATCAATTCTAATATTTAAGGTACCTATTTTGAATAATTAAGAATATGAGATTCGGACCTTTTATAATTTCCCAAAGAAGACCTTATAAAAAAGGTAACGGATTTCCGTTACCTTTCACAAAACGTACATTCGGCTTTATTACATGGATTAATGGGCTACCCTAGCTTTCACTTCGTTTGAGGAATCACTAGCTTGCTTCTTCCAGAACAAGGTAATAACTATACCTAGAGATAGGATCACAGTCGCAAAATAGTAAGGGTAGTTAATATCAATATCAAATAAGATCCCTCCAAGAATGGGTCCACTTATGTTCGCTAAACTTGTAAACGTGGAGTTCATTCCACTAACAAAGCCTTGTTCGTTCCCGGCAATTCTTGAAAGGTATGAATTAACGGCTGGCAGGAATAAATCGAATCCAACAAAAACAAAAAAAGTAACCAGCAAAATAAAGAAATAGGAATGAACCACAGTCATTAAAAAGACAAGTATGGCTGATAATAGTAAGCAATATCGAATCAGCTTAATTTCACCCCACCATTTTGTAAGCCTATCAAATAAGATCACTTGCGATACTGCACCAAATATCCCACTGCCTGTGATCACAATGGCTATATCGGAAGGTGTAAATTGAAATTTATGGTCTACAAATAGGCTGAAGAATGATTCAAACGCGGCTAAACCAAATGTGGCAATAAAGATTAAGATAAACGCAAAGGAATATTTGGGGGCAGCAAGACGTTTAAAACCAATCTTACCACCCGTGCCTTGTTCATTACTGTCTTTTTCACGATTTGGCTCAGATAATAAAATAATAGAAAGTATACCCGCTATGGTGCCAAAGGCTCCTGCAAAATAAAATGGTATTCGTGTACCAAACTCTGCTAAAAACCCACCAATACCTGGACCAATAATAAATCCTGTACTGATTGCTGCTGACATATAGCCCAGTGCTTTTGGGCGGGTATCCAAATCGGTCATATCAACAATAAAAGCAGTAGCAGCAGGCATAATAAAGGCAGCGCTTATTCCTCCCAAAATTCGAGATATAAATAACATTTCGATTTCTTTTCCAATCCCAAATAATAATTCTGATAGTCCGAAGATAAATAAACCAATGACAATCATAATTTTCCTGCCGAATTGATCTACCGCTTTCCCTGCAAATGGTGAAACAATCAATTGAGCAATGGCAAACGCGGCTGTTAAATAACCAACTGTTGTTCCGGTTATCCCTAATTCATTCATCAGTGTAGGTAAGACCGGTATGACTAAACCAATTCCCAAAAATGAAATGAATAAATTCATTAGCAATAGCATTAAAGTGACTTTATTTTTCTTCATTTCACATTCTCCTTAATAAAACGACTTACGTTTTCAAACTCCATGTTATTGTATATAGTAACTATATAGTCAAGAGGGGAGACAGGGACAAATGAATAAAAAGGATCAAAAATTTCTCACTACTGGTGAATTTGCGAAACTTTGCAAAGTAAACAAACAAACCCTTTTTTATTACGACCAAATCGGGCTGTTGTCTCCAGTATTAAAGGATGAAAAAGGTTACCGTTATTATTCAATTCGCCAATTAGAGCTTTTCTTTGTTATTGATTTATTAAAGGAACTTGGTACGTCGTTGAACGATATTCAACAATATATGCAAAATAGATCACCTGAAAGTTTTTTGTCCTTAATGTACCAAAAGAAAGAAGAGGTTGTGAAAAAACGCCAGGAGATTGAGATGAAGGAAAAAATGATCGAGGCAAAAATCGCATTAATGGAGGAATCTTCGCAAATAGACTTTAATAAAATTACACTTGAAACATTACCAGAAGCAACACTCTATTTAAGTAGGAATATCGAAAATATAACCGATGAAGAATTTGTAGAGGTTGTTTCAGATTTTATTAATGAATTAAACGTTTCTCAGCTGGATACAGGATTTCCAATAGGCGTCATGACCAAACGGGAGCAAATATTAAAGGGAGATTTCACTAATTATAGCTATTTATATATAGAGCAGCCCCATCCAAAGGAAGGCTATCCGTACTTTCAAGATATTAAGGGAGATTTCCTCATTGGTTATCATATTGGCGATGATCACACCATCCATAAAACATATAAGCAGCTATTTGCTGAGTTGGAACGTTTAGATTTAACCCTTGGAGATTATGTTTTTGAAGAGTATATTTATGATACGGTTGTAATGCATTATAAAGAACAATACGTCACGAAGATAATGATACAAGTTGACCAACAAGGAAGTTAATTCTTGTATTGAAAGTCAACATCATCGGATGTTTGGATCCTTTCGAATCCCATAAATGTAGGTTTATTTTTGAATTCATCTAAATAAACAGGGCTAAGGTATCAAAAACTCTGCCTTAGCCCTATTTATCATCTATTGATTTTGCAGCCAATTCCTCAATATCCTATTCACAGATTCCTGTTCTTTCTAAAAAATACCCTGCAAAAAAGCATCGTTTAGGATCTGTGACAATGTTGTATTCAAGAGACATTATTTATGAGCAACTAAACATTCTTCTGTCTATTTATGACTCGATGTTTCAAATTAGGAAATACATCACGAATAGAAGCAATCTGAGTCGGATCAATTTCTGTTTTTATAACCGTTTCTTCCTCCCCTCCAGAAGCGACAACAATTCCCCATGGATCGACCACTTGGCTATGGCCACCTAAAAGGACGTCTTGAGTTGTGCCAACACAATTACTCGAAATTAAGAAACATTGGTTTTCTAATGCTCGAACAGCATTGAATAATTTCCAATGCTCCAATCTTCTATGGGGCCAAGCCGATGTAACCAGAAGCATTTCAGCTCCTAAATCGACTTCTGCACGATATAATTCAGGAAAACGCAAATCATAGCAAGTTGATAAGCCTACTATCCCAAAATCTGTATCTACTACAGTGATTTCATTCCCTCTCGTCAAAATTTGACCTTCTTTTGAACCGTACTGAAATAGATGCATTTTCCGATAGGTTCCTATAAGCTTCCCTTCCGGAGAAAAAAGAACACTAGTGTTGAAGTATTTCCCATTATTTCTTTCTATAAAGCTGCCTGCAAAAAGATAAGAGTGTATCTCCCTCGCCTTCGAGGAAAATCGCTGTACAAAATCCCCGTTTATCTCTTCTGATTCGTCCATATAACGATCAAATGAAAAGTACCCCGTTGCCCATGTTTCAGGTAAAATGATTAAATCTTGCCCTTTTAATTGGTCAATCATTGATTCAACACGATCAATTCGGTCATTTTTTGATTCGCTATCTTTTATCTCTACTTGTATTGAGGCAATTTTCATTTTTTCAACAACCCCTTCTTAGAATAATTTTTTGTCCTTTGTTGGAAGTGAGTAGCGATTTACCATTTGTAATGGCTCATCCATCATTTCTAAAATTAATTGGAAACTTTGAATTCATTTAGCTATCTATAAAAACTATTTTTGTCGTCTCTTTGTCCGTACTAAAATTGGATGGGCGGTCACTTCCGATGTCTTGCATATTAAAGCCCTTTGACTTTTTGGATGTAGAAACTTCGTCCATTTTTTTGAGATTGCTATTCTGCAGAATATAATAATCCCCATCCACTTGTATGTTTTCCGTCCAGCCTGAAGAGACAAGTAAATGATAATTAAATTTGGAGCCTTCAAAAAATCCCTGTTGATTCAGTTGCTCAAGTGCTGAAAAAAAACGATTGGCCTCGATTAATTTGTTATATTGGAGCCATTCATCTGATGTACTTTTACTGATATAGACTCTGTTTTCTCCCTCTGTCTCACATGAATAGCAATGGCTATATTGTAAAACGGTAAATTTATCATTAACTTTTTCTACTAATTCAAACTTAACTGAATAAATATGGTTATTTTTATCAAGAATCAATTGGAAATCCTCAATTTTTGTGCCCTTCTCAGAAATTTTTAATTCTTCACTAAACTTTTTCCAACTTTTTACACTATTTACAGAGTTAAAGTCGCTCTGTTTAAAGATAGGAACTTTTTTTATATGATTCTGTGAAAAGTATAGTACTACGATTATTGCCAATAAAGCAATTGAACCTGTAATCGACCATGTTTTTAATTTCAAACAGATCTCTCCTATTGCTACTTTTTTGATTTCACATATGTATTTAAATCTTTAATGACAAAGGAAGGCAGTTTATATAAAGTATTGGTATCATTCTCATTCATGATTGACCCGCTATCCGGACCAATTGACAAGGTATATTTGGAAACGCTCTGATCCTCGAAAGTTAGTGTAAGAAGATAATCGGGGACAGCCACATCAACGACGCCATTAATTTTTTTTGCTTTATGAATTGCTTCTATAAAAGTTTTAAGTTCTTTTCCATTTTTTTGATAATAAATGACATGTGGGTTATGAATTTCTTGCATGGAGTCACTTACTTTTGCCACCGAAATACTCGTAACTGCTTTTCCGTCTAAGGTGGCTTGCTGCTCATTACATCCGGTTAAAGAAAAAAAGATTAATAGTATTAATAGGATAGATTTTAATAATCGCAAATTCTCCCTCCTAGAATGGTTGTTTTACAGTTATTTGTAAATTATACCATGCGAGAAACGATAAAATATAAAAGCCTTTTTAAATAGAACGAAGTGTTGGAATAAGATGTGAAAAACAGGTATCCATTTAAGGTACCTGTTTTTTTGTCTGCGTTTTCGAGACGTGTTTGGGTTCCATACACGAGTCCGAGTGCTTTATCGACGCATTATTGGGTTTATCAACGCGTCTTCGGTTTTTATCGACGTGTTTTTGGGTTATATCTACGACCTTTTCATAGCTATCTACCAATCCGATTCGCGCATCCTCTTTATCCACGAATCCGCCTGCTTTATCGACACATTATTGGGTTTTATCAACGCATTTTCGGTTTTTATCGACGTGTTTTAGGGTTATATCTACGACTTTTTCATAGCTATCTACCAGTTCTGAGCCTGTATACTCTTTTATCCACGAGTCCGTCTGTTTTATCAACGCGTTTTCGGTTTTTATCAACGTGTTTTCGGATTTTATCCACGACTTTTTCTTTGATATCCACCAATTCCGAAACAAGTTTTCTACATGTTTGGAGGAGCTGTCAACTCCAACTGCTCTACGGCCCCTTATAATCCTGCAAAATATTCCCGCCGTCGACCACGAACAGCTGACCAGTAATATAAGAGGCTTGTTCCGATGCCAAGAATGCAATCATATGGCCCACTTCATCCGGACGTCCCGCCCTTCCGATCGGGGTATGCAGCGCGGCAATTTTTTCATGTTCCTGCTGGGAACCTGTTGCGATCCAGCCTGGGGCCACATTATTGATCGTGATGTTATGCTTGGCGACCTCAATGGCAATAGCTCGGCTCATCCCGACCATGGCGGCTTTTGCGGCACTGTAAGCAGATTCCCCCGGATAACTTACTAATGGTCCGGTGACTGAAGAAACATTGACAATTCTGCCGTATTCCTGTGTAATCATGTGCGGGATGACCTTTCGCGTTACGTTAAAACAAGTGGTCAGGTTTCGCGATATGCCCATATCCCATTCTTCCCCTTCAAGTTGAGCAAACTCGGTAAAGGTTTCGGGTGCCCCAACCTGTGTCATCCCAGCATTATTGACAAGAATATCAATCCGGCCAAACTCTGCTATAACTGTATCAATAAGTTCCTGAACTTGGGTTCGGTCCATTAAATCCGCAATAAACCCGCGAGCTTGCATGCCTTTCTGAATCAATTCATTTGCTCGCTCAAAAATTCGATCTGTAGTCGCGGTGATGGCTACTATCCCTCCAAGCTTTCCAATAATCTCCGCTGCAGAAAAACCAATGCCGGAAGGGCTTCCGGCACCAGTTACTAAACAAACTTTATCATCAAAACGGGTTAATGCATTCATTTTATATCTACTCCTTGTAAAGATTCGACGCTTTCACGGAATACCTTTGTATGATGATCAATATCTTCCACAGTTGTCTGAGAAGAGATTAAGGCCATGTTGTGGAACGGAGTCATTAAAATTCCCCGATTGAGAGCGAACAAATGCATGTATCGATCCAATTCATAGTCCGCAGCAACTGCTGCTTCCCCGCCATTTTTTGGCGGATTTTCTTTGAACCAGTACTCTGTCCGACAGCCGAGACGTTTTACAATCCAGGGAAGATTGTGTTCATTAATCACGGCCTCCACCCCATCACAGAATCGTTCAGCTAAGGCAATGTTTCTGTCGTAGGACTCTTGAGTCAAAACATTTTCCAAAGTAGCACGCATGGCTGCCATTGACAGGGCGTTGCCAGCAAGCGTTCCGCCAATACCGCCTACATCCGCTCCCTCTATGTCAATCGTACCACGCAACCTCTGGGCCAGTTCTTCACTGAAGCCGTAGACAGCTGTTGGGATTCCCGCGCCAATTGCTTTTCCAACCGTCAACATATCGGGTTTTAGACCATAGGTTCCCGTATAACCACCAGGCCCAGTACACATGGTATGGGTTTCATCATAAATCAGAATCGTACCTGTCCGGGCAGTAATTTCTCGCAAGGCCTCTAAGTAACCAGGATCAGGGTGAATAATCCCGATGTTCGTCATTGCCGGCTCAGCCAGAACGGCTGCCACATCACCAGGAGCCAAAGCCTTCTCAAGTGCTTCAATATCGTTAAATTCCACCACTTTAGTCGTTTGAGTGACGTCCGTTTGCGGACCAATATTCCCATGTCGCTGTACTGGGACCCCATCCTGTAAGGTAATGAAAGCCTCATCTACCGTTCCATGATAGCTGTAGTTGAAGACGAGAACATACTTCCTCTTGGTAATATGCCGAGCCAACCTTAAAGCAAAACGGTTTGCATCTGTTGCTGAAATAGCAACTTGCCAATATGGCAAACCAAAACGCCGGCCAAGTTCTTCTCCTACCCAGACAGCATCCTCCGTAGGAAGCATAAACGTAACACCCTGTTCAATTCTCTCTTTAATCGCTTCGATCGCACCCTCGGGGGCATGCCCCGTCATCGAGCCTGTATCACCCAAACAGAAGTCAATATAACGATGGCCGTCCACATCAGTAAAGTGAGCACCTTTACCCCCTTTTACAAATATCGGATAGCTGCCGGCCCATTTCACCATCCAGTTCATCGGCACCCCATCAATCAAGCTCCTCTTAGCGCGTTCGAATAGTTGTTTTGATGTTGGATGAGTGTCTTCAAATAGTTGGAGTTCTTTGTTTAATTGTTCTTTTAAATGATCTCTACTAATCATCTATACCATCTCCTTATAAGGTGATTGCCCATAAAAAGGAGAAAAACCTTTGTTTTTCTCCAAATGTATTAGCATTTTTCCAAAATGGGACCATAGGTGTCTGTTCGTCTATCCCGTAAAAATTGCAATAAGTTTCTGGCAAACTCAATTTCTTCTAAATTTACATCTTGAACAAGGATTCCTTCCTGCTCATCCATCGATTGAAGAATATCACCCATAGGATTGCTGACGAAGCTGCCGCCATAAAAACTCATTTCTTGTTCCTGCCCAACACGATTAACTGCAGCCACAAAGACTCCGTTATGAATGCCATGCGAGGAAATCGCCTTTGTCCAAGCTGCCTTAGTTGACAACTCCGGATGATCCGGCTCAGACCCGATGGCTGAAGGATAGAATAAGATATCGGCCCCCTTTAGAGTCAATATACGAGCAACTTCAGGGAACCATTCATCCCAGCAAATCCCGATTCCAATTTTCCCAAATTTCGTATCATATACAGGATATCCTGTATTTCCCGGAGTAAAATAATATTTCTCATGATATTGTGGGCCATCCGGAATATGATTTTTTCTAGTGGTACCCAAGTGCTTGCCCGTTTCATCAAATACGGCTGCACTATTAAAATAAACCCCTTTGGCAGCCCATTCGTAGAACGGAACAATCAGGACGATGCCAAGCTCTTTGGCAAGCTCCTGCATGGATGTAATGGCCCTATGATCATGTGGAATCGCCAATTGGTAGTTATCAACAGATACAGTTTGGGCAAAATATTGAGAATGATAGAGTTCCTGCAAGCAGACAATCTGTGCCCCCTGAGCGGCAGCCTCTCTTACTTTTGCTATGGATTTTTCAATATTCACTTCAATTCTTTCATCACACGTCATTTGAATTAATCCAATGTTCACTTTGCTCATTTTGCAACCTCCTCTGCGATCTCATGCACGACTTTCCCATCCACCATTGTAAAAATAACCTTCGCCTCTTTAATGTCTTCATGTGGTACATCAAACAAATTCCGGTCAAGGACAATGATGTCTGCCAGCTTTCCGGCTTCAATGGTTCCTAGGTCATGTTCACGAAATGATCCATAGGCAGGTGCTGCAGTATTGGCAAGAAGAGCCTCCTTCAAGGAAATACGTTCCTTGCCATCCCACACCACTCCTGCATCATCCATTCTTGTTACGGCACGATAAATCCCAGGCAGCGGATCCAATTTCACCACCGGATAATCTGTCCCGAATACCACATTGGTCCCGTGATCGAGCATCGTCTTTAGTAAATAATTATTCTTCATGCGCTCGGGCCCGATTAAATCTTCATAAACATCTCGGGTCGTGACATTGATGTGCTCTGGCTGTACAGAGGCAATGACTCCCAACTCATTAAATCGTTGAATATCACTTGAATGTATCATTTCTACATGCTCAATCGTGTGGCGGGAGTCTCTTACCCCATTTTCTTTTTGTGCCGCCTCAAATACATCCAGGGCCAATTGAACAGCTCCATCACCGATGCAATGGAATCTGACCCGGAAGCCTGCTTGATCAGCTTCCATTGTCCATTTTTTAATCTCTTCTTCGGGGAAAACTGTACTGCCCTTTGTCGATAGATTATTAGAATAGGGCTCAAGTAAATAGGCGGTATAACTAGTGGTCACTCCATCCAAAAACTGTTTAAACCCGCAAAATTGAACCATGTTACTTTTATAGGTTTCACTTAAACTCTTAGCCTGTTCAAGATCACCATTTAATGGCGTCACAAAATGAACCCTTGTTGTCAGTTTTCCACTTTTTTCATAATCGGCATAAAGCTCTGCTTCTTCCGTGCTCATTTCCGGAATTCTCAATAAATCATGAACGGAGGTAACCCCGCATTTGGCAGCTTCTTCTAAAAAGTTATCGAGCAATTTCTCCTTTATTTCTAAAGTTATTGGTAGAACTTTTGTTACCAATCCGAGCGCATGCTCCAATAAAAGTCCCGTTGGTTCCCCATTTTCATCTTTTACGATTTCTCCATATGGTGGATTGGGTGTATCCCTGTCAATCCCAGCTAATTCAAGGGCCTTTGAATTTACCCAGGCACTATGAAATTCAGCCTGGTATAACAGCACAGGTCGGTCGGGTATCACTTCGTCCAGGTAAGATTTGTGAGGCTCTCCTTCTTCCCATTGATTCTTCTCCCAGCTGCATCCGATGACAAAAGGATCATCTTTCTTCGTTTCTGCATATTCCTTTACCATTCGAGCGGCATCCTTTGCCGAGCTGGCTAAATGGAGGCGGACGCTATCATTTAACAACCCACCCATTAACAAATGGATATGAAAGTCATGGAACCCTGGTATAATTAATTCATCGCCAAAATGATAAACCTTTGTATGAGCACCAACAAATGGCGAGAAATCCCCTTTTTCAATTACTTCCATAATTCTATTTTCCTTGATGATAATCGACGCTGGCACTGGAGTGTCATACGTGCCGGTAAAAATTTTGTTGCCACTAATAATTACATCTGCTGCAAATGTCATTAGAATCACTCCTTACACGGTTACATCTTTTCCGCTATCTTCTGTAAAATCAATTTGTGGCGGCTGCACGCGAAAAAACTTTGTTTTAAAGGCCAGATAAGCAAGTCCGATCGCCGTCCACATTCCTCCTAATATCATCGATTTACTGTCTAAATCACTCCATAATTTGATGGAAATAAGCGCACCAATCAACGGAAGCAATAAGTATAAAATGAACCCTTTAAAGCCCCGCTGCTTTCCTTTGAAAAAGTAATGAGAAATCACACTTAGATTCACAAAGGTAAAGGCAATTAACGCTCCGAAATTAATAAAGGAAGTGATGGTCACTAGGTCTGTAAATAAAGCGGCAAGCGCAAAAAAGCCAACTAATAGAATATTGTTTACAGGTGTTCTGAATTTTGGGTGAATATAAGCAAAGAACTTCTTCGGGATGACCGAATCCCTGCCCATTGCAAAGAGAATTCTTGAAACACTGGCATGTGATGCGGTAGCAGAGGTAAAGCAGCAAACAACCATTGCTGCTACAAACATGGCATTAAAAAAGTTGCCTCCGATCATTTTGGCTACTTCAATCGCGGCAGTATCAAGATTTTTATAGGAGGTAAAGTCTGGATGAATGAGGTGAGCAAGGTAAGAGATAAAAATAAAACAGACACCGGCGAAGATTGTAACAAACATAATCGCTCTTGGAATCGTTCTCTCCGGTTTAATCGTCTCTTCTGAAAAGGTTGTTAAGGCGTCAAACCCCAAGAAGGATAAGCAAAGGATGGATGCGCCTGAAAAAATAGTGACGAGTGAGGTTTGATCTGACATAAATGGTGTGAGTGAAAAAACAGTTCCTTGACCTGTTCCACCAAGGAGGCTCTTTACACTCAGGATGACAAAGAAGATGAGTACAAGGTACTGAAAACCCAGAAGAATCATGTTCATGGTAACCGTAACCTTCATCCCTACCACATTAAAGATAGTGACCAGAATAATCATCCCAACAATCCAGACACTAAATGGGACGGAAGGAAAATACTCTGTTAAATACAAGGCTAAAATCAGAAAATTAATCATTGGAATAAACAGATAATCCATTAAGATCGCCCAGCCTACCATGAATCCCAGGTGAGAGCTAATTGACTTTTGGGTGTAAGAATAGGCCGAACCGGCAATTGGATACGCCTTCCCCATTCGCCCATAACTGTAGGCCGTAAAAAGCATGGCAATTAGGGCAACTATGTAAGCTGACGGTGTTGCTCCTTTTGATATTGATTCAACAATTCCAAACGTTGAAAAGATTGTCAATGGTGCCATGTACGCAAGTCCCAGCAATACTAGGTGAAAGAAATTTAACGATCTTTTTAATTGTACTGTTTTTTCCATTTATCATGCCCCCTTTGTTATGAAGAATTGCAAGATTAATGCCAAATTGCATAAACAGGATAAAAAGCTGATTATTCAGAAAACACGGAGTACATAAGTAGATTTATTATGCATTTTTGAATACTTTATGTATTTTTGCATATTTTCATTGTGCAAACATAATTAAACTATTGAAACGGTTCTTTATCAGGGTGATAGACTACTTGAAATAGATCTATCAGCGCGACTTTGAATGACATTATTTCATCAGGATCTTTGGAAACTGGTCTTCATCCAGACTATGAAAGACATTTCTCAATAAGACTCCTTGAAATCTGGCTTTCATCCAGGCTATGAAAGACATTTCTCGATCGAACTCCTAAAAATTTGGCTTTCATCATAGCTATGAAAGACATTTTTTAATCAGACTCCTTGAAATCTGGCTTTCATCAAAGCTATGAAAGACATTATTCAATCAGACTCCTAAAAATTTGGCTTTCATCAAAGCTATGAATGACATTTCTCGATCAGACTCCTTGAAATCTGGCTTTCATCAGGGCTTAGAAAGACATTATTCAATCAGACTCCTAAAAGTTTGGCCTTCATCAAAGCTATGAATGACATTTCTCGATCAGACTCCTTTAAATCTGGCTTTCATCAGGGCTTAGAAAGACATTATTCAATCAGACTCCTAAAAATTTGGCCTTCATCAAAGCTATGAAAGACATTATTCCATAAGGATCCTTAGAAACTGGGGCTTCGACCAATCTTTGAATGGCTTTTCTCAATCAGACTCTCAAAAATCACTTCCTAAATCATCATCCATTTTTGAATAATTTCTCCTAAAACCGTCGATCATCTCTTGCGGAATAAACATATCCAACACCTAAAGCAATGGATATGAGTATAAAACCGCTAATGTATGCAAACTTGTGCATGCCAAAAACAAAGGCCAACACCGTTACTACTATTAAAAATAACAATAGATAAAAGAAAAACTTCCCCATGTGGGCACCCCCTAAAAACCAGTATTTGTAAATACTACGATTCTTATAGTGTAAAGTTTCAATCGATGTAAATTTTCTTTTACACTACTTTTTTCGATAGAAAAAAATTTTTATCTATTGACAAAAAAACAAGATGTAATTATTATAGTTACATGTAATACATTTAGTTACAACCAAAACCATTCAGGAGGAATTCAAATGAAAATATTAGTTACTGGAGCAACCGGAAAATTAGGGTCAAAAGTAGTTGAAGCCTTATTAAAAACCATACCTGCAAGCGACTTGGCAGTAAGTGTTCGAAATCCCGAGAAAGCAGAAGGACTCCGTGCACGTGGAGTGGAAGTCCGACAAGGAGATTTTGATCAGCTAGAAAGCTTAGACAATGCCTTTGCAGGGATTGATCGTTTATTAATCATTTCTGCCGATGGTGACAACGACACAAGAACTCGGCAACATGCTAATGCTGTAGCTGCTGCGGAACGTGCAGGAGTGAAATTTATTGCATACACCAGTCTAGCTGACGCAACCGAGAGCAAAAATATTTTCGCTCCAACACATGTTGCGACAGAAGCGGCCATTATCAAAACTGGAATCCCCTATTCTTTCTTGCGCAACAATTGGTACTTGGAAAACGAAATGGGAGGCATTCAAGGTGCGATTGCCGGAGCACCTTGGGTAACCTCTGCAGGTACAGGTAAAGTTGGCTGGTCACTTCAACAAGATTACGCGGAAGCTGCGGCTGCGGTCCTAGTTGGAAACGGACACGAAAATACTGTTTATGAACTCTCTGGGCCTCTTTTAACTCAAGAAGAATTGGCAACTGCCCTTGGTGCTGTCTTGGGAAAAGAAATTCCAGTTCAGCAAGTCAATGATGAAAAATATGCTGAGATCATGAAAGGTTTAGGGGTACCTGATTTTGCCATTCCGATTGTAGTAGGAATTCAAGAAAGTATTCGAAACGGTTCACTTGAAGTGGAAAGCAATGATTTTGAAAAAGTTCTTGGTCGGCCAATTACACCGATTAACGAAGCACTGACACAAATTGTTCATGCCATTTCACAATCAAAATAATATTAGAAAAGCCGAAGCTTAAGGGATTTCCCCCCTAATCTTCGGCTTTTTTTGAATTTCCAAAGCTGTTATGACTTGTGTGAAACTACTGTCCAGTTTTTACCTTCCCCCCCAAAAATGTCGAACCATGTTATGATACTTTTATAAAATAGTATTGTTGGATGGTGAGCGGGATTGAAAAAGGATAAGCTTTTATCGATTTTGGAAAGAGAGTTAGTGGTGGCACTGGGTTGTACGGAACCAGTTGCCATTGCTTTGGCCGCTGCAACAGCGAAAAGCCATGTAAAAGGACAAATTGAAAAAATCCATGTAAATGCCAGTGGAAATATTATTAAAAATGCAAAGTCGGTCGGAATCCCAGGTATGTCGGCTAAAGGTCTTGATTTCGCAGCAGCTCTTGGTGCAGCAGCAGGAAATCCAGAAAAAAAACTGGAGATTCTCGAAGGACTTACAAAAGAAGATGAACAGCTCGCCTTACAACTAATTAAAGCTGGGAAAGTCACTAGTGGACAAGCAGACACACCAAAGAAACTATTTATTGAGGTTATTATACAAACAGACCAACAAACGGCAAAGGTGGTTATTTCAGATAATCACAGCAATATTATCCTTATAGAAGTGGATGAATCAACCGTATTCCTGGGCGGCTGCGAAAATATCGGGATTCAAACTGATGATGAGGAATTAGATGAACTTACCATTGATGAAATTTACGACTGGCTTTTGTCTGTAAACCTTGATGACTTAGAGCTTGTAAGAAAGAGTATTGAATTAAATAAAAGAATCGGGTTAGAAGGATTGTCAGGAGAGTACGGGCTCAATGTTGGAAGAACCATTAAAGAGAATGTAAAAAAAGGCTATCTTTCTGATGATTTAGCCACAGCCGCCATGTCGCTCGCAGCTGCTGGATCAGATGCCAGAATGGCCGGCTCCACTCTTCCGGTAATGGCTAATACAGGAAGCGGAAATCAAGGGATTGCGGTGACCCTACCGGTGGTAGCCGTTGCAGAAAAATTGAAAGTCTCAGAGGAAAAGAAAATCCGTGCGGTTGCCCTTAGCCATCTGGTTACGATTCATATTAAATCCAAGTTTGGGAGATTGTCTGCTTTATGTGGTGTAACAGCTGCCGGAATGGGAGCAAGTGCAGCCATTGTTTATCTGCTTGATGGCGGTCTACCACAAATTAAAGCCGCCATTCAAAACACCATCGGCAATGTCTCAGGGATGATTTGCGACGGTGCAAAGGCAGGCTGCGCAATGAAAGTATCAACCTGTTCTAATGTCGCCGTTCAATCAGCGTTACTGGCACTAAGCAATCAAGAAATCCAATCAACCGACGGGTTCATTCATGATAACGTAGAAAAAAGCATTGAGTGCTTCTGCAAACTTGGAAACGAAGGAACTCATCAAACGGATCAACTTATCTTGCAATTAATGCTGGAAAAATAATAAACTTTCTCTGAAAATTTTGGGATATAAATAAACAACTTCATCATCCCTTTATTTCTTGTTTGGTATAGTTGTGATAGGTTATATATTAACTCATAAAAAAAGCAATGGGGTAACTCTAACGGGCTCTCTTGCTAGGGAGTTTTGTAATATAAGCAGCTATTTCCTCACCCGTTTCGGCAAATGGTTTGATGCTTAAGAAAGTATAACAATAGAAAAAAGAGCATCGATTTCGATGCTCTTTTAGTATTAAAACATTGAAGTATTTCTTGTTTAATTTCCTATATATTCAATCTTAGTCCAATCCACACTTTTATCCATCTCATATGTCTCTGAGGATTTTTTATAATTCACTCGTAATTTATCATTGGTAATCCATTTGATTTCAAATTGGTCATCCGAAACAAAAGTGTTTCCAGATTTATTCGGAAACTCCTCATCCGAATCTAAAAGCGATAACTGATATGAGATCCCTGTTGTTGCACCACAATCTCGCTGAAAAATATAAGCCACTTTATCTCCATTCGGTGACTGTAATTTTTGAACAATCTCATTTCCGCACATATCTCCAAATAGTTTGTCGAGAATATAACTACCCGTAAAAAACAGACCTATTATAACTATTACGGTTATCAATAGAGGTTTTAATTTTTTAAACCATTTTTTATTCATTGTTTCGAACCTTCCCTATTATAAGTTACCATAAATATATTATATCTTTTATAAGGCTTACTGTATGTTGTGGCAAATTGTTTGTCCGATAATAACGGATAATCCTATACCCTGTTATTAAGTTCATCAGAGGTGATTGGGATGTCCACTTCAACCTTTTAAATGGCTTTATATGAATAAAAATAGACTATTCCGCTTGTGCGAAATAGTCTGCAATTTTTACTGTTATTTCGGGTAAACTCCCTATGAAGAGAACCCGTTAGGGGAACTCCCGTTACTTTTTCCACTTCACTATTTTGGCTCAGAACCAGAAGCCGAGGATACTGTTTGTAAATTCTGTACCTTCTCAATCTTCACAGGTACTCCATTTAACACGGCATTCCCGGAGATTTTATCTACTACTTGTTCATCAGTTAAAATATTCATATTGATTCCAGGGTGTTTACTTGCTACCTGAAGGCGGATTCCAGAAAGGGAATGGCCCCAACCATGGGGGAGGCTAACGACTCCTGGCATGATATCATCTGTGATGTGAATGGGCACCTCGATCTGTCCAATACGAGATTGTACTAAGGCCTTGTCTCCCTTCGATAGCCCGCACCCATTCGCATCATTGGGATGAATGAAAAGCAAACAGCGGTCTTCTCCTTTAACTAGCACAGGAAGATTGTGCAACCATGAATTATTGCTCCGTAGATCCCTTCGGCCTACTAAGAGCAGTTCTTCTGAATTATTACTCTTTGAAAACTTGAGACGACTGACATCTTCAACCAATATGGATGGGGCTAACTCAATTTTTCCAGATGGTGTTTGAAGGATTTCCTTGATTCTTGGTTGAAGCGGACCCAAATCTATGCCATGAGGAGCAGCCTCGAGAACAGACAAGCTTAACCCAGCTGGATTTTTACCAAAATGCTCTCCATAAGGTCCCACTCGCAAATAAAAATCAAGTAAACGCTCAGGCCCCACTCTATCCTTCAACAAACCCATAATCTCTGTTAAATCCCTTTCATAAATAGGGGAATTGGGGTTTTTTACCTCGTGCCTTATCAATTCCTTAATAGTAAGGTCATTCCAAACTTTCCCTGCATCCCCCGCTATTGTCTCCGGACTGACGGCATTCGCCAAGTGGAGGAGAATTTCCCACTCGTCCATTTGCCCCTGGGGAAGTTCAAAAACGCGCGGAGAATAATGAGCAATATTTCGAATGGACAAATTATAAAAAGCAATATCATAATGTGATCTCTCCAGTGGAGATGGAACAGGCAACAATACGTGCGCATGCCTAGTCGTTTCATTTAAATAGCTGTCCACACTGACCATAAATTCCACTTGATCTAGAGCATCTTGTAATTTACTGCTATTTGGGACTGAAAGTGCCGGGTTTCCGGCCACAGATATGAAGGCTTTAATCTGGCCAGGTCCCGGCTCTTCAATTTCTTCCGCTAAGCAAGACACTGGCAGTTCTCCCAAAACTTCCGGAGATTTTCTGATTCTTGATTCATAACGTTTATAACGGACGTGGCGGGCTTTTTTCGAGAGGGCTCGCCTCGTTGCAGGATTTGGAAACATGACTCCTCCCTTACGATCCAAGTTTCCGGTAAGGATATTGATTACATCAATCAGCCAACTATTCATCGTACCGAAAAGTTGTGTGCAGGTTCCCATTCTGCCATAAACGATTGCTTTAGGAGCCTTGGCCAATTCATGTGCCAGTCGGCGAATCTTTAGGGCTGGAATACCGCATTCTGCAGAAATATCCTCAGGGGAAAAATCCTTCGAAAGCTTCTCTATTTCTTCTAGACCATGGATCAGGTCCGCCAATTCACCAGTTTTCGTCAAATTTTCATCAAAAAGGGTATGGATTATACCTAATAAAAAGAAAGCATCGGTACCCGGGCGAATAAAATGATGTTCATTCGCTTGTTTTGCCGTTACCGTACGGACCGGGTCTATGACAATAAGTTTGCCGCCTCGTTCTTGAAGAGCCTTTATTCTGCCTCTCATGTTGGGGGCCGTCATTAAACTGCCATTAGAAGTCAGCGGATTCGCTCCAATCATCAATAAATAATCAGTATGGTCAATATCAGGGATTGGAAGATTTGCATCACTGCCAAACATGAATTCAGCCGATAACTGTTTGGGAATTTGATCAAGTGTACTAGCAGAAAAAATGTTCTTGCTGCCCAATGCTCGCAAAAACGTCGGCCCATATAACATTCCGCCTAAATTGTGAACTGTAGGGTTTCCTAAATAAACGGCAACCGCATCCTTTCCATACTCTTCTATGATTGGACGAAGTCTCTTCCTTATTTCTTTAAAGGCCTCTTCCCAAGATACCTCTCTCCAGTTTTCTCCTTGGCGAATCATCGGTTTCCGGATTCGATCAGGATCTGCGTGTAATTCTTTTACGCTAAATCCTTTCGGGCATAAATATCCACGGCTAAACGGATCGTTTTTATCTCCTTTAATATGGACAACTTCCCTATCCTGAGTATGGATTTCCAAGCCACAAGTAGCTTCACATAATGGGCATGTTCGGTAGCTTATTTTAAAAGAACTAGTAGTTTTCCCTTCATTTTTTCCCATAATCAATCACAACTCTCCTTTTTCAAAATGAAAACTGGCATTCCTTGAAATCCCCTAATTCAAAAATATGACTGACATTTCCTAGTTATACAACTTCTCTAACCAACGATATTTTCTGTATATTCTGAATTTGTCACTTAAAAATTATAGAGCCCAAAACAGACTACTACAAAAGAAAATTCCCCATATTATTTCCAATTCCTTCTTTTTGAAAAAAATGATTCATCCTTTTTCACAAAAATAAAGAAAGGCATAGTAATCTGCCTTTCCTCATTTTTTTCTCTTAAACTCTTAATAATACTTCCCCATTCGACTCAATGACTTTTTTAAACCAATGATAGCTATCTTTTAACAGGCGTTTCTTACTTCCATTACCATAATCATCTTGGTCAATGTAGATAAATCCATACCGTTTAGACATTTCAGATGATGAACAACTGATTATATCAATAGGTCCCCAGGCATAGTAACCACGCAAGTCGACGCCGTCCTTGATGGCCTCTTTCATTTGTTCAATATGTGCGCGATAATAGTCAATTCTGTAAGGGTCGTGAATCTCTCCATTATCTAATTCGTCATAGTAACCAACGCCATTCTCTGTAATGTAGATCGGGCATTGATAGCGGTCATAGAATAGATTTAGATATGTTCTTAACCCTACTGGATCGATAGACCAGCCCCAAGGATTCGCAGGCAATAATGGATTACGATGATCTTGATTCCCGTCTCTAAAACTTTCTGCATCACAAATGCGAGTATAGTAGTAGGAGAATGACATAAAGTCTGCTGTATTTTTCAGTGCTTCCTCGTCACCATCACCAAATTCAACGTTTATGCCAATATCATCAAAATATCTAAACGCATATCCAGGATAATACCCGCGCAACAATACATCAGCAAAGAAGTATTCCATTTGATTATGGCGAACTGTTGCGAAAACATCTTCTGGTTTTGATGTGGCCGGATACGCTGGGCCGCCACATAACATCATGCCTATTTGCAGTTCCGGATAGTTCTCGTGGGCATATTTTGTTGCATATCCACAAGCGACCATTTCATTGTGAACTCCTTGATATTTTGCTTCTAATAAGTGATCTACTTTATCTTCGGCAATCCCTAAATGATTAAAAGATTCATGTACGATTAAGTTAATTTGGTTAATAATAATCCAGTGTTTTACTTTTTCGTGGTAGCGATCAAATAAGACTTTACAAAAACGAGTAAAGAATTCAATTAATTCACGAGAATACCAACCTTTATAAGCAGTAGTTAGATGAATCGGCATTTCATAGTGAGATATGGTAATCATGGGAACCATGCCAAGTCTGTTGATCTCATCAAATAACTCATCATAGAATTTCAGACCTTCTTCATTTGGCTCTAATTCATCCCCGTTAGGGAATATTCGTGACCAGGCCACAGATGTCCTAAATGTTTTCAAACCCATATCTGCTAATAGTTTTAAGTCTTCCTTATAAGTATGATAGAAGTCAATACCCCAACGCTTAGGGAAAACACGGTCTGAACTGTTTAATGCTTCTTCAATGTACTCCGTATTAATTTCTTTATTCATTTTATTCTCAATTGGGATGTCATTACGAAATTCATTAATGTCTGCGACACTTAATCCTCTGCCATTAAGATTATACGCGCCTTCAGCTTGGTTTGCGGCAATGGCGCCTCCCCATAAAAAGTTTTTTGGAAAACCAGTAGGCACTTTTCTCATGATTCATTCACCTTTTCTAGATTTTCTAATTTTGCTAAACGTGCATCATACGCTTCAAAAATCTTGATCATTCGTTTTGCAATATTAATTTCACTGTAAATCGTCATTAATGTATCTTGCGCATGGGCAAAGAGTACAGAATAAACACCCACTTCACCTTGTGTCTCAGCTGAAATAGAATTTGTCTGAATATGATGAGCTTTGACAATTTCGTCACTGGCGCGTTCCATTTCTTCTTTTGCTTTTTCAAAATTGCTGTTTTCTATTGCTTTTAAGGCGTTCATACAATGGACACGGGCATCTCCGGCATGGAGAATAATTTGCATTGCATTTTTGGCAGTATTATCGTCAATCATGTTTAAAATCTCCTCAAATCATTATTTTGCTTCTTTTAGAGTTGATGTGGTCGTTGTTTTATTTGATTCGTTCGCCATTTCTTGTTTTTCATAGACTTTAAAGAATGGATACCAAATAAGTGTTGCAACAGTCACACAGATCAGCATTAAAATAATTCCGCTGATAGAGCCGCCTGTTACAGCCCAAGTAGATATCGGAAATGGCGTATACCATAAATCAAATACAATCTTAGGGATGGGTGCAAAATGAATGGTTTTTGTAAATACCCAGATAATGATTGGCAAAATGGTACCAATAATCCACATTGGTAGCATCATGATTGGGTTCCAAGCAATCGCTCCGAAGACAACCGGTTCATTTATGTTGAAAATACCAGGTGTGATACACGCTCGTCCGAGGGCCTTAAGTTTAGCATTCTTTGAAAAAGCCATCATGATGACGAGCGGCAATGTTGTTCCAATACCACCCACATAAAGATAGGCAGAAAAAATCGTTTCCGATGTCACTAGATAATGAGCTCCTGCGGTGGCATTGGCAGTGATAGCAGCCAGATAGATTGGCTTGGTAACTGGCGTCAATACCCAAGTAGATATACCAAGTGTATACAAGAAACAGGTAACGAAACTCATAAGTGCGAAACCCCAAGGCGACTCCATGATTTTTCCAAGTGGTTTAAATAGAGTTTGAATCGCATTGTATAAATCAAAGCCAGCTATATCTACTACCAACCATGTTGTTACAATGACAACGGCTATTGGCAGCATGGCATCAAACCAAGCGCGAACAAAGTCTGGAATCACGGAATCTTCCTTAAAGAAGGAGAATTTTCCGAAAAGACCCATGATGATTCCGGTAAATACACCTGCAACGATTGCTACAAACATACCGCCTGCACCCAATGATTCATGGCTGAAACCAATTGCTTTATCATGTGTGACTTGCGGGGTAATAATAATTAAGAAAGTAATAAGACCAGTACATCCGGCAATAAATCGTTGCTTACGCAGCCGCTTCTTTTCCATCAAGTTAAATGGTATTAAAAAGGAGATTAACAAAGATAATACGCCCATTGTCCATCCGAACAGTGTCCAAAAGTTAGGGTAGTTTTTAATATGGAATACATCACCAGGAATGGTTAACAAACAGAACACAGAACCCAATAAAATAAAAGGAAGCAATTGCATGATCGAGTCTTTTAATGTGGTAACCCAAACATTATTATTAATTTTCATCATTTTGGGAGAGAAATCATTTTCCAGCCATTTTATCAATTTTTGCATATGAATATGCACCTCGAATCCATAAGTATTAGAATTCCTTTAATAAATCTTCCAGAGCAGCGTCTCCATCAAGAGTTGAATAGTAACTTGGCTTCATAAGAAGTACTTTTACTTCTGTGTCGCCAATATATTCTTCGATATCTTCCATAATATAGGCTAAGTGCGGACCGACCATCAGAGCATCAATTTCATCAATATAGTTTTCAATTTCCGCTTCTCCACGTGCCTTAATACTAATGTCAATATTTCGTTTTGCTGCTGCTTTTCGGATATTGGATGCCATAAATCCTGAACTTGCCCCAGACCCACAAACTAATAAGACATTTAATTTTTTCATCTGAATCGCCTCAGTTTCAATTTATTTGATAGCGCTATCATTTATATATCCACTATAAAATGAATCTCGACTTCTCTCAAATATTCCCTTACACTAAGGTGGTGCAAGAAAATATTTTTCATGGTGCAAATCTATGTTTTTCACGGTGCAAATCTACATTTTATGTTGATATGAGGTTGAAAATATATGAATATTAAATACAGAAATATCCTTCGCCAGCTTAGTATGCAGAACGGATGGACATCTTCCTCACAGCTTGCCAATGCACTGGGTATTTCAAAGCGAAGTGTAAAAACTTATATTGCTGATATAAACTCCTTAGAAAAAGGATTAATTCTTTCTTCCAAAATGGGTTATCAAGTGGATCTGAAAAGATTAAATCCATTCCTGTCATCAATGAATCGGACCATACCACAAACCCCGAAAGAACGAGCTGATTATTTGATAAAAAGCCTCGTTAATGTGGAAGGTTCCTTAAATATTTACGATTTAAGTGAGGAATTGTTTATCAGTGAAGTTACGTTAAAAGGCGATTTACGTAAAGTAAAAAAGCGTTTAATGAATCATGATTTGGAACTGAGAGCTTATGGGGACATAATTGAAATTGTCGGGAGTGAAAAGAGTAAACGGAAATTGATGAGCTCGATGCTCTATAGTGAGACAAATGACAATTTCCTTGATATAGATAAGCTTAAGACATCTTTTGAAGGATTTGATATCGATTATATCCGTGATGTAGTTGTTGAGGTATTTTCCACACATCATTATTTTACAAATGATTATTCCCTGACAAATGTGATCCTGCACATAGCTATTGCAATTGATCGGATGAAGAACCACTTTATTTACCCAAAGCAAGTGGATGGGGAAATAATTCAAGAAAAGGAATATAAAATTGCAAGTGAAATTGCTAAGAAACTAGGGGAGCATTTCGGCCTCGATTACTCTGAAGGTGAATTGCGTGACCTTATGCTTCTAATATCCAGTAGTGGAACAAGTGTTAATTTTATGCATTTGCAGCTATCTGATTTGCAAGATGTTGCCGGATTACAATGCTTAAATTTGGTTGGAAAAATTCTTGATGAATTACAAAATAATTATTATCTTTTCATTGAGGATGCAGACTTTTTGGTACGCTTCACCCTTCATATTAAAAATTTACTTATGCGTTTGGAGAATCATTTTTCAAGCAAGAATCCCTTAACTTCAACCATTAAGCTGAATTGCCCTTCCATCTATGATTGTGCGGTTCATGTTTCTTATACGATCAAGGAAGAAACAGGCTTTAGTATGAATGATGACGAAATTGCCTATATTGCTTTTCATTTGGGCTATGCCTTAGAAATGCAAAAACAGGCCAATTCCAAAATTACCTGTTCCATCCTTTTTCCTTTTTACTATAATTACAATGTACAGTTGACAGACAAGTTAACAAAACAATTTGGTGAAGAACTTCTTATACAACACATTGTCACTAATGAGAGTGATTTGAATGCACTTAACAGTGACTTGGTTATTTCCGCCGTTCAGCTCAATTCGGTTCCAAAGATACCTTTTGTTGTCATCAATCCTTTTTTCTCAAGCATCGATCAGAAAAAGGTCACCAATAAGATTAGCGAACTTAAAGAAATAAAACGTAGGGAATCTTTCAAAAAAAATATCGAAGCGATCATTGACGAACAACTATTCGAACTCGTTCATACTGAAGGGACCAAAGAGGAATCGTTGACTATGATGTGTAAAATCATGGAACAAAAAGGATTTGTGGACAACAGTTTTCTTACCAGCGTAAAAGAACGAGAATCTATGTCCGCCACAGCTTTTGGACGTATTGCTATTCCACACGCAATCAAAATGAATGCCAAAAAGACTGGAATGTTTGTTTTATTAAATACAAAAGGGATTAAGTGGAATGATCTAGACGTGAATTTAGTCTTCCTCTTATCTGTAAGTAAGGATGATAGGAGAATATTTCATGAGGTTATGGACTCTCTAGCCACGATATTGACGGACGAAGGAAATGTTGCCAAAATAGTTACTGCAACAGACTATCAAAGCTTTGTTGATTTGCTAGTTTCGTGTTATTAACGAGTAATCAAAATATGTCAGAACTATAACTACTTTCCGATTGGGAAACCACCATCATTCCTACCTATCTTTTAGAAAACGAATATTACTAAATAATCGCAAAGCCAAAAAACTGCATCCAAAAAGTGTCATAAATACATGATAAAGACCGTCTCTTTAATAAAAGGCGGTCTTTTCATACGACTATTTAGAAAGTGATTCTTTCCATTTCTTAACCAATCGCTTTGGTGCCGCACTCAGATAAGCTTCTTGGATTAACTCTGATAGTTCATTCCAATCGTTTTCCTTTGGATTTTTAATCGATACCCATCCGTAACGTCCGATAAAAGGAGTTTTGTAAAAATACTCCTTCTGCAGCAAGAACTCCTGAGTTTCCCTGTCAGACTTGAACGACAAATTGAATCCATTCTTCTCTCTTTCGCCTATGATCACAAATGACTTTCAAGTGATTTTAAACGTAATATGCCCATGACCGTCAACAATTTCAACGGCATCAGGCAAGGAAGGACAAATCTTACGTACATTCTCCAAGTTGCCGGCAACCTCTGGTAAATTCATGCTATTTTGCATTTTCATCGGGTTGATGAATGCCAAAAACATTTCCTTCGGTATCTAAATAGTAGCCTTGCCAAGCCATTCCCGGCAGAGCGTACTTTGGCATGGCCAATTTTCCGCCATTCTCCAAAATTTTCGCTTCTGTTTCATCATAATTTCCCACACCCATTGTACAAGCATAGCCATTTACAGCCTGACCGGGTTGTGGCGCAGCACTTTGCCGCTGCATCAGCGCTCCATTAATCCCTAGCTGGCTTTCATCACCGGTCACTGCCCCAAAGTAAGGCATTCCGGCATACTCTGTCCAATCCTGAAATGTCCAGCCAAATACCTCGCCATAAAACTTCTTTGCACGTTCCATGTCATCTACATGAATTTCGAAATGGATTAGTCTCCCCATCATTGCCTCCTATTTTTTAAAAAGAATATCCTTAACTAATTCATTATGTTTACTCAAGATTCCTTTCCATTATCGGAATTTAACAGGAAAAATATTCAAATTATGATTGACCATTAAAAATCTTTAACTAAATTGGGAGGTATCCTACTACTGCCACAATGGAGCCATAAGTTTCTCTATTAAAAAAACAGGCAAATGCATGTTGCATTTGCCTGTTCCTACTTTACCCTTTTATAGATCTGGATTAAAAACGCCACTTGATTTGCTTGCAATTTTTGTAATTAAACCATCTCTCAATAATTTTGCTTGTTTAACGGCATTCAGAGCCTTGTAATTACTATATTGTGTTATATATTGAAGTGCTTTTTTCTTATCAGTGGAATAAAGGTTTACTGCATTTTTTTCAATATAGTTTTGATTTTTTAATAAGTTATCTTGGTATTGATTCCAATAGTTTTTCACTCCGACTCCCAGCACAGCTGGATTTGTTGCTGCTAAAGCCGCTGGGGCACGGAATGCCCAATAGGCAGACTGATCGCTATATTTATCATTGCCAAGTTTATAAGAAGCTGGAGTGTCTGTTATTCCTTGATAGAATGGTAGGTACACACTGTATTCAGGATTAGCCAAGCTTAGCCACATGACATTCGCGATGTCAGCAGGCATAT
Source organism: Neobacillus solisequens (assembly GCF_051233465.1). Classification (NCBI taxonomy): domain Bacteria; kingdom Bacillati; phylum Bacillota; class Bacilli; order Caryophanales; family Bacillaceae; genus Neobacillus; species Neobacillus solisequens. The sequence goes on along the minus strand of NZ_JBKFGJ010000017.1, from coordinate 79,925 downwards.
TTGATCTCAATTGGATAACATGAGATTCAACTGTACGGTCGACACCAACGGCACGTTCGTTTTTACCAGTTGGTGTTGATGGATCATACGGTGTTCCCTCATAGTGAGAACCTAAGAATTGCATGATCTCCTTTGGTTTAATTTTCTTATCTGGAACCATAAATAGTGGGTAACGTTTTAGATTTGCATCTTGTACCTTAGATGGAGTAAATGTTTTTTGTCCCCACCATTCGCGTCGAGAATTGTATAGTTGACCTACATCTCCATAAACCCCAGCGAAGTCAAATTTTTGGCCTTGTTGATAGTTGGTAATTAGACCATTTTTAACTGCAAAGGAAATTAATGTTTTGGAACCGATAAAGTTATTTGTATCAGAAAGATCCACGTTATCAATTCTTAGGCCATTAGCAACTATTAGATAAGCAGTATCAGGTACCTTTTCTGCAACCCACTGATGTCCAGTTCCAACCTCAAAATACCAAATTTCATTTTTATCGGCAATTGCAAGACCATTAGCCTCTGCTGAACCGTATTTTTCGATATAAGAACCGAGTAACTGTGCACCTTCCCGGGCTGTTTTTACTCGTGGCAAAATCAAGCTTGGAATTACAGACTCAGTGACTCCTTTTTCTATGAATGGATCAACTGCCTCTGCTTGCTTATTGGCATATGCACTGTTTGTTGCTGAGACTGCTACTCCATATTCATTAATTCCTGCCTCTTCGAAAGGCCCTTCAGATGGATCCCAGTCAGGTACAGCTATGTACTTATAAGAAACGGATGGCTGCAGAACGGTTAAACCTGTTGCAAAACTTTGTTTTTCCCCAGTTTTATGACTTGCCCTCGGAAAAACTTTGACATGCTTTGCCCATGCACTTGAAACATCCTCATTTCGAGCAACTAAGACGGAGCCATCAGCTGTGGCTTTTTTTCCGGCAAAAACCGATGTACAAGCACTTGCTGGAAAAGCAAAGCCCCCTGCTAATAAGACAGCAGTGGCTGCAACTGCGATTGCTTTTTTCATACTGTGTGCCTTCATTATCCTTCCTCCTTATATCCTTTTTTTGGACGTTTTTATTCTATCATTAGTAAATTGCTAGAATTGTAAGCGTGTTCACATTTTTGTATTTTTCACAAAAGGTTCATTTTCAATAAAATATTAAACAAAGATATATTTTTGGACAAAAAAAGAAGATAGGGTTGCTACAAATCCTATCTTCTTCGCTTTTTATTTAATTTTTAGCATTGGAAAACCGTCCAATTAATACCCAATACAAGGTTAAACAACATACAGTTATTATAGATAGAACCAATAAAATATTACTATATAAAGAAATGTTCGGATTGGTGATATACCCAAGGAAGGTTCCTTTCATTGATGGGTGATCCAACATGGCTGCCGTATAGGCAATCCCAATGGAGCAGGCCACATTTATTGTTAAATTAAAGAATCCTACAGCAGTTCCCGACTTTTCCTTGGCAATTGTGCCGACACATGAGTCAATCAACGGTGCATACATAAAGGCAAATGAACTGGCAAATATAATCATGGAGATCACAAACACAATCACAGAACTTTGGATAAAGAAGGCTCCGGCTAGCAGACTAATAGTAATCCCAGCCATTGCAATCGTAATACATTGTCTTGTTCCCATTAACTTGGCTGTCTTTCCAGAAAGAGCTCCAATTACAGCTGCTAGAACATAACCTGGGATTAACAGTAATGAAATGGTATCCAGTTTTAAATGATATATTTTTTCAAGTAGAAACGGAAACAAGAAAATATACGCTAACTGGATGGAATAAATAATAAAGGTAATCGCTAATGTTGAAAGAAATTGTTTGTTTTTGAAAAAAGAAATACCAATAAATGCTTTTGAATTCTTGCTAATATATAGTAAAAATAAGACTATTGCTGCAACAAATCCAAGTAAATAAAGGAAATTAAAATCCGTAATATATAACAATAGTGAAGCAGATATTGCAGCAATTAAAACCAATCCTACTACATCAATACTGCCCGATTTTCTTTCTTCATTCGGTAAATACTTTAGTATATAGGGAAGAAAGAGAAGGGTAATTAATGGAACCAAAAATAACGTGGTCCAATGAAAATAGGTTGAGATGTATCCACCAGTCAGGGCTCCAATTACCTGCGAAAGAGCAAAACTGCTAGTACTTAACCCTAAAAACTTCTTTTGTTCATTTGCTGGCAAATGTTTAGTTACAAAAATAACATATAATGTCTCAGCTGAAGCTAATCCTGCAGTTTGAATAATTCTTGATAAAACGACTAGAATAAAGGAATGTTGGAAAATATAACCCAGAATGGATCCAACACATATTAGGATGATTCCCACAGCAAAGAGTCGTTTTATGCTGATGGTGTCTGCCAATGCGGCGTAAACGACTGCTCCGATTCCGATCATTAATCCAGCAAGTGTAGCTTGCCAGCTAACCATCGTTGCAGATATATTAAAATCCTTTGCCATATCTACTGAAATGATTTTAAATGAATTGTCAATGACTAAACAAAGTAGAAACAATAGTAAAATAACAGGTACTGCTTTTTTGACATTATATTCTCTTGTTTCAGCGATTGTTGCAGTTGCACTCATGGTTGCCATTTGATTTTTCTCCTCTTCGCATTTGTTTGAAGTTCATAGCTGTCATTGTTAACTCAGACTTTAAGATTTAAGCAAGTTCTAAGGCAATTTCCATCATATTAGTAAAGGCTGTTTCTCTTTCCTCTGGTGTTGTTTGCTCATTTCTCAAAATGTGGTCGCTGACGGTGAAAAGCCCAAGTGCATTAACACCCGCATAGGCGGCATTCATATAAAGAGCTGCCGTCTCCATTTCCACACTTAAAATGCCCATTTCCTTCCATTTTTCTACCGCGGTCGGGTCTGCATTGTAAAAGATATCACTCGAAAGTACATTTCCAACATGAACCGGAAGATCTTTTCCATCTGCTATCTTCTTGGCTTTCTCTAGTAATGAAAAAGAAGCGATATTTGAAAAATGCCCAGGTAGCTTATATTGATGTACATAGCGAGAATCTGTGGATGCTCCCATTGCGAATACAATATCATACAGATTTAACTGATCTTGAATGGCCCCACAAGAGCCAATCCGGATTAAATTTTTCACACCGAAAACATGAATTAATTCCCATGAATAGATGCTCATGCTAGGCATCCCCATACCTGTCCCCATTACCGAGATTTTCTTCCCTTTATACGTTCCTGTATAACCAAACATATTACGGACAGAATTGAACTGCACTACATCTTTCAAGTAGGTCTCAGCAATAAATTTGGCTCTTAAAGGATCGCCAGGTAAAAGGATTGTTTCCGCAATTTCTACTCCATTTGGTTTGATATGTGCTGTTTCTTTAGTAGTGTTCATTTTACATTCTCCTTACAATATAGTAATAATGGTGCCGCTTACATTGCTTCTAAAAAAACATACAACTTTGTATAGTTGTATAAAAACTTGTCTAATCTCAACAATGAAAAGGTTATCATAAACAAAAATTACTTACAATAGATTTTTTGTGAACAAAATAAAAACAGTGCATTTTATTAAAAAGGCACTGTTAAAAAGATCTATTTAGATGCATTTATGGTGATTTGACTGAGCTCGGTAGGAATATAAAATTTATTATGGACAACCGGGTATTTATCACTAATATAAACACTTTCTAAAATCAAGTTGCATTCTTTCCCACTAGAAATTTTAGATTTTTTATGGGAAGGAATTTTAATAAAATTGGAACGTTTAATTTCAATCGTTGATGAATTCGCAAGGTCATATATTTTTTGTTCAAGCATTTCTAATATTTGTTGTTTGTCTTGTAGGTCCAAATCTAATTCTGAAATGGCCTCGATGGCCATCATGGAAAAAGCATAGGCAACCACTTCATCGCCATTCATATACCAGCGGTCAACAGAAACAATCGCGGTCATATTTCTATTTAATACTTGCTTAGCATAGTCACTGACCAATTCAATTCTAACTTCTATTTCCACGTCATCTACTTTTTCAAGATAACATTTATAAAGAGGATTACCCATTTTCTCTAACCCAAAAGCCTTTTGGTTTTGATGAAATTTTGTGATAAAATTCCCTTTCCCATGGATATTTTTAACCAAACCATCCTCTTGTAATAGAGAGAGTGCGTGTCTAAGTGTCATTCTGCTGACACCTAATATTTTTGCTAATTCTGGTTCTGTCGGAAGCCTACTGTCAGGAGGAAATGTTCCATCCATTATTAATTTATATAATTTATGATAAATAGTAATAAATAATGGAGATTTGGTTTTAGTAAGATTCTCAGGTTTTAAATTCATTTCATTCTCCCCTTATTAATAAACATGCCTAGGTATTCTAGTAACATCAACATCATACAACGAATCAATTTTATATAATATCATATAAATTGCCCTTTTTGAAATCCCTTTCAAATGACTATTCCTTTTTTTACGTAAATAATAAAAGCTGACTCCAATTAAGAGCCAGCCTTATTACTTAGGTCCCACATTAATTAAACTACTTCTTTCTCTAAAGAAAAATTCTCACCCTTTTTCCTAGAGAATAAATTTGCTAGGGTATCCGGAAGTACAATTAATGCTGGAACAAAGAGCGGAAGCAAAATAAAGCAAAGTACGACAAGTCCGGTTATTACAGCAATGGCCAATTCAGTTAAAAGGACCATTCCAGAAGGCATAAGTGTCGCAAATGTCCCGCCAAGGATGATCACCGCTGAAATGATGACGCCGCCGATATTCTTAGATGCCAAAACGATCGCCTCTTTAGGGGACAAATCTGGATATTCTTTAAAGCGCATCATTAAGAATATGCTATAGTCCACTCCCAAGGATACTATGATAATAAAGGAGAAGAATGGCACAAAGGAGGAAATCCCCTCATATCCCATTAAATCTATGAAAATATAGTTGATCGCGAACATGGCTGCATAGTATGCCCCTAAAAGGGATGCTGTGATAAAGACTGGTGTCCAAAAAGACCTTATAACCAAGAATAGGACAAGCAATACACCAATAATCACGATTACAGTGGTTCGATTTAAATCTCTAGACAAGACATCGTTCATATCATTGGTTGTAGCACTTGATCCAGACGTTCCACTTTTAGCAGCTGAAAGTGCTGTTCCTTTAAGCCCATCTGTAACGGTTTTATTTATTTTATTAATCGTATTTAAAGCTTTCGTTGAATAGGGATCATCACTCAATACAACCGTCATCTTGGTGATTTTCCGATCCTCTGACATAAACGAATCTAATGATTTTTTAAAGTCCTTGTTCTCCAAAGCTTCCTTTGGCATAAAGAAGGATTTGTTCGTAGTAAGCTGAGATAAATAACCATTTGTTTGACCAAGTCCATCAGATATTTGTTTTAATCCACCGTTAACATCCGATAATTTTTCACCAAAGATACTGAAACCGTTAAGTCCAGCTACAAGCTGTTCCTGACCTGATTTCATTTGGCCAAGACCATCATTCACTTTATTCATATTTGTGACGATGGTGCCAATTCCGGAGGACGCTTGACCTAGTCCGGCTTTCAGTTTGTTCATCCCATCTGCCATTTGTGATAAGCCGCTGCCCATACTGGCAAGATTGGTATTGGCTGTACCAAATCCAGAAGTTACGGCATTGTAATTTTGATTTAATGCCTTGATTCCTTCAGGTGTAATGGGGGCTAAAGATGTAGACAATTGGTCAATTGTATACTTTAATGCCTGATAATTAGCATCTTTATTAGAATTGGAATAACTGCTTCCTAAGGCATCTGCCATAGATTGCATTTGCATGATTGCACCTTTCACACCTAGAAGAGCCTGTGCCGCCTCTTGATAGTGGGTACCCATTTCCTTATATCCGGCCTGCATTTTACCATAATTTTCAGCTAGCATGGCTACGCCGCTGCTCATTTTGGAGAGATTTGTTTCGATGGCAGCCATTCCATTGCTAATCGATTGTGAATTCGTTGATCCATCATCAATACCTGATTGGATTTGTTTTAATCCATTGGTTAGGGCACTCATTCCATCTTGAAGCTTTGCTGTACCATCAACCATTTGGTTGACTTTAGAAAAGTCTGCTGATCCGAGCTTTTCTTGTGCTTCTGTCAATCCATCATGTATCTGGTCCACACCATTTTGAGTTTGCGAAATTCCATCTGTTACAGATCCCATTTGACGATCAACGTAAAAATCCTCAATCTTCTTCCCTAAAGGCTGGGTAACAGAGGAAACTTGCTTCACACCTTTAATTTCCTTTATTTTTTCTGTTACATCATCAATGACCGCAAGAGAGTCATTATTATCAAGTGCTTTTTTATTCTCAATGACCACTGTAGCAGGCATTGCCTGCCCTTTACCAAAATGCTTCGCAACTAGATTGATAGCTTTAGATGAAGGGTATCGATCTCCAAGTTCCCCAACGGTATCAAAGTTAAGCTTTTCCTGATGGAAATAGACCATTGGCCCAATGATTAATAGGATGACGATGATCACGATAGCAGGATGCTTTGTACCAAAGGAAGAGGTTTTCTCCCAGAACTTGTTTTCCTTATGGCCATTTACATTTTTAGATGGCCAGAAAATTTTCTTACCCAATACTTTCATGATAAAAGGGGTTAACGTCAAAATTTCCAGTAACAGGACGGTAACACCTATTACGACAACAACACCAGATTTATAAATAGGGGACTCAGAAAAAACGAGAGCAAGGAATGCAATAAATACCGTAAGAATACTATAGGCAATTGTTTTTCCAGCTGTTTTATAGGTCGTGATAATCGAATCATCTACTGAGTGACCCTGTGATAGTTCTTCTTTAAATCGATTAAACAAAAGGATATTGTAATCTGTACCGATCCCAAAAAGGATCAGAACCAGTAGCATTTGAGTCAGGCTGGTTACAGGAAATCCAGCTTTATCTATTAACTGGGCTGCAATTCCCATGGAACAGAGATAGGAAAAGGCGACAGCCACAAGGGAAATCAGCGGGGTCACGATTGATCTAAATGCTAAGATCAGTACGACTAAAATAAAGACAACGGTCAAAACAGCACTCTTCTCGACACCGGATTGAGATGCCTTTAAATAATCATTATTGATAAAATCTTCCCCACTAAGGAAATAATCAACAGGTACTTGATCTAGTTTACTTTCAAACTGCTTCTTGATTTCGTCTATTTCTCTATCTTTCTTATCAAGTTTATAGCTCACCATGAGTGTGGTGCCATCTTTAGAAACTAATGAGCTTTTTGCTTCGGGCATACTGAAGGGATCAATCATGTTTGTGATACCCAGCTCTGACCGACTAACATGAATAGACTTTACCGCATCACCGATTTTTTTCAACTCATCATTAGAAATTTTATTTTTATCATAAAAAACTATAAGGTTGTTTGTGCCCGTCGTCGTATCCATTTTCTTCAGGATATGATTTGCCATGACCGAAGGACTCTCACTACTTGTTCCTTGCTGCCCCTTTTGCCGGAGTATGGCATTGATGTCAGGTTGAATGACTGTTAGCAATATTGTCACAATCAACCAGATTGTAAATAGGACCCAACGCCCTTTTATGATGCTTCTCACTTTGCATCCTCCATTTTCAATTAAAATGTTTATTTTTTACGATTGCCTTTTTCAGAGAAAAACAAAATGTCGATGAATTCACGATGATCCAATCCTTCAACTTCCATTTTTTCCTTAACAGCTGATACTAATAATTCCATCCCCTTCTCGACAATCGCTTGTTCGTTTGGAGTCAACAGGTTTAATACTCCCACTAAAGCCTTATTGGTTATCTCTGCTACGTTCTCATCTATTTCTTCCGCAAGTCGTTCAGACAAGGAAATGTCCGCTAATCGCTTATCCTTTGGATTAGGGGTTTTTATCAGGAATCCCTTGGAAATAAGTCTTTCCACAATGTCTGAAACTGTACTTTGCGTCATTTTTAGGTTTTGAGAGAGTTGTTTGATACTGACAGTTTTATGAGCAAACACATCGCCAATAACTCTTACTTGTGGAATCGTGACACCATGCTCCTCAGCTTCTTTCTGAAGGCTTTTCATTGTATAACGATGAATAAAATCGACTGATTCCCCAATAAATCTAGCTTTATCCACTACTTCACCCCCACCTTTCATAAAATAAATCGTATACGATACATCGCATACGATTTATTTTATGGGCATAAACCCCTATTGTCAATGTTAATGATATTTAAATAGGAAAAATGCCAATCACAATGGACTGGCATTTAAGTGTTAATTAATATTTTTTTAAGTAGATCTTTTCCATTGTATGATCGGAGCCCTTTTTAAACACAATATGTGCCCGTCGTCTTGTTGGTAATATGTTTTCTCTTAGATTTGGGGCATTAATTTCCTGCCAAATTTCAGCAGCTTTGTTCATCGCCTCATCCTTGGTCAGTGAGGTAAATCGGTTAAAATAGGACTTTGGATTTTGAAAAGCCGTCTGTTGAAGCATCAAAAATCTTTCAATGTACCACTTTTTAATGTTTTTTTCATCTGCATCAATATAAATGGAGAAATCAAAAAAGTCGCTGACAAATACTTGATCGGTTTTATTCACTTGAAGGACATTAATCCCTTCTACAATTAGAATATCCGGATTGCTTATTACTTCAACTTGATCAGGAACAACGTCATACGTTAAGTGGGAATAAACAGGTGCTTCCACTTTCCTTTTTCCGGATTTCACATCCATCATAAACTTTATTAATTTTTTTGTATCATAGCTCTCGGGAAACCCCTTTCTACTCATTAGCCCTTTTCTTTCCAAGGTCTCTTTTGCGTATAAAAAACCGTCAGTCGTAATTAAAGATACCTCTGGATGACTGTCCCACCGTGATAAAAGGGTTTGAATAACCCTGGCAGTGGTGCTTTTCCCAACCGCTACACTTCCAGCAATTCCAATAATATAAGGGACCTTCTTAGCTTTGAAATCTAAAAATGAGTTAGTTGCCCCCTGCAATTGTTGCGAAGCCTTCACTTTTAAATTAATTAAACGGGTCAACGGCAAATAGACTTCTTCCACCTCTTGAAGAGAGATTTCTTCATTTAACCCCTTAATCTTCTCTAGCTCTTCCGCTGATAACAACAGAGGAGTTTTATTGCGAAGAGCTGACCATTTTTGTCTATTGAATTCAATATAATTTCTATAGGGATTCATTTTTAAAAAACCTCACCATTAAAAGTAAATACAGTTTAACAAATAAGGGGGAATATTTCTAAACAAACGTTTAGCTAATAAAAAAGAACCAAGAAAGATGTAACGGTTGTACATTTTCCAGATTCTTTTGAGTTATATTGTGGTCGCTTATACATGGAGGTTCAAATTAAGATCTGCATATTGAGCAACCCTATTTCTCCCCAGTTTCTTCGCTTGATATAGAGCTTTATCAGCAAGATCTAATAGTTGACATGATTTAGTAATTTGATTTGGGATGATGGAGGCCACGCCTAAACTCAAAGTTACCGATCTATTTATTTTAGATCTTTCGTGAGGGATATGTAGATTTTCAATTTCTAATCGGATCCTCTCAGCTATAAAACATGCCTCATTTGAATCTTTTTGAGGAAGGATTATCGCAAATTCCTCTCCCCCATATCTTGCACAGATAGACTCATGTGAATTCATTAAGTCTTTCACTCGGTTTGATATAGTAATCAAACACTGATCACCTAATACATGTCCATAGTGATCGTTGTAACATTTAAAATAATCCACATCGAATAAAATTACGGAAAGGGGCTCGCGTTTTTGAAGAGAGGAGGCTATATACTCATTAAGAATTTTATCAAAGTATCTACGGTTATAAAGAGCTGTTAAACCGTCCACATTTGATAAGTATTCCAGCTTTTTCTCATTTTCTTTGCTTTTGGTTATGTCATTGCGAATAACAATATATTGAAATGGCTGATTATTTTTATCCAAAAATGGAACAATTGTTGTATAGACCCAAAAATATTTACCGCTTTTTGTTTTATTTCGCATTTCCCCGTTCCATACTTTTCCTTGGGAAACAGTATCCCAAAGGTCTTTAAAAAACTCTTTTGTGTGATAATCACTGTTCAACATTCTCATGTTTTTTCCCTTTAGTTCTTCGTACGAATATTCAGAGAGACGGCAAAATTTTTCATTGGCATATAAAACATTGGCATTTTTGTCAACAATCTGCACTAGGTTTGACTCGTCTAATGCAAATTTTAAATCTTGAAGATCTTTAAGCGTATCCAGATAATTTTTCTCAAGTTCATTTCTATGAACCTTATTATTGTAAGAAATAATCAAACTATCAATGATCTTGATTCTTGATTTCAAAGTCACTGGTGTCTTCCTAAGGTTGTCCCATTTACTTTTGATATAGAGTGAAAAAAATACTAACAACAACGTAAAAAGAAAAAAATCGATCATCCCATGATTAAACCCCATTTTGCTTTCCTCTCACCCCAAGATAATCAGTTAAAAAACGTAAAAACATTCCTTTTGATGGTTTATTTTATAGTGTAATGTATTCAATGTTTAAAACCAATGTCTTTTTTTGACATTCTATTAAATGAAACCTTAGAAGGCCTTTCATTGATTTGGCTAAAACAAAATTGCTCTCTTAGATGTTATATTGTCTTTTAAATTCAAAAATCTCATTTACAGCCTGCTGATATCCACCTGACCTTAGTAAGGATTCCCTCATTTGTGCCACAGCTTTTTGGAAAGAAGGTTGGTTTATCACATATTCTGCAGCTTCACGCAACTGCTTTTGCGTCAATTCTTGCATTTGTAATTGAATTCCAGCTCCAATTTTGGCAACTTGATCGGCAATAAACGGTTGATCTGCGCTCTGCGGGATGACAATCAGCGGTACTCCGTAATAGAGGCTTTCGTGGACACTGTTCATTCCTCCATGAGTGATAAATAATTTGGCGTATTTTAGTACCTCTGTTTGCGGAACATAATTTTTTACAATAAAGTTTTTAGGTATATCCCCCAAATCAGAAGCTTGAGTGTTATTCCCTATCGACATGACCACAGGATGTTCTGTGTTGCCAAATGCTACGACACATAGCTTATAAAATTCAATCTCTTGATTAAAGACTGTCCCTAAAGATATGTAAATTGGATTTTTTATCATGACTGTCATTGTATCAAAATTTTCATGCGTCTGCCTCGTAGCAATCGATGGACCCACAAATTTATAAGTTTGATCAAATTCTTCTTCAAAAGGTTGAAAGCCCCTGATAGTGTAGACAATGGTAAGCTGTGCAGGGTTACAAAATACTTCATAAGGTGAATTGATCTGCACACCATATTTCTCCTCCACCCTTTCGACCAACCTTTGATATTCACGGAAAGTTTCTGCGGGAATATTTTTCGAAAGCTGCTTGAGCTTGTTATGGAATGATGCTTCCGACTCTGCAAAAGTAGTACAAGAATTTATAGCAGGTAACTTTAGAATTTGGGAGAGTAAGCGACCGCAACCAAACATAGAATCGTGAAGGATATAATCAAACTGCTCTCCTTCAATTTGTTCCAAAACACTTGGTATCACAATATCTGCCGTATGCAGCAAACCATTGATTCTTTCGAGAAAATTACTTCTCCCGCCAGAGATAAAGGCTTTTATAAACCTTTGGGCATCAATCGTTCTTACAGTTGCCCCTGTTTTTTCTAATCGCTCTCGAAACTCTTCGATTGTAAAATATACAACCTCCTCGCCTCGCTTAATCAGTTCTTGTACCAATCCTATGGTTGGATTTACATGCCCTTCTGATCCACTATTTATAAATAAAACTCTTGCCATGGTAACGACTCCTTTACAAAAATTTCTATTGTAAAGCATGATCTCTAACTATTATTTTAAGGATTCTTTGTCTAGATAGGGTAAAAAAATAAGCAGTGCTTTTCTAAAATTGAAATTACACTGCTTTCTATTTTAACCGACTGAAACATAAAATAAAAAGCTTACTCAATGAGCAAGCTTAACCACTATAAACACTATCACATGTTCCCGCTTTTGGTTCATAATAACAATGATTTTTAAATTGACCGGATTGTGGTTGACCGTACCAAGTCGGAGGACATGGGGCATGTGGATTAAAATACCAAAGGGCATATTTCCCTGGGTGTTGCCTCCAATACTCCAAATTCTGTCTGGCTAATCTTCTTTCCGCAGTTCGTGCTCTTTGATAAAAAACATTGCCTTTTTGAACTGCTTCAAAGGAAAAATTTCCTCCTTGTACTTGATAAATAACTTGGTTTACTGTTCTTAAACCTTTAAAATCTAAACAATTAGCTACAAGGCGATTCACTATGACGTTACCAACATATAACATCCCCTGTTTTCCTTCACCTTCGGCTTCTGCTCTCATCATCCTTGCCATTAAATCAACATCTGAACTTCGGTAACTTACTCTCGGCATTTTTCCACCTCCAACATATAGTATGAAAAAAAGCCTGCATTGATGTCTTTGTTTATTTACTACTTATGCTTTGTTGTTAATATATTTCCTATTAAATGAAAACACTTTGTTGGAAGGATCAATACTACGGAACCCCACTACGTTTCCAAGTTGATGCTGAATTCATAAAAATGGGAATATAGACAGTCTCTAGGTTCCCAGTTTCTTGCTGACTTCGTTAAAACAGGAACATAGACGGTCTCTACGTTCCCAGTTTCTTGCTGACTTCATTAAAACAGGAACATAGACGGCCTCTACGTTCCCGGTTTCTTGCTGACTTCCATTAAAACAGGAACATAGACGGTCTCTACGTTCCCGGTTTCTTGCTGACTTCTTTAAAACTGGAACTTAGACGGTCTCTACGTTCCCGGTTTCTTGCTGACTTCTTTAAAACGGGAATATAGACGGTCTCTACGTTCCCGGTTTCTTGCTGACTTCTTTAAAACGGGAATATAGACCGCTCCTACGTTCCTGCTTTCTTGCTGGATTCATTAAAACAGGAACATACACTTACTCTACGTTCCTAGTTTCTTGCTCACATCATTAAAACAGGAACATAGACGGCCTCTACGTTCCCGATTTCTTGCCGACTTCATAAAAAAAGGAACATAGACCTCCTCTACGTTCCCGGTTTCTTGCTGACTTCTTTAAAAAAGGAACATAGACCTCCTCTACGTTCCCGGTTTCTTGCTGACTTCATTAAAACAGGAACATAGACGGTCTCTACGTTCCCGGTTTCTTGCTGACTTCCATTAAAACAGGAACATAGATGGTTTCTACGTTCCCGGTTTCTTGCTGACTTCTTTAAAACAGGAATATAGACCTCCTCTACGTTCCCGATTTCTTGCCGACTTCATAAAAAAAGGAACATAGACCTCCTCTACGTTCCCGGTTTCTTGCTGACTTCTTTAAAAAAGGAACATAGACCTCCTCTACGTTCCCGGTTTCTTGCTGACTTCTTTAAAAAAGGAACATAGACCTCCTCTACGTTCCCGGTTTCTTGCTGACTTCATTAAAACAGGAACATAGACGGTCTCTACGTTCCCGGTTTCTTACTGACTTCCATTAAAACAGGAACATAGATGGTCTCTACGTTCCCGGTTTCTTGCTGACTTTAATATTCCCCCTTAATGACAAAAAACGAGCCGCGAATGGTTCCAGCCAGTTTAGACTTCTGCCTGGCAAACTTAAATTTCCCTTCTAATTCCTTTGGAACCTCCATCCCCTCAGAAAGCTTGAAACCAACAGCCCTCTTCTTAGGGTTATCCAACGTATACAAGACGTTGATTGAAAGACCATCCTCATAAAAGACGTAGGTCCATTTGATATTCTCTACCTGAAAACTCGATGTTTCCAAAGGTTTGGCTGCAAATTCGAGATCACGTTCTTCTTTCAATATTCGGTTCACATAATCCAGGGTATCCTGACTTTCACTAGCTGGTACCACTGTTAATTCATGCTTGTATTTGTTCATAAAGTAACGGGCTTCATTTGCACGTAAACCAGCAAGCGATTCTGCTACAGGTGAAGACTCTAATCCCACCGTAGACACATTTTTAAAATCAACAATATAGGACATTTCCATCCATCCTTTTAGTCTGTTTATTTTTTTATATTTGGAATTTACCTTTCCTCTAACACTCTATTAAGTTCTCCTGCTACTGAAGGCTTGATCTTTTTTTGGATTCAAAATCTCTCGAAAAAGTCCACCCTCCCCTTGATCTGCACGATTTTAAAAAAAGACACCAAATAGTGTCGTATTTGTCATTTAAAATACGACACTATTTAGTGTCCTGTCAAATTATATTTTAGACCTTAAGGAACCTTTCTATTCAATTGTCTTCTATCTTTATTTATATACCCTTGCTTCAATTGGAACACTGCAATCTTTATTAAAAAGCATAAATAACACTCATTGATCTAATACACTATTACGGTTTCGTAGCATTATTCAAATAGATCTGTTGAAAGATATCTCAACCCGGTATCCGGTAGAATAACAACAATTCTCTTCCCCTTATTTTCCGGACGTTTTGCAAGCCTAGTAGCCGCCCAGATCGCAGCACCTGATGATGTTCCAACTAGGATACCATCTGATTTAGCCACTGCTCTTGCAGCTTCATAAGCTTCTCTGGTCTCAACTTCGATTACTTCATCAATGACATTTTGATCAACGTTTGCAGGTACTCTTTCATCTCCAACATCAGAGAATCTGTGTACACCCGTGATCTCTACGATATCCGGATTATCCAAGGTAGCTATGGATGAAATCCCCGGTTCGACCCCGACAACTTTAATATTGGGGTTTTTCGACTTTAAGTAAGCTCCCGCCCCGCTAAGTGTCCCTCCTGTACCAACGGTTGCAACCAAAATGTCTACATGGCCATCTGTATCCTCCCATATTTCAGGTCCTGTTGTCTCTTTGTGAACTTTGGGATTTGCTTCATTTTCCAGTTGATTTAAAAATACAACATTTTCCTCTTTTTCAACAACAGCCTTTTTAAAGACATTAATAACTTCCACAAAATCTCCCTCGGTTTTCTCGATTGCTTCCGCCACTTCAGGTACATCGGAAAAGGGAATAACTTCTGTTCCGTATGCCCTTATTACTTTCGTTCTTTCCTCACTTACCCCGTCCTGCATATATATTTTAAGCTTGTAGCCTTTGGATGCCGTGATTGCTGCCAAACCTATTCCTGTATTACCGCTTGTTGTTTCAAGGATCGTGCAGCCACTTCCTAATATTCCTTTTTTCTCAGCGTCTTCAATCATGGCCTTGGCAATTCTGTCTTTGACACTATTGGCAGGATTTAAATATTCCAACTTTCCAATAATCTCTGCCTCTAGCTGATTTTCCTTTTCATAGTTGACTATCTCTAACAACGGAGTTTTGCCTACAAGTTCTGATATTGATTTCTTAATTTTGTTTGTTATGACTTTACTCATCATGCCTTACCTCCATTTATTATATTTTTGTAAAAAAAATGCCCTATCGAAATATTATAAAAAACAAAAAGCTCCTAGATCTCAGTGATTAGAGATAGGAGCCTTCGGATGTCCGAACAGCGGATGATTTGGCTTTCCCATGATTAATGTTGGCTAACTGCGAAAAACCTCTCTTATTCTTTTAAGATCCAGTTTACTAGTTGTTGGTTTAAAAGAAATATCTTATTACAAGATGAATTGGGCTGGTGACTGATTCCTTTTTATTTAAAATAAATAATGCGAAACAATTTTTACAAACGATCGTTCAATATTTAATAAGGCCTGTTCATCAATGTCAAATTTCGGATGATGATGTGGGTAGTGAGTCGTTTCACATTCGTTTCTCGATCCTACTCTAAAATAGGTGCCCGGTTTTTCAAGCAAGAAATAGGAAAAGTCTTCTGCGCCCATGGATGGCTCCATCTCCTCCACATTTCCCTCAGAAAATTCATCAATTAATAGGTTGCGGACCGTCTCTGTTTCTTCTGGATGGTTATATAATGCTGGGTACCCGTTTAAATAATCAATAACAGCAGAGGCACCGAACGCAACCGTAATCCCGTTAACGATACAGCGAATCCGCTCTTCTACCTGTTTGCGGATACTAGCATCAAATGTCCGGACCGTACCTTCTAAGACCGCTTTATCGGCAATAACATTAAAGGCACTACCCGCTTGAAACACGCCAATTGTGACAACGGCTGACCTTAATGGGTCTACTGAGCGGCTGACAATTTTTTGTAAAGAGCTGACGATTTCACTGGCAATCACGATGGAATCGACGGCTTCATGCGGCTTTGCCCCGTGCCCGCCTTTCCCCTGAATGGTGATCGAAAATTTATCAACTGCCGCCATCTGGTAGCCTTCCCCTGTCGTAACTTTTCCGACAGGCGTTTGCGAATCCAGATGAGCTCCAAACACATAATCAACCCCTTCGAGAGCCCCATTTTCAATCATGAACTTCGCTCCGCCAGGCGGTGTTTCTTCTGCTGGTTGAAAAATAAACACTACATTTCCCTTAAGCTTTTCGCGGTATCCGCTTAATACTTTTGCCGTTCCAAGCAATGCTGCGGTATGTCCGTCATGGCCACAGGCATGCATGACACCAGGATTTTGTGATTTATATGGAACCTCTTTTTCATCATGGATTGGTAAGCCATCGAAATCGGCTCGCAGTCCTATTGTTTTTCCCGGATGTGCGCCTTTTAAAATACCAATTAAACCGTGCCCTCCAATATTTGTTTTCACTTCCAATCCGAAGCTAATGAGCTTCTCTTTTATGTACAGTGCCGTTTTTTCTTCCTTAAATGATAGCTCCGGATGCTGGTGCATATGCCGTCTCCAACTTACGACCTCCTTAAAGTTTTCTACTAACTTCTCGTTCACTTCACTTACTAAAAGTGTCATCCAAATTCCTCCCTTACAACTATGGGGCATACCGTGTGAATTAATCACCGACTTCCCGGGTTTTTATCTTAATTCCTTTGGGATAAACCAATAGTTATCTTTGTTATGTTTTTTCATATAAGCTTTAAATTCATCAGATTGATAGGCTGCAGCAATTTCCTTTGCCCATTTTGTGTTTTTGTTCACTTTCTTGGTTACTGCCACTAATTCTAAGTGTTTTAGAACATCTTCAGATAAAAGCTTTGTTGACGGATCCATGTTAGAGGAATACACAATGCTACCTGGAATGACCCCATAATCTAAATCTGCCAACGATCTTGGAATCTGTGCAGAATCCATTTCGACAATTTTTAAATTTTTGGGATTTTCAACAATATCTTGGGAAGTAGCTTTCATTAATTCCACGCCATCTTTTAGTTTTATTAATTTTGCTTTTTGTAATAGTACATAGGCTCTTGCTGCATTGGAGGCATCATTTGGAATTCCAACCGTATCACCTTTGGAAATTTCTTCTAAAGATTTTTTCTTCCCTGGAAAAATTCCTGCAGGAACCGTTGGAATCGGTGTTAAGCTTACAAGGTCAGCTTTTTTATTTTCATTGAAATTTTCCATATAGGCAGTATGCTGGTCCACATTCAAATCAATACCGCCATCAGCCAGGGCAACATCTGCTTGAAGTAAATCATTAAACTCAACCTGCTTGATGGAATACCCCTTTTTCTCCAAAATAGGTTTAATTGCATCTAAAAATAATATACTGTACGGCCCAGGTGATGTACCAACTTTAATAGTTGTTTTTTCTTTTCCGGCCGTTTTCTCCTCTTTGCTGCAGCCGGAAAGAATGAGAGTGAATAATGCTAAAATGCTGATGAAAATAGCAAGTTTTTTCATGTTCAAAACTCCTTTATTTATGTCTTAGTTTTTTTGCTACCCGATTACCAATCCCCTGAATGATCTGGACAATGATAATCAAAATAATTACGGTTAAGATAATGACATATGTGTTAAATCGTTCGTACCCATATGTTATGGCAAGGCTCCCAACACCACCGCCGCCAATCGTTCCGGCCATAGCGGTTGCCCCAATTAAGCCAATTGTTGCTGTCGTGAGCGTCAGCACCAAGGAACCCCATGCTTCTGGTAACAGAAAATAGCGAATGGTTTGGAAAGTAGAGGCCCCTAACGATTTCGCTAATTCAATAATCCCCGACCCGACTTCAAGTACTGAGTTTTCAACCAGACGAGCAATAAACGGAGCAATGTAGACAATTAGCGGAACGATTGCTGCAGTTGAACCATATGTCTGTCCGGCTATTAATCTCGTTAATGGTGTAATAGCAACCAACAAAATAATAAATGGAATCGATCTTAAAATATTGATTACGCCATTCAGTAATGTGAAAAAAATGTGGTTCGACTTAATTCCATTTGCCCTGGTTATAACCAGTAGGATTCCAAGAGGCACTCCAATTAAAGTACCAATCAGAAGCGAGACAGATACCATATAAAACGTTTCATAGATTGATTGAATAATTAAATCTGTTGATACACTGTTCATATAAGCACCTCTTCAACCGTAATACCACTTCCCTTAATATATGGATAAATTTGATCCATATCGGCATCTTCTCCATAAAAGACAACAGTAAAAACTCCTAGAGTAGTTCCCTGTAGTTCCGTGACATTGGCAAAGACGATGTTCATTTCAATATCAAACTCTTTTGTCAAAGTATTCAACAGTAGCTTTGTGCAATTTTTTCCGAAGAATTTCAATAGATAGATTCGCTTATTTCTTAATTCTTCTTTTAACTCATCTATTACACTCAAAGGAATTTCATCATGAATGACCGTTTTGATAAACTCCTTCGTTGTTGACTGCTTGGGTTTTCCAAACACTTCGATGACATCTCCTGCTTCAATCACTTTACCTTTTTCCATTACAGCTACCTTATTACAAATCTTGCGGATCACTTCCATCTCATGGGTAACGACGAGTATCGTGATAGTAAACTCTTTGTTTATTCTTTTTAACAGTTCAAGAATGGATACTGTCGTTTTTGGGTCCAATGCGGATGTTGCTTCATCACACAAAAGAATTTCCGGATTAGTGACTAATGCTCTGGCAATACCAACACGCTGTTTTTGCCCGCCCGATAATTGACTGGGATAGCTATTTTCTTTATCCGCTAATCCGACAAATTCTAATAGTTCCTTTACGCGCTGTTTGATTATTCCTTTATCAACTTTATTTAAGACAAGGGGTATCGCCACGTTATCGAAAACAGTCTTGGAATCTAACAAATTAAAGTGTTGAAAGATCATACTGATGTTTTTCTTTACTTGTGAAAGCTCTAAGGTTTTTAACGTACCCAACTCTTTTCCGTTTACAATGACTTTTCCCGAAGTCGGTCCTTCCAAGGCATTGACCATTCTAAGGAGAGTGCTTTTCCCTGCACCGCTATAGCCAATGACACCATAAATATCTCCTTTTTCTATTTTTAACGAAACATTATCCAAGGCTTTCATTGTCTTGCCCTTATGTTGAAATTCCTTTATTATTTGTTGAAACTCAATCACAGACGAAATCCCCCATTAACAAAAATTTTATTTCCGATTTAACCTATACGTTTTATAATTAGGAGGTCTGACCCGAAACTCTTGAAAATATAGATATTTGAATCAATCTTCCTAACTGATAATTCATACCCCCCTCCTTCCAACTTTCTTAAAGGAGTTTTTATACCCATTTTTCCAATAAAAAAGACCACCAAAGTACTCGATAATTTCTTATCTCACATACTTTTGGTGGTCCAATCAGTATTTCAATATTTTATTTTTGTATTTTTTCCAACTTAAACAAAACCGAGTTTTCTGATGCGAATTATTGATAATAACAATTTACAACTACATCCACTAATTGTCAATTCTTTTTCTCTATTTATCTAATTCTCATTTTTTAAAGTTGAGATTTAATGGTTTAACAGTTTTTTTACGAAGCTTAATATGGACGATACTTTTAATTTCTTCCTCTGTCCTATTTGCCCAATAGCCTCTGATTCCTGATCAAATTGTATTGCTAGTTCAAATTTACCTTATGACATTAAACTGGAAATTTTTGTTGACAAACTGATAACCCCTCCTTTATGATACTCTCAAAACGTATTATTCCTATCGGAATTATAATTAATCTGCCAGACCACTGGAGATGCTCATGGGACATTTAATATGTCTACAAGCATCTCCTTTTTTATTCTATGTTCAGTTCAAATGGGGAGTCATCGAATATATTCCGCAATCATTACCCAAACCCTTTCGGTTACTTCATACAAGGAGGAGAAAGATGAGAAAAACGTTCGTTTGGTTTGATTTAGGGTATACCCTTTTTTATCAGCAAAGAGAGATTACTTACCAAAAATATCTTCAAGAGAAGTATTTGGAAGTTCCTTATTTACAAATTGAAGAAGCTTACCATTTTGCAGATAAATTGTTTATGAGGGAATATCCTGGGATATTATCTCAGGCCACTGAAACCTTTTACCCGTGGTATTTAGGTATTGTTAATTATCAACTTGGCTTACATTTTGATTTGTTAGAACAAAATCACAAGATCCAGACCTGGATTAAGGAAAAATCTGATTATTGGAGCCCATATCCTTTCACTCATTCCATATTGCAGCAGTTAAAGACTGAGAATTACAAAATTGGTCTTATTAGCAATTGGGATTTAAGTGCAAGGGATTTATTAAAAAGGAATGGTCTACTTCCCTATTTTGATACAGTTGTAATTTCATCGGAGGTAGGTGTAAGCAAGCCCGATCCAGGTATCTTTTATACGGCTCTTAAATTGGCAAATGCTACGGCAGAAGAAAGTATCTATGTAGGCGATAATTACTATGACGATGTCATCACAAGTTTAAACGTTGGAATCGATTGTGTTTTGATTAATCGATTTGGTCAAAAAGGAATAGAAGAAATAGCCCATGATTCCATTATCTTTTCCATCAAAGAACTCCCTCCATTATTAAAAGGAAAAAATTGGACCGTGTCTGCTATCTAAAAACCTCGCCAATTGGGTGAGCAAATCAAATATATTCGGAGGTTAAGCCAAATGACAAACCTTAGAAAGAAAAACAACCATAATCGGTACACCATATTATTTATCCTTATCATCAACCTATTATTAACAGCATGCAACGCAAATAGTGAATCCTCATCATCCAACAAATCAAAGTCAAAAGTTCAAACAGCCGAATCAGATAACCAGGCTTCGCCCAAGTCAAAAGCAGGGGGAAGTGTTGTAGTAACTATCCCTCAAGACTTGGATTTCCTAGATCCTCATCTAGCAGAAGCAGCTGGTACAAGAGAAGTACTGTTCAATGTATTTGAAGGACTGCTCAAGCCAAATCACCTTGGCGAATTAAAACCGGCCATTGCCGAATCTTATACAATTTCAGAGGACGGTCTAAACTATACATTCAAAATTCGCGATGGGGTAAAATTCCATAATGGAAAGACATTAACTTCTAAGGATGTAAAATTCTCCTATTCAAAATTGGCCGGTCTTGGCACAGGTAAGCCGCTATATTCAACCTTTTCAAATGTTAAGGACATCGAAGCTCCAGATGATAAGACTGTTATTATCCATCTAAAGGTAAATGAAGCGGGATTTCTAACTGCTCTAACTGCTGCCATCATCCCATACGGATATGAGGATAATAATAAGAAACCGATAGGAACTGGCCCCTTTAAATTTGTTGAATACAAAGCAGGACAAAGCCTGACTCTTGCCAAGAATGAAGATTACTATGTAAAGGGAGTTCCTTACTTAAATCAGGTAGAATTTCGCATTATTCCAGATCCTGAAACGGCTTTTCTCGCATTTCAATCAGGCGAAATAGATATTTACCCACGAATCGGAACCGAAAAAGCGGAGCAATTAGGGACTGGATTTAAAACAATTAGCAGCCCCCAGAATTTAGTTCAATTACTGGCATTTAACCACGCGAAAAAACCACTTAACGATATCAAAGTAAGACAAGCAATTAATTATGCAGTGAATGTTGATGAGATCATTAAAGGTGTGGCCCTTGGGAAAGGAACCAAGATTGGATCTAACTTAAGTCCTGTCTTAAGTCAATACTTTAATAAAACCCTCGTGGATGCGTATCCCACCGATATTAAAAAGGCAAAACAGCTTCTTCAAGAGGCTGGAGTAAAGGATGGCTTTAACTTAACAATTACCGTTCCATCTGTTTATCCTTTCCATGTCGATACGGCTCAAGTCATTGCACAACAGTTAGCTAAAGTCGGGATTAGAGCAAAGATTGAAACGGTTGAATGGGGAGTATGGCTTGACCGTGTATACAAAGGCAGAGACTATGAAGCGACCATCATCGGTCTCGATGGCAAGTTAGATCCATATGAAATTTTAAGCCGATACATTTCAACTGCCGAAAATAATTTTCTTAATGTTAAGATCCCTGAATTAGACCAGGTTCTTTCGCAAGCCAGATCTGAAATTGATCAAAAAAACCGAGTGAAATTGATAAAGGAGGCCCAAAAGCTGATAACCGATAATGCCGCAGCTGTCTTTATCATGGATCCGCATACGAATGTATCTTTTAAAAGTTCGATAAAAGGCTATCAAACCTATCCCATTTATGTCCAAGATTTATCGACGGTCTATATAAAAAAGTAGAAGTTTTGCCATTTGAACACTTAAATACAGGTTATCTTTGATTCTATCAATCTGTACTCATTATAAATCTGCGCGGGCAGAGTCCAGCATTTCATCAAGATGAAGTTCCCCCAACATTATATGTTGTGGCGCACTTAAATGGGGGAGGCTCCACCCGCCTTTTTAATAAAAAATCCACTTCAAAAGGGGTGTTATGGTGAATTATATAAGCCGAAAAATCCTAACCCTGCTTTTCACTTTATTATTTGTTGTCCTGTTGGTCTTCATCGCTTTCCGGATCATTCCGGGGAATCCCGCCCAAATTATATTGGGAACGGAAGCTACTGCAGAGCAGATTTCTGCTCTTGAAAAACAGCTCGGTATTGATCAACCGCTTTCCAGTCAATTTATTTCATTTCTTAAAGGGATTGTCATGTTCAATTTTGGCAACTCCTTGCGATATTCTCAACCTGTTCTTTCATTAATATTCGAGAGAGTAGGAGTAACGTTTACTTTAGCACTAATTTCTATCGTCATGACTGTGTTGATTGGTATCCCTCTCGGTGTTGCTGCTGCCAAATATAAAGGGAAATTTGCGGAATTTTTTATTTCAATCGTCACACAGCTAGGATTAGCTATCCCATCTTTTTGGGCTGGTATCATATTAATCATGTTTTTCGGCTTAACCTTAAAATGGTTTAGTGTCGGAGGCTATGTGCCTTGGTCTGAAAATCCCTGGTTAGCGTATAAATCTCTTCTGCTTCCTGCCATAGCCATCTCGATCCCTCAAATTGCGATTATTGTCCGTTATTTACGGACAACAATGATTGAACAATTACATTTAGAATACGTTAGAACAGCCAAAAGTAAAGGTTTAAAAAATTCAGTTATTCTTTATAAACATGTTCTGAAAAATGCACTTATTCCCGTTATTACGATTGCAGGTATGAATTTCAGTGAGATCTTAGCAGGCAGTTTAGTCATCGAACAAGTTTTTTCTCTCCCAGGAATCGGCAGACTATTAATCACTGCGATCGGCGACCGCGATTTTCCTTTAGTTCAAGGGATGGTAATCATGATTGCGTTGATTGCCATTTTTGTCAATCTATTCATTGATCTGGCCTATCAGTGGTTAGATCCGAAAATGAAATGAAAGTAGGTGTTAGCATGAGAAAGTTGGGCAATGCCCATTTTTGGATTGGATTACTATTGGTTGCTATATTATTCATACTCTTTTTTACCAGCCTCTTTTACATTCCGCATGATGTAAATCAAATGAATATTGCAAAGCGCTTACTGGAACCCAACCGAATAAATTTATTAGGAACAGACAATTTTGGCCGTGATATCTTTAGCCGTATCATGAAAGGTTCTCAAACTGCCTTTTTAGTAGGTGCAGGTGCGGTTTCAATAGGACTTGCCGGCGGTCTTGTTATTGGGTCTTTATCAGGATACTTTGGCGGCTGGATTGATGAAATTCTTATGCGGTTCATTGATTCTTTGATGGCTTTTCCAGGAATTTTACTTGCTCTTATCCTTGTCACCGTGCTACAGCCTAATCTCTCCACCACCACTATGGCCATTGGTATTTTGTCTATTCCAGGTTTTTCGAGAATCATACGGAGCGGCTTTTTGAAATACAAAAAAGCTGATTTTGTACGTGCTGCCCGCAATTTTGGGGCAAGTCATTTTCGGGTCATTTTCCGATATATTTTACCCAATACGCTTTCAGCGATTATTGTGACTGCATCGTTAAGCTTCTCTACTGCTATTTTGGTAGAAGCCGCTTTAAGTTATCTGGGGCTGGGTGTTCAGCCTCCTGAACCAAGTTGGGGAAGAATGCTAAATGAAGCACAGGGCTTTGCCTTTAAAGCCCCATGGTACACATTAGCTCCTGGAGTGATGATTACATTAACCGTTCTCGCTTTTAATCTATTTGGCGATGGGTTTCGCGATCTAATGGATAAACGGAATGGAAAGGAGAACTATTCTTAATGAAGAAAGAAGTTTCTGAGTTATTACAAATCAACCATCTTACCATTCAGGTGAAAATAGGCAAACATCGATATGATGTCATCCGTGATGTGTCTTTTTCCATCAAAGCAGGTGAAATCCTGGGTATCGTCGGAGAATCAGGCTGCGGAAAAAGCGTACTTTCCCATTCTATTATTGGTTTACAGACAAAATCTATGAAAATAACAAAGGGGGAAATTTTTTATCAATCAATCCCCCTCCAAAACATGAATGACGAGGAACGTCGGCAAATACGAGGAAAAGAAATTTCGATGATTTTCCAAGATCCCATGTCCTCCCTCAATCCTTCACTGACCATTGGGGAACAAATCTTGGAAATGTTTAGGCTGCATAAAAGAGCTTCCCGGCAAGAAGCAAAGGAACAGACGATTGAAATTTTAGGAAAGGTGGGTCTTTCCAGAGCCTCAGAATTTCTGAATTATTACCCTCATCAACTATCCGGTGGCATGCAACAGCGAATTATGATCGCGATCGCTTTGGCCTGTAAGCCTTCTTTACTTATTGCAGATGAGCCGACCACCGCTTTAGATGTTACCATTCAAGCGCAAATACTCGATCTGATGAAGAAAAAATGTAAAGAAGATGGAACAGCCATTCTTCTCATTTCCCATGATTTTGGAGTAATGGCCGAGATGTGTGACAGAATTGCAGTTATGTATGCAGGAGAATTAGTAGAAGTGGGTATAGCCAGTCAGCTGCTGCAAAATCCACAGCATCCTTATACACAGGGTCTTTTGAAATCGATTCCTATACCGGAAAAGAAGAATACTCGGCTCTATTCCATAAAAGGTACGGTACCCGACCTCTCTGAACGAGGTGGTGGATGCCCTTTCTATGACCGCTGTGATTATGCCTTTGAGACATGCAAAGCACACAACCCAGCTTTTGAGGAATTTAAAACTAACCATAAGGTAAAGTGTGTATTATCCAAGTCGCATGAGGTGAACCTCTATGAATACAGCTGAAAAATTGATAGAAGTAGTAACCTTGAGTAAGTATTATCTACAATCAAGGTTTAATCAAGTCTCGGTCCTGCGTGCAGTTGATAATATTGATTTAACTATCCATAAAGGGGAAATTTTGGGGCTTGTTGGAGAAAGCGGCTCTGGCAAAACGACAATGGGGCAGCTTGCCGGCCAGTTATTAACCCCATCAAGTGGAAAAATATTATTTGAAGGCAAGGACGTCTCCAATTTTTCGAAAAGAGAGAAAAAATGGCTTCATAAGGATATTCAATATATGTTCCAAGATTCCAATTCTTCCTTTAACCCAAGACATAGGGTTTACCAATTATTAGAGGAGCCATTGAAAATTCAAAAAATAGGAAATGATGTTGAGAGGAAAAAAATGGTGAATGAAATGCTAGAAAATGTCGGATTAGGTCCTTCCTTTTCGAATCGATTTATTCAAGAATTAAGCGGCGGGCAAAGGCAACGTGTCGGAATTGCCCGTTCACTCATTCTCAAGCCAAAGTTTTTGATTTTAGATGAACCTGTTTCTGCACTGGATGTTTCAGTACAATCACAAATATTAAATTTGCTCGTAGATTTACAAGAGCAGTTTACACTCACCTATTTATTTATTTCGCATGACTTAAATGTGGTCCACTATTTATGTGATCGTGTGGCAGTGATGTATTTAGGAAAAATTGTAGAAGTGGCTGATGTTCACAGTATTTACGAAAGTCCACTTCATCCATATACAAGAGCCTTGGTTTCCGCTATTCCTACACATATACAAAAACGCGATAGAATAATCCTAAATAGTGAGATTCCCAATCTTTATGAAATTCCTAAAGGTTGTTCCTTTCACACAAGATGCCCATTTTCTTCTGATATTTGCAAAACCCGACAGCCTAACTTAAAAGAAGTAAAATCCAATCACTTTGTAAGCTGTCACCTATATTCCGAAGAATGATAATAGTTTTGTCAACCACAAATCATTCAGACAGGCGCAAATCCCATCAGTGAAAAGCGCCTGTTTGATCTGTTCCATGAGTTTGTTTTATAGAACAGGAATTATGAATAAAGGCAGCTTTCTATTCAATAGTTAAAGGAACCTCTATTTTATTGTTTTTATGAACATCTTCCGTGCCGGCAGTCAAAGCAGTTTTGTAATATAAGCGTTTATGCTCAATGACTTCCAATGTTTTCTTCAATGCCTCCATTTGTGCTTCTACATGAGCTTTTCGTTCCAAAAACATGTCATATCTCTGTTGCAACGTGGAATCCCCATCTGAACACCAATCGATAAACGTTTTAATTTCCTTAATAGGCATACCGGTAGATTTCAAACATTCAATTACTTTTAATGCAGCAATATCAGATTCTTTAAACAATCGTGTTCCGCTGGGGGTCCGTTCTACAGAAGGCATAAGTCCCTCCTTGTCGTAGTAACGCAGAGTATAGACTGTAAGATTCAATTCTTTTGCCACTTCACTGATAGAATATGTCTTCATTATAGATCTCCCATTCCCAATAATATAGACTTCGAGTTAGCTCTAAATTCTAATGTACTAGATTCCATGAAACCTGTATAGACTGAAAAATAATCATTAACCGCTTGACCTAGAGTTAACTAGAGGGATTAATATTTTTTAAGAGAGCAATCACAATCTCTTTAAAAAATAGATTATTGGAGGTTATTTTATGATTACTGCTAAAGCACGAGCTGTTGATGGTCCTGACAAACCGTTTCGGGCTGCTGAAATTAAACGACGAGATCTTGATTTGCATGATGTTTTGATTGAAATTAAATATGCGGGAATCTGCCATTCAGATATTCACACTGCTCACGGCGAGTGGGGTCCAGTAAACTATCCACTCGTTCCTGGACACGAGATTGCCGGCATTGTTACGGCTGTTGGAACAGAGGTCACAAAATATAAGATCGGTGACCGGGTAGGGGTCGGATGTATGGTTGACTCTTGCGGTGAATGTGAAAACTGCAAAAAAGGTGAAGAACAATACTGTCTCAAAGGAAATGTCCCTACCTACGCTGGTGTGGACAAATATGGTGAACCTACTCAAGGCGGTTATTCCTCTCACATCGTCGTAACAGAGGACTTCGTGGTTAGAATTCCAGAAAGCATTGAATTGGACGCTGCTGCACCCTTACTTTGCGCAGGTATTACGACATATTCACCGCTAAACCATTGGAAAGCAGGTCCAGGTAAGAAGGTAGCAGTTGTTGGTATGGGTGGTCTTGGTCATATGGCGGTCCAAATTGCACATGCGATGGGTGCCGAGGTTACTATTCTGTCTCAAACATTGAAAAAGAAGGATGATGGCTTGCAATTAGGGGCAAACCACTTCTATGCCACAAGCGATTCAGAAACATTTGAAAAACTTGCCGGAACCTTTGACTTAATTATTAACACGGTAAGTGCAAAAATTGACTTGGATGCTTATTTAGGGCTGCTCGCTCTTGAGGGTACCTTGGTCAACGTCGGTGCACCTGGAGAACCGCTATCACTAAACGTGTTTAATTTAATCGGTCACCGCCGTTCATTTGCAGGTTCCATGATTGGTGGTATTCGTGAAACACAAGAAATGTTAGATTTCTGTGCGGAACATAACATTACTCCTATGATTGAAGTCATTTCAGCTGACCAAATTGACGAAGCCTATAAACGCGTATTAGCTTCGGATGTGAAATATCGATTTGTAATTGACATCAGCACCATGTAGTTGTGGAAATGATTGAAAAAAAGCAGAGGGATTCAAGAATCCTTGAATCCCTCTGTTTATTATTTATATAGAATTTTTATAAGAGGATCTAAAGACTTGCCTCTTACCGATTCTATTCATTATAATGGAAATATATTGAAATTACCAAAACATTCAATTCGATGAATCTCTGCATATCCCCTTCTAAAATTCCGTTTCATTCTCATTTTAATTACTATTTTTAATCTTCTCTAATATTATGTTTTTCTTAATTTTTTTAGATTATAAGAGTCTCCTTGCCTGGAAAATGAATATATTTTTTATCCTTAAATCATAACATTATAGTGATTACTTAATAATCATTATTAACATTCTAGTTTCTTAGAAACTAGATGATTTTAAATTAGTTTAGAGGAGGAGAAATATAAAATGGATGCTAAGAACCATTCAAACAGTGAAGGATGTCCGTTTCACGGCGGTGCAACTAGTAACCAATCAAGCGGTACGTCAAATCGAGATTGGTGGCCAAATGCGCTAAATTTGAATATTCTTCATCAGCATGACAGAAAATCTAACCCTATGGGAGAAGACTTCGATTATGCAGAGGAATTTAAAAAATTAGACTACGATGCTCTTAAGCAGGATCTTCACAACCTTATGACTGACAGTCAAGATTGGTGGCCTGCTGACTACGGACATTATGGTCCATTCTTTATCCGTATGTCTTGGCACGCTGCCGGTACATATCGTACAGCTGATGGCCGAGGTGGCGGCGGAACCGGTAACCAACGCTTCGCACCACTAAACAGCTGGCCTGACAACGCAAGCCTTGATAAAGCCCGCCGACTCCTATGGCCGATTAAGCAAAAGTATGGTAACAAGATTTCTTGGGCGGACTTGCTTGTTCTAGCAGGCAATGTTGCGATTGAATCCATGGGCGGCAAGACCATTGGATTCGGGGCAGGACGACCAGACATTTGGCATCCGGAAGAAGACATCTATTGGGGCACGGAAACAGAATGGCTGGGTGATCGTCGGTACACAGGCGACCGTGAGCTTGAAAATCCACTCGCAGCCGTACAAATGGGGCTGATCTACGTGAACCCTGAAGGGCCAAATGGAAAACCAGATCCGATTGCAAGCGCCAAAGATATTCGTGAGACCTTTGCACGTATGGGAATGAACGATGAAGAAACAGTTGCCCTCATTGCAGGCGGCCATACTTTTGGTAAAGCGCACGGTGCAGGAGATGCGTCCCATGTTGGCCCGGAGCCAGAAGCTGCTCCTATTGAAGCACAAGGGTTAGGATGGCTGAACACCTATGGTTCTGGTAAAGGCCGTGACACCATTACCAGCGGTATTGAAGGAGCTTGGACTGCCAACCCGACTCAGTGGGATAATGGTTACTTTGAGCTATTATTTGGATATGAATGGTGGCTGACAAAAAGTCCTGCAGGGGCCTGGCAGTGGCTTATAGTAGATCCTGATGAGAAGCATCTTGCCCCAGATGCAGAAGATCCAAGCATTAAAGTGCCGACGATGATGACCACCGCGGATATGGCATTGCGACATGATCCAATTTACGAGAATATTGCTCGTCGTTTTTATGAAAATCCAGAAGAATTTGCCGATGCTTTTGCCCATGCATGGTTCAAACTTATTCACCGTGATATGGGTCCAAAAGCAAGATATTTGGGTCCGGAAGTTCCAGAAGAGGATCTCATTTGGCAAGATCCGGTGCCAACAGTGAATTACGAATTAACAGATGGCGAAATAGCCGTGCTAAAAGAAAAAATCCTAAACTCTGGACTGACAATCAGCGAGCTAGTAACAACGGCTTGGGCCTCCGCTAGTACCTACCGTAGTTCAGATCATCGCGGCGGTGGAAATGGTGCCCGTATACGACTTGCCCCGCAAAAGGATTGGGAAGTAAATGAGCCTGAGCGACTAGCAAAAGTGCTCAATGTACTAGAAGACATTCAACGTACATTGGATAAGAAAATAAGTCTTGCCGATTTGATTGTACTTGGTGGAAGTGCAGCAGTGGAACAGGCTGCACGTAATGCCGGCTTTGATGTTACTGTTCCTTTTGCTCCTGGAAGAGGAGATGCAACTCTAGAGCAAACCGACGTTGAGAGCTTTTCAGTACTAGAGCCTGTTTCCGATGGGTTCCGCAACTATCAAAAGAAGCAATACAGTGTAAGTCCAGAAGAACTACTATTAGACAAGGCACAACTATTAAACCTAACTGCACCGGAAATGACGGTACTTATCGGCGGTATGCGTGTTCTGGGAACAAACCACCGAGGCACCCAACACGGAGTGTTTACTGAACGGGTTGGCACACTTACCAATGACTTCTTTGTTCATTTGCTTGATATGAATGTAGCCTGGCATCCTGTTGACGGAGTAGTCTATGAAGGTCGAAATCGCAAAACAGGGGAAGTGGTGCATACTGCTACAAGAGTAGACCTCGTTTTCGGATCCAACTCCATCCTTCGCGCCATTGCAGAAGTTTTTGCTCAGGACGACAACAAAGAGAAGTTTGTCCGTGATTTTATCGCCGCCTGGGTCAAGGTCATGAATGCCGATCGCTTTGATCTTAAGACGGCTGACCGTAAGAAAATGCAACTGACAAGTCAATAAGTTCAAGAAAAACCGCCATTGGCGGTTTTTCTTGTGAAGGAGACCTAACAATGAATCATTTTACCTACATATTGGTCTAAATCCCTGTACCTCCCCTATTACCCTAGGGGATTATCTTACCATTTGAATATTTTAACTTAAAACTAATAAGGATATATTTGTTCTGATTGGAGTTTCGTCTAACGAGAGCAATTAATTAAGAAAAAATTTTTCCAAAGCAGGAATAAGCAGATCACTTTTTAGACAATTGTCACAAATAATGATCACGGTTGAATGGGCATCATTCGTTTCTTCAGTTTCCTCATGTCCACAAATACTACAAAACTGCTCATCCATTTGCTCACTCCTAATCATTGTATACTATTATTATTTTTCCCAATTTCTCCTTTTATACATATTATACAATAAAAAGAGCCCAATAAATAACATTGGGCTTGCTACTCGAACTAATTGTTATTAATCATTTAAATGAAACGGAACAGTAGAAACCACCACATCTTTTCTATTTAAAAGAAGTGTACGAATACGAAAAGCTGACTGATTGTGTAATAATCGATGCCAGAACTTGTGTGTGATAAATTCAGGTAAAAGAACAGTTATTCTTTTTTCTTTTCCATAATGGCGTTCCGCACGCCCAATGAATTCAATTAATGGCCTTATTAAGGTACGATAACGAGAAACAACGACCACTAATCGGACGCCTGGATTCCATTGTTTCCATCTTTCTTCCATTTTCTTAGCCTCTTCAGGGGAAAAAGCTACATAAAAAGCTACTACATATGGAGATAATGCCTTTGCATAAGCAATAGTTGACAATACAACCTTATGGATTCCTGCAACAGGAATAATAACGACCGTTTCAACGGCAGGAATGGGTTCATTTAATTCAACTTTCAATTGTTTAGCGACATTGTCATAGTGTTTGCTAATTCTTGTTAATAAAAACACAAGTAACGGGGTAATGATGATAACAATCCATGCGCCTTCTTTAAACTTTGTAATACAAAATATGATAACAACGCATAGTGTTACAAAGGCACCTACACCATTGATGATTGCTTTACGTTGCCATCCTTCTGACTTGTCTCTGCACCACTTTAATACAAGACCTACTTGTGCCATTGTAAATGAAAGAAAAACCCCAATTGCATAAAGTGGAATTAATGCATCCGTTTTTCCGCGAAAAACAATGAGAAGAATACTGGCTAAAATTCCTAATGTAATGATTCCATAGTTAAAAGCTAACCGGTCACCCCTATTGCTAAACATACGGGGCATATTTTTATCTTGAGCCATGATCGATGATAAAATAGGGAATCCATTAAAACTCGTATTGGCAGCAAGTGTTAAGATCGCTGTTGTAGCAAGCTGAATAACATAATAGAAACCACCTCTGCCAAAGGCCGCTTCTGCAACCATCGATAAAACGGATTTGGTCCCTGTTGGGTCGGGATGTATATTATAAGCTTGTGAAAGTATGGTTACTCCTCCAAAGATGACAGCTAATAAAATTCCCAATGTTAACATGGTTCTTTTTGCATTTTTTTCAGCAGGTCTTCTGAAATGAGGAACAGCATTCGATATAGCTTCGACTCCTGTAACAGCTGAACACCCGGAAGAAAATGCTTTTAATAATACAAACCAAGTCAAACCTGTAGGTAATCCGGTAGGAACAGATACAGAATGGGTTGTATGCCCAGTGCCAGTTAGCCAATCAAATAAACCTTTCCCTACAAGGACTAGCATACAGAAAATAAATAAATACGTTGGGAAGGCAAATACATTTCCAGATTCAGACGTGCCTCTTAAATTCATCCAAACCATAAACCAGGTGAATAATAAAGCGATTGGAACAACATAGGGAACGGCTGCATGATAGGCTGAAGTGATCGCCATCACTCCTGCTGAAATGGAAACGGCAACGGTTAGTGTATAATCAATTAGAAGCGAAACACCAGCCAAACGCCCCCACATCATTCCTAAATTTTCCTTGGCTACCATATACGCCCCGCCACCTTGTGGGTAGGCATCAATGACTTGCCGGTAGCTAACAATTAAAATCGCGATTAGTAAAATAATTGCCAGCGCAATGGGAATAGAAAATGAGAAGGCAAATGCTCCAACGGTTGCAAGCTCTAATAATATCATTTCTGTTCCGTATGCTACGGAGGAAAGGGCGTCCGATGATAGAATCGGTAAAGCTTTCCACATGGGCATTTTTTCGCCTTCAGCCTCTTCCGATTTTAATGGCCGCCCTAGGATTAGCCGTTTTATTGATTGAGAAGTCATTTCTTTCTTCCTCCAATTATTTTTTAATTTAAGTACTTTTTACTTGTTGTTAATTTTTTATATTGGATTCTGCATATACATCGTAATTTAAATGAATATTATGTTCAGTATTAATTAAATTAATAAATTTGACTGCATCATTTTTATTTTCACAAACCTGTATATGCTCTATCCAAACGGAATACCGATTTTTTTGAATACATGTAAGGATGCAAGGAAAATTAGTACCTGATTTTAAAACATACCATCCTTTCCTTAAATCTTTCCATGGCTTCTTCAATATAGATAAAATCGGTAACTTGCTTCTGTTAGACCAATTTTGTTGGTCCTGTTCAATACGGATTGAATGATAAACTTCATTTATTTCACCATTATCTGAATTAATTAGTTCGGTAAAACCTGCACTTCTTATAGCGTATTGAAGTTCACTTTCATTGTCTGCAAACCAGTAGCCTAAAATAATCCTTTTACCATCGATCAATTTCCAAATTCCACCAAAAACTCTATAACTTAATGTATGCATATCAAAACAGTCTTTTTTTGATCCAAATAAGGTTGGACAAGAATTATCTAAATAAAGATATTCAAAATCGAAATTGGTATTAGAAAGTTGAATCATAAAACTTCCTCCCAAAAATCAACACTTTGGCATTGAATCAGTAAAATTAACCAAAATTAAATATTTAATGAGTCCTGGTAAACCTTTAGTCTCTCTACTTTCTTTTAATGTATCCCCTATTCCTTTTTCCTAAAAATAGGCATAATAAAAAGACCTACTTAACATGCTCAAGTTGCCTTTTTGCTTTGTAAACAAAAAGCCCCCTGAATCAGGTGGTCTTCTGACCTCCTTCGCTTTAGCCGACGAAGTTAGCTGACGGGTAGGATGGCGAAAGAGTATCTCATCCTTTCTACAACTTGTAGAATTAACCCCGGAAAAATTGGTTCCTCCGTTCCTGAGTTTCCTCAGAATTAAGCCGTTCATATGATTTTTTTATAATGAAATTTTATAAAACTTCGCTCAAATCGACTTTCACCTTCTCTTATTACTTCTTGTGCTCCCCTATTTAAAATAAATCTATATGTATTTTAAGATCGTTTAAATAAGAAATACAGTTAAGATGTTGTTAATTTTTTAAAATCGAATTCATTTTATAATTTCAATAAAATATTATTAGATAATAATATCAAAACATGAAGGATGATATGAATGAAGCAACTGAAACATATCACATGGAATATCGGGGTGATGGTCATGATCATGATGTTCATTACTTTCCTATCTTTATTCTTCAAATATATAGGAATAACTGAAACCAATATAATCATTACTTTCATATTAGGTGTTTTGCTAGTTTCAAAATTTACAGAAGGTTATTTGTATGGAATAATTGCATCAATAATCGGGGTATTGGATTTTAATTTCTTTTTTACTATGCCTTTTTACTCTCTCGCTGTTTATCGACCAGACTATCCCATAACATTTGCTATTATGTTGATTGCCGCGATTATCACAAGTACATTGACGACAAAGGTGAAGAAAGAGGCAAGTTTATCCTCCATTCGTGAAAAACAAACACAAATTCTTTATCAGATCAGTAAAAATTTACTCCAAGCACCAGACGTAGACCAAATCTTAGAAATTGGTGCGAAAAAGATACTTGAGTCCATCAATCATTCTGTTTTCATTACTGCGTTAAAATCATCGAACGGACTGAGTGAACCTTTCATATTAAAAACAGATGAGAATGAACAAATTTTTTATAATAGCGATGGAATAAGAAAAACAATCCAAACAAATAAATCGTTAGAAACAAAGAATGTAACCTATTTTCCGATTAAAGGACTTGACGAGAGTCTCGGGGTAATTGGGATTACCTGCTTGAATTCTACTTTAACCATTGAGCAAAAAAGTTTTGTCGAAGCCATTTCTATGCACCTTGCGCTAGCAATGGAACGCGAAAAAATTTCAAAAAAACAACAGAAAGCCCAAGTAGAAATGGAAAGAGAAAAACTTCGAGGTAATCTTCTTCGTTCAGTATCGCACGATTTACGTACACCTTTAACAGGAATTTTAGGATCTACGACTACTTTACTCGAACACGGAGAAATACTTGAAAAAGATGTGAAGAGACAATTACTAGTTGATATTTTCGAGGATTCTAAATGGCTTATCCATTCAGTTGAAAACATATTAAGCATTACCAGGATGGATGATGGTAACGTTTCAATTAATAAAAATATGGAATTAGTGGAGGAAGTCGTTAGTGAGGCAGTCTTTAGAATAAAAAAACTTGATATTCATCATGAAATAAAAATAACTATTCCAGACGAACCTATTATGATTCCAATGGATGGAATATTAATCAAACAAGTATTGATAAACTTGCTTGATAACGCCATTAAATATACACCACCTCATTCCACTATTAAAGTGAGAGCCTTTCTTAAAGATAATTTTGTTTATTTCGAAGTAGCTGATAACGGAAATGGCATTCCCGATGAAAATCTGTTTGTGATTTTTAATCGATTTTTCACTACTTCTTCAGGGCGTGGCATCGGGTTAGGTCTTTCCATTTGTAAATCGATTATTACCGCTCACGGTGGAGTAATTTCTGCTTTTAACAATGAAGAGGGCGGAGCAACTCTTCGATTTAAATTACCAGTAAAGGATGATACATATGGAAAATAAGCCAGCAATTCTTGTGGTTGAAGATGACAAATCGATTAGAAATTTTATTTGTGTTTCATTAAATGCAAATGGTTATAAATACATTGAAACAGATTCGGGTAAAACCGCTATTTCTTTAGCCGCATCCCATCGTCCAGAAATCATTATTCTGGATTTAGGACTTCCAGATATTGATGGGATTGATGTGATTACCGAATTAAGAAAATTTACAAAAGCACCTATTGTTGTTGTATCGGCACGAGGGCAAGAAAAAGAAAAAGTACGAGCTTTAGATTCTGGTGCAGATGATTATTTAACAAAACCTTTTAGTTTGCCCGAACTGCTCGCACGACTGAGGGTTGCTTTGCGTCATTTAATTCCTACTAGTATCTCTAATCAGCAGGAATTGAGTTCCATGTTTACTGTCGGAGAATTGAAAATTGATTATGAAAGACGCCATGTTTTTTTATCAAATGATGAAATTCACTTAACGCCTTTGGAATATAAATTATTGGTTTTGATGGCAAAACATGCAGGAAAGGTATTAACACATAAATTTATTCTAGGGGAGATTTGGGGAGATACGAATGGCAATGATACATTGTCACTCCGAGTATTTATGGCAAATATGCGAAGAAAAATTGAAAAAGAACCAGCTCAACCCAGATATTTGTTAACTGAAATCGGAGTAGGTTACCGACTAGCGGATGAATAAACTAAAGATTCAATTAGCGTCATTTGTTGTCAGGACAGCTTCTTGTTCTCAACAGTGAAAGCGAACTATAGTTTTTTTGCCTTCACTTGCACATATTTATAAAAAATGATAAAAAAGGGACCAACGTCCACTGAACTGCACCTCCAACTGTTAGATCGTGTCTAACAATTGGGGTGCAATTCAATTAGCCTGCTTGTTCTTTTAAAACATGTAAGGGTATGAATGTAGAACACATGAGGTCCCGGTTAGTTTTATTTATGTATTTTCCTTTTAAATTTAGATCCTTAGCGATCCACGGAAACCCCTGGCTGCGTAATAGGATTCTGCTCCATTGTGGTACACAAAGACCGTGTCGTAGCGACGATCACAGAAGATGGCCCCACCGAGATTTCTAATAGTTGCAGGGGTTTTCACCCAGCTCGATGTTTTAGTATCGAAACTTCCCAGATTCTGCAGCTCCCGGTATTGTTCTTCTGTTAAGATCTCAATGCCCATGTCAACAGCCATATCCATAGCGCTGTTTTGTGGTTTATGCTGTTTCCTTGATTCCAGCGCTTCACGGTCGTAACAAACACTTCTGCGACCTTTAGGACTTTCCGCTGTACAATCACAAAAAATATATTCGTCCGTCTGTTTATCGAGACCAATAACGTCGGGTTCTCCACCAGTTCTTTCCATTTCATAGAGCGACCATAGTTTTTCAGTATTTGCTTCTAGCTTGGCCTGTACTTTGTCCCATTCAAGCCCTTTATGACGATTCATGTTTTTCTCAAAACGGGCTTTTAATGTATTGAGTATTTCTTCATGTTGTTCAGATGACAACATCCTTGTTTCCATATTCATAAAATCCTCCTCGTATATGTTACTTCTTATTTTGTGCAGTTAAAATAATTTTTCTAACAAATAACTCACACTTTTTAATAATGGCGAAAATTATTATATAGTATGTATATGGAGAAATTCGAAAAAATTATTTGTTTATTGAGGAAATAACTTAATATGTAAATTATATATTGACAGAACAGAAGAAAAAAAGCTAAAATTTTAACAACTACTTGGTAAAGCATAGTAGCTTCTTTTTTAATCCACTATCTTGTTTTACATAATACAGGTGTGATTTTTAAATGAAAGGAAAACTATACATGTCCTTAAGAAGTCAATTATTAAAGGGAATACTGGATGGCTGTGTGTTAGCAGTAATCGAAAAGAAACCAGTGTATGGTTACGAATTATCAAAAAAACTTCAAGAAGAAGGTTTAGGCGATATAAGCGAGGGCACCGTTTATCCTATTTTACTGAGGTTACAAAAAAATGGTCTTATTCGTGGGGTAATGCAACCCTCAGACTCTGGGCCAAACCGAAAGTACTACCATTTAACCGAGCAAGGAAAAGAAGCGCTCGATACCATTGCCTCAGAGTGGATTCAAATTGCAAAACCTATTAATCATTTATTCAATGGGAGGAATTTACCGTGAAGGAAAGACAATTGATTGAGGAAAATAATGCAAAACGTGAGCTACTTACCCCAGAGAACAAACAATACTATAGTGATATGTTAATTTATATCCGATTGAATCCGTCTCTGTCTCAACAATACTCTGAGGAGGTTCTAATGGAAATGCTAGACCACCTGCTTGATGGGCAACAGGAAGGAAAGTCTGCTCGGTATATATTCGGTGATGACCCTAAACGGTATGCTGATGAAATTATTCAAAACCTTCCAAAAGAAAAGAAACGAAAAGTGATTCCTTTTATATTGGGGATTGTCTTTAATCTGATTAGTTGGATGATGATAGCCCGAGGTATCACTATGCTAATAGTCTCCAAATTTAGGAGTGTAGAAAACATCGTTTTCCCATTCTCATCACTTATTATGCAGGCTATTATTCTAGCTTTTGTCCTATTTGAAGTATGGTTTATCTTTAGGGTTATTCAAAATTCTTTGTTTAATCAAAGTGCGAATGAAAAGAAAAATATGCTGAAAGTAGGAATTTCCGCTGCCTTATCAATGGGAGTTGTTATTGTAGTAGGAAGGTTCATTCCTCACTTCGGCCCAAGCTTCCCATTTACTTGGTTAGCCTCTCTACTAACTGGTGCAATCCTTTGGATTGTCGTATTCATGGTGAGAAGATTCAATAGAAACTAGATCCGTTAATTATTGAAGGTTATTCAAATATATAAGTTTATTTCAAGGTAACCATTCTTTCATTTATTTGGTGAATTTTGTGAGCATCCTTACAGTTGGAGTGTTGAAAATTACCTTCTAGTATTACGGAAATTCTCACAATATTTTCTGCTAATAAACTCTACAATAAAGTAGAAGAAATCATTAGTGTTTCTAAATAAAAATATCTTGAGAGAAGGTTCTAGTATGTTTAAGAATGTAATTGTAAGAGTTCCATCAAAATCAGTAGTGGAAGGTATTAGTAGTGCAGACTTAGGAAAACCGGATTATAATCTAGCACTGAAACAACATGAGCTATATGTAAGCGCCTTGACAAAAACTGGTGTGGATGTAACTGTGCTTGAACCAAATGATGAATTTCCTGACTCTTGTTTTGTAGAAGATGTTGCCTTATGTACGAAAAGATGTGTCATTATCACTCGCCCAGGTGCTGAAACGAGAAGAAATGAATCAGCTTTACAAGATTTACAAACTGCCTTAAATAAATTCTATGAACATATAGAATACATAAAAGAACCGGGAACTATAGAAGCCGGCGATATTATGATGGTTAACGATCATTTCTATATCGGTGAAAGTGCCCGTACGAACCGCGAGGGTGCAGAGCAAATGATCGCTATCCTTGAAAAATACGGATTAACAGGCTCTATCGTTCCATTAAAAGAAGTATTGCATTTGAAAACTGGTTTAGCCTATCTAGAAAATAATAATCTATTAGTAGCTGGCGAGTTTTTAACTTCTCCAGAATTTGAAAAGTTTAATAAAATCATTGTCTCAGTAGAGGAAGCATATGGAGCAAACTGCATTTGGGTGAATGACTATGTATTAGTGCCGGAAGGATATCCAACTGTCCAAAAAGCAATTGAAGACCTCGGCTATAAAGTATTAGTGGTCGATACTTCAGAATTCAGAAAAATTGATGGCGGATTAAGCTGTCTATCACTTAGATTCTAAATAAGGTGAAAATCCAAAGTGAGAGGAGTATGGGAAAGATTTTCTCATACTCTTTACTATGCTAGTGCATACCAGGAGGAATTCTTATGGGATCGGAAAAAAAGCTAAACCTTGGTTCTTTAACCGCTGTCATCATTAGTTCGATGATTGGTGCAGGGATTTTCAATTTAATATCTGATATGGCCTCGCAAGCTGCCCCGGGGGCGATTATTGCTGGCTGGCTTGTTACTGGAATTGGGATGGGGACCCTTGTCTTTTCTTTTAAAAATTTAAGTGAAAAACGTCCCGAATTAGACGCTGGAATTTATAGCTATGCCAAAGAAGGATTTGGTGATTATATGGGGTTTAATGCGGCATGGGGATATTGGTTATCTGCTTTAATGGGAAATGTCGCATTTGGAACATTAACCTTTAGTGCATTGGGCTATTTTTTTGAAACCTTTGGAGACGGTCAGAATATTTATTCAGTTTTAGGCGCTTCCATCACATTATGGATTATTCATTATATAACGATTAAGGGTTCGGGTACCGCTTCCTTCGTCAATTTTATTGTAACGGTTGCAAAAATTATCCCCATCATTTTGTTTATTATTGTCGCTATTTTTGCTTTTAAATTTGATGTATTTTCATTAGATTTTTGGGGAACAGCTTCCGGGAATTTTGAATTCGGATCTGTTGCCTCACAAGTAAAAAATGTGATGTTAACAACGGTTTGGGTGTTTATTGGTGTAGAAGGAGGAATCATTTATTCCGGTCGTGCCAAAAAGGCAAAAGATGTCGGGAAGGCAACATTAATTGCCTTTACATCCGTTCTAATCCTATATGCTCTAGTTACCATTCTATCCTTTGGTGTTATGTCTCAAAATGAATTGGCCGATTTACCAAAACCGTCAATGGCACATGTACTTGAACATATTATTGGAAAACCCGGTGCCATTATAATAAATATCGGTGTTATTATCTCCATTCTTGGCTGCTGGCTTGCTACCACCATGTATACGGGAGAAGTTCCATATCGAGCAGCACAGTCCAAAAACTTCCCGCGGCTGTTTACAAAAGTGAACGAAAATGGTGCACCGACTGCTGCTCTTCTCGTAACAAATTTATTAATCCAAATCTTTTTATTCACTTTTTTAATTAATGACAGTGCCTATAATTTTATGTATTCCCTTTCAGCTTCAGCTATTTTGCTGCCATATGGGTTAGTCGCCTTTTATCAATTAAAATTCTCATTAGGCGAAAAACCAGGGACAAAAAATAGAGTTCAGAATATTATTTTAGGGATCATATCCAGTGTCTTTGTGGTTTGGGTTACAATTGCATCAGGGATCCAGTATTTCTTATTAACAATGTTTATCTTTGCCGCCGGATTCTTCGTGTTTGCATGGGTTCAAAAAGAAAACAAAAGAAAATTATTATCGACAAAAATTGATTGGATTTTTGCAGGGATTGTCCTTATCTTGTTCATTATCTGTATAATCCAAATAGCAACTGGTGCCATTGACCTTAGGACTATTTAAAAAGAATGATAGGTTGGAATGGGGCTGCCTCATTTTTACTATGAAGAAGCTATTTTTATGTTAAGAAGTAGGCTGCCCTATCATTTATTGAATACATTACTTTAACCGATCTAAAAAATATTCGGGTTGCTCAATTTTTATTTGTTTGTTGTCATTAAAAGATATTACATTGTCATCTTTTAATTCT
Source organism: Neobacillus solisequens (assembly GCF_051233465.1). Classification (NCBI taxonomy): domain Bacteria; kingdom Bacillati; phylum Bacillota; class Bacilli; order Caryophanales; family Bacillaceae; genus Neobacillus; species Neobacillus solisequens. The sequence continues at coordinate 38,471 of NZ_JBKFGJ010000017.1, read as the reverse complement.
TTAAATATATGGGATACCGATTCTCTTGAAGTTCCCGAAAATTTAGCAATTTCGGTTTGTGTGACCGGAATATCTATGATTACACTGTCTTGAGCATTGATCCCGTAATAAATCATTAAATAGGCAATTGTTTGTTCGATTCGATCTTTTACATAATTGGTCGTAATGATAGCAATTCGCTTTTCATGTTGTTCCATAATTTCTGTCAGTATTTTAGCAACATGATACAATCGACTTTGATCCAATAAAATAAATTTTTCAAAAATGGCTGTTGGGATATAATAGACAATAATATCCGTAAGGGCATATGCAGAAAAATGATAATAATCATCTGTAAACATTCCTCGATAAGGAAAAAAATCATGCGGTTTTAAATAGTCCAAATACAGCATCGTTGCATCTTGATTAAACCTTTCCAGTTTAACAAATCCCTCTAGCAAAAAATAAATTCTATCCCGCGGATCCCCTTCAGAAAATAGAAGTTGATTTTTTTTATATGTTCGCTTAAACATATACTTCTCTAATGATTGATAATCTTCCTTATTGCCTAATAAAAATAGGTCACTTTGGGTTAGATTCATGATCTGCCACACTCTCCTGTTCCTAGCCATTTAATTATTGCAAATAGAAAGTAACTATTTACAATTATACAAAGGTATTTATCTAAATTTTTGCTGAATTTGTAACAATAAAAGGAAATTATACTTTCCTAACGGCAAAAAGAGGGATCCGCACTCTTCCCTCTTTGCTTGGTTTTATTTTTTATCAGTTCTAAAAATGAGAGAATCGTTAAGGTTACTTTATCAAAGTTTGCTAATTTAAAATGTTCATTCGGAGTATGAATATAAAGCCAATCTTAGTAGGTTATTCTGATCGCATTTGCTCTGAATGAAGATTCTCAATCTCTCTTTCTTACCCTAGCTGACGTTTAAATGCTTTAATGGCGAAGAAGAAAGCGATCACCATGATACCGACGCACCAGGCAAGGGCAATCCAGATATCGTTGCCCACAACCCCATCATATAAGAGAGCACGAATTGCATTCACGATTGAAGTTACGGGCTGGTTCTCGGCGAACGCACGGACCATTTTAGGCATGGTTTCGGTGGGGACAAAGGCCGAACTGATAAAAGGGAGGAAAATCAGTGGGTACGAGTAAGCCGTCGCCCCTTCCATTGACCTTGCTCTCAATCCGGGTATGACCGCAAGCCATGTCAGGGCCAGCGTAAACAACCCGAGTATTCCAGCCACCGCGAGCCAATTGACGATATCAGCGTTGGAACGGAAGCCCATCAAGAGTGCTACGAGGATCACCACCACAACTGTAAGAGAATTGGACACAAGCGAAGTCAACACGTGAGCCCACAATACCGACGAGCGCTTGATTGGCATAGTAATGAATCGCGCCATCAGCCCACTTTTTACATCTGTAAACAGTCGTAAGGAAGTGTAAGCGACTCCGGATGCGATCGCCATCAGTAAGATTCCTGGCAATAAATAATTGACGTAGTTGTCCGTGCCTGTCTCTATGGCACCGCCAAATACGTAGACAAATAGAAGCATCATCATAATCGGTGTAATTGCCACCGTAATAATCGTGTCAGGGCTGCGCATAATATTGCGCATTAAACGCCCTAGTAATACCCCTGTTTTGCTTTTCATTTACATCTCCTCCTTTTTACCGATGATTGCAAGGAATATTTCCTCCAAGGTCGGCTGCTTCTCGATGTACTCTACTTTTGCTGGCGGGAACATTTCCTTAAGTTCGGTAAGGGTACCTGTTGTGATGATTTTTCCATCATGCAGGATGGCGATACGGTCCGCCATTTGTTCGGCTTCCTCCAGGTACTGGGTCGTTAATAAGATGGTGGTTCCGCCGCCGGCAAGTTCCTTGATGGTATTCCAGACTTCGATTCGCGCTTCGGGGTCAAGCCCTGTCGTCGGTTCGTCGAGAAAAATGACTTCTGGCGTTCCGATCAGGCTCATGGCGATGTCAAGCCTGCGCTTCATCCCGCCAGAATACTGGTCCGCCCGGCGATTGGCCGCGTCACGCAGGCTGAATCTTTCAAGCAGATTGTCGGCGACTTGAGCAGGGTGGGAAACTCCCCGCAACTTGGCAATCATCAACAGGTTTTCCCTACCTGTAAGCATACCGTCCAAAGCTGCGAACTGCCCTGTTAGGCTGATACTCTGGCGAACATAATCTGCTTGAAGCTGGGTATCATAGCCACATATACCTACTTCGCCACCATCGGGCTTCATCAGTGTCGAGAGGATATTGACCGTCGTCGTTTTTCCCGCTCCATTTGAGCCAAGCAGTGCGAAAATTTCGCCACGTTGAACCTCAAAATCTACCCCCTTTAAGACCTCCTTATCTTTAAAGGATTTTTTTAATCCTTTTACAGAAATCACTGCATTGCTCATATTTTTTCCCCCTTATTAAAATTGAAGATTGCCGACACCTTCACTACTAAGTCTCACTGATATTCTGTATTACTTACTACATGATTAAAAATATAACTGAATAGTTGAGGTGACATAGTACATTTGTAACCAGCTATCCAGTAGGTATGATCCATTGCATCAATTTATTCCCAATCTATATTCAAGATACCTGTCGACATCGGTTTTAGAAAAGGAAACCAAGTCGTCCCAAGTGAAGGTTTTCTTTATTCACCGCGTCCAATTGTATCGTTCAACTTCTTACGATACTTATCCTTCCACGTTTGCTCATCCTTCACTAGGTCATCGCAGAAAGCAGCCACGTCCTCACCTGTAAGATCAGTGACTTTCTTGCCATCCGCTGCACCTTCCTCAAAGAGGTCAAGAATGCCGCCAAAGATACGGCTACTGTCCTTCCAGTCGGTGGGGCCGCCACCAGCAGTCCACATATACTTTTGGATAGCTTTATAAGCGTTGCGGAACTCAGTTGGAAGTGCCTTCGCACGCGCCTCCATCGCCTTCCATTCCCTCTTGTCATCCAGACTTCCGATAATTTTTTCAAAAATGCTCATATAACTTCTCCTTTTAATTTTATTTTCGTTTTAAGTTCGTTTATTTTACTTGAGACAAAATCCCACTTCTTCCAAAATAATTCAAGCTGCTCCTGACCTGCTGCATTGAGCGTATAAAATTTTCTCGGCGGTCCCATAGTCGACGGCTTTTTCTCGATGTCCACCAGATTGTTTTTCTCAAGCCGCATGGTTATTGTATAAACTGTGCCTTCCACCACATCAGTGAAGCCAAGTTCTCGCAATTGTTGGGTGATTTCATATCCGTAAGTTTCGCCACGGCTGATGATTTCAAGCACACAACCCTCAAGCACCCCTTTCAGCATTTCTGTAATATTTTCCAATTTTTTACCTCCTTCTTATTTTACTAATTTATTTACAGCATTCTGCAATAATGGTATTTTGTGATACAGATATTCTGTAATACTGACTACTAGTATATAGTATTACCGAATACCATCATTTGTCAATAAAACTTTTCATCAAATACGCCCGTTATTACGAAATTAAATTTTTATTGAGTAAAATTCCATTAGGATAAGGTGAACTAATATGATCTACACCTGACTTAAAATATCCTAATGATATAAAAGCATTAAACGGGCTATCAAGACCCATTATTTATCAAAAAGTACATTGCCAGCAGAATAATCATTACAACAAAAATACCTATAAGAAGCCGTTTCAATATAAGCCCTCCTTTAAATTTTCTTTGTAAAGCTTCATTATCATGCTAAATTAAGAACCAAAAATGCCTTTTTGATTGCTACTGTTGAGGTAAATATCTATTTGTGGAAAGAGCTAACTTTCTAATGCTTTAGTTAAGGCTTTAATTGCACTCATTACTTCTTTAATATTTTCTTCATTGTTCAAATTGTTTCTTGCATGAAGAAGAACAGGTCTAACAGACTCTATCGAACGTCCAAATTCATACATCCATTCATAACGTGGAACCATCCAAGTATGAAAATGATGTGTTGTATCTTCATTGTAAAAATAATATACGTATTCTATATCTAAGACCTCTCGTTGAGCCTTTCTAATCTTTGAAAGAATGTTTATATAGTCATTTCTTTCTAATTCCGTTAGTTCATCCAAACATTTTATATGCCGTTTTGAGGCTAATATTACTAACCCCCTTATTGGATAGGCAACATCTTGATGTGCATGAAAATATTCAGTTTCAATCACAACTCCACCATCAGGTTCAATTAATCCATTTACCAACGCACAACTTAAACATTCAACCTCTATTGTTTGTCCATTGGATAATGTAATTTTTCTCATAAGGGTCCCCTCTAATTATCAAAATCTGATAATACTTATCTTTTTTATTTCTATATCGCTCAAAATTCATTTTAAATAATTATTCTTTTTATGAAAAATACGTCTGGGGTACTAAATTTTTTAAACTGCACTCACCGCCTTCAAATATTGTTTAACATCAGCTAAGGATAACCTTAGTTTTTTAAATCAATCAGACTCTTAGATTCAATTCTTGCTACCAACTTGGAATATGATATACCTAATTATTCCAGTAGCCAAGACCATGAATACTATTGGTAGAAATTAAGTTAAGGACAACAATTGAAGAGTTCTTTTACAGGCATATGTAATTACCTTTTTACATTAATAAAAATTATATAATTTTTTGTAAATAGAAAAAACTGTTAAATATAGTATAATATGTTTTATATACACGAAAGGGGAGTAATGTTTGAAAATTGTTAATGACTTAGTTTCCTCAAATAATAGGAACATCCCATTCACACTTTATAAACAGGATAATCGCACTGATTCTTTAACTATTATTTTACCGGGTACAGGCTATACAACCCAGAAACCCTTGCTCTATTTTTCCACAAGTGCTTCTCTACAAAAAGGCTTTGATGTACTACAAGTCAATTATGAATACTCCAAAGAAGAATTGTCATTGTTAAGTGAACAAGAGTTTACAGCCGATGTTATTGCTGTAATCGAGCCTATATTGAAAAATGAGAGATATTCAAAAATAAATATCATTGCAAAGTCAATAGGTACTATTGCTTTGACTTATCTCTTGGATAATCTCATTTTTGAAACCGCAATGACTATATGGTTAACCCCTCTGTTACAGAGAGATGATGTTTTTAATGCCCTTTTAAATAGCTCAAATAAAGGACTCTTAATAATAGGTGATCGTGATCATTGTTATATAGAAGAAAGATACAAAGAATTAAAAAGCAATAATAATATTAGTCTAAAATTAATTGAAGGCGTTAATCATAGTTTAGAGTTTGAGGGCAATATATTTAATTCAATTGATGCTCTTAAAAAGGTAATAAATTTAATATATGAATTTGAATAAAACTGTATGGCTCCCCATACAGTTTTTTAGTCTATCTTTTAAATAAAAGATTTCCACAATAAATCTCCTATACCAATCTGTACTTATTCATTTATTAGATTAAACCATCTACCCTGACAAAACGAAAAATCCCTTAACAGCGCTAACTGACTCTTCCTTTATTCATTAGAAACTTGCTTCCGGAACAGCCTAAATTAAATGTAAGCACTATTTGAGTAAGGACCAAATCTTTTATAATGAACAAGGGTTGCCTTTTCATTTATGCTATGGTTCCTTATTCGGTATATGTTTCTTTATATCTTTATTCGCTCCACCAAATCCTGCGAATACTGAATTTATAAATAGTCAGTTTCTCTCCAAGCTTTATCAATTCACTGATTGCCCATCTAATTTTTTGTTATTAAACCACCTTTTTGTCCCTACTGTCTTTCTAATATTAATTCTCATGGAGATTTTCCAAAAAAATGTTAGGATAAATATAAGTAAATATAGGTGGGGATTACAATGAAAATTCCATATTTAAATGCCAAGTTAATATATTTGGATCGAGTGATTCAAATGATTTAATTGAAGCTCGAAATGTCTTTGTAAATAGGAGGAGCATTCATGTTAAGTAAAAGTGGATTTAATTTATGGGCAGATAATTATGATAACACTGTTCATATAAGTGAAGAAAACAATGATTATCCGTTTGCAGGGTACAAACAAATATTAAATATTATATTCAATGAAGTAATGCAAAAAACGTATTCAAACGTGTTAGATATAGGGTTTGGAACAGGTGTATTAACAAGTAAGCTATATGAAAATGGGCATCAAATAGATGGTTTGGACTTCTCACCTAAAATGATTTCTATAGCAAAGTCCAAAATGCCAAATGCACATTTAATAGAGTGGGATATTTCAAAAGGTTTACCCTCCGAAATCGTGAACAAGCGGTATGATTCAATTGTAAGCACCTATACATTGCACCATCTAACGGATGTGGAAAAGGTCATCTTTGTTTCCAAATTATTATCCCTACTAAAAGAAGAAGGGAAAATAATAATTGGCGACATTTCTTTTCAGAGCAGAGAGGAACTGAATAAATGCAGACAGAAAAATCTGCACCACTGGGACGATGATGAATTTTATTTCGTTTTTGATGAATTAAAATCTGCATTAGCAAGTATATGTAATTGTAAATTTCAACCGATTTCTCATTGCGGAGGGATTATAGTCATTTCTAAATAAAGTATGGGAGTAGCAACTCTACATTGCTACTCCTTCTCTTTCTGGAATATTATTGCCTGTTAATCCTCGGTCAGGATTGCGGGGTTTTTCCCCGTTTTGTTCCGCTTTTTGCGAAAATTATATTATGACAAACGAAGTGTTTATTATGATGTTTGTTAATTTATTGCGGAAAAAAAGCTTATATCATTTTTGCAATAATTACAATCAAATATGAAGCAGGAATTATTAGTAATAGCGATGCGAATGTTCCCAATGTTTTACTTCCTACCATTCCAATTACAACTGTACGAAAATCTTCTTCTGTGCAGTTTCCTTCTATCACATCATCAGTCATAACCGATAATTGCGGGTCAATAAATATTGCCATGAGAATAGTCGCAATCCCATTTATGATGGAAGATAAAGTAACGCATGTTGCTCTTAAATCTGGAGCAATACTACCTGCATATATTGGTGCTAATGCTCCAACCGTTAATAGGGCAACTGCAATGAGATTAAAACTTATTATTTTTATAGGTAATTTCCTAATATTAAATCCTGTTATATTCTCTTTTACGGGGATTGCCACACAATCTATTATGTAATTAACTCCAGCTTTTGAAAAACTATGGATAACAAGTTTAGGAATTGATCGATCAACTGAGAAATGTAATACCCCTTTATAAAAAATCCTTTGAAATGTTGGAATTAAAAAAGCTCCAACAATTGTAGCAATGCACGACACTAAAATGATGACATTAAATATAGGTAATAAATCATTGGAACCAGAGTGATGTTCTACATATTTAGTTAATAATGGAACTTGAAACGTTACTGCCATTCTTGATACTAACGTTAAGATATTAAATACTGCAAATGATACAGCAATTTTACCTGTTCTAACCCCAACCATTCGGACAGAATACGCCAATGTCCCTATCAAAGAAATAATAAAATTTAAGATTAAAACAATGAAAATTTGTGGACTCAATTTCCTTACACCTTCTTTTTTTACCTATAAATTACCTTTTTATTTGCAATCTCTTATTTCACTAATCCGTAAAACCAATAAGCTACTCTTCAATCTCCATCATAATTTTCCTATCCACTTTAAGAAGTGGCAACCAATAGAGTATTTATCTAACCTTTCGTTCTCTTTAACATCACTTTTTTGTGGAAAGGCTAGTTGAAATACACTGGGATTATTGATCCTAATTAACACTCTTTCTGTAGTTTCATTAGCAGAACTTGTTCCATAATCCTTATATTTTTCCAACAAAGGCAAAAATGCCTTAACTTGTATATCAAATATTGCTTGTGCATCTACATTTGTTGCTTTTTCCAATCGTACTTCCAAAAGACCACCACCCAATATATGTAATAATTAGTATTCTACAATTCTTTTGTTATTTCCTTCACCTTCAGAAATTAGAACGTGGTTACTTTGTAGCTCCGGTCCCTGATAAATAAGTAAATAATCAAACTCCCCTTGTAATTAAGTTTATTTGGGATCATCAGGAGGAAAAAAATAATTCTAAGGTAAAGGGGATGCATTGATGATCCAAAGCAGCTTATTTTGGTATGGCGATCCTTATTTTTAAATTTCTATTACTTTTTCCAACTATGAATGAACGTTAATACATAAAAAGAGACCGAGGGCACCTCAAGATTTCTCCTGAAGACCATCGATCTGTAGAGCAAATTATTATTTAAATTCTACTATGTTTTTTACTTACTTTGTAAGGGACATACTGATTGAAAGGACAGTTTATGCTACAACTTTTTTACGAGTTGAGCGACACATTCCACGTGCGTCGTCATTGGAAACATATCTACAGGCTGAACCTCAAGTGTCTTATATCCCCCATCTTCTAGAATCCGCAAATCCCTTGCCAAGGTGCCCGGGTTGCAGGATACGTAGACGACCTTTGTCGGTTTCATATCAATGATGGTCTGCAGCAATGCTTCGTCACAGCCTTTTCGTGGCGGGTCGACCACCAGGACATCGGCGGTATTCCCTTCCTTATACCAAGTTGGAATGACTACTTCAGCTTCTCCGACAGCAAATTCTGCATTCGTTATCCCGTTTAAATCCGCATTCCTCCGGGCATCTTCAATTGCCTCCAGAACAATTTCCACACCAAATACTTGTTTTGCCTTTTGTGCTAAAAATAACGAGATCGTACCAATTCCACAATAGGCATCAATCACGCTCTCTTCCCCACTTAAATTGGCATATTCAAGAGCCTTATCGTAAAGCACCTTTGTCTGAACAGGATTGACCTGATAAAAGGACAAGGCTGAAATAGCAAACTTCACGTTGCCAATATAATCGTAGATAAATTCATTACCCCATAAAACAGATGTCTTTTCACCAAGTATCACGTTGGTCCGTTTGGAATTGACATTATGGACGATTGACTTTACCTGGGGCAGCCGTGCCGTGACTTTTTCAATTAATTTATTTTTAAAAGGAATATCAGCCGTTCTTGTTACGACAACAATCATTAATTCACCCGTTTGCTTTCCGTAACGGGCCATAATATGACGCAGCACTCCTTTATGAGTTTCCTCGTTGTAAGCAGGAATACCTAGTTCCCCGCAAATCTCCTTCACTGCTTTGATTGCCTCGTTTACTTCAGGGAGTTGAATCACACTTTCATCTGTATCCACAATTTCGTGGCTTCTAGGTTTGAAGAATCCGGCAATCAGTTTGCCATCCTTTTCCCCCACCGGCACTTGGGCTTTGTTTCGGTAGTGGAATGGCTGGTCCATTCCGATAATCGGGTGGACGACGACATCCTCCAGTTTGCCAATTCGGCTTAAAACCTGGCGGACTTGATTTTCCTTGTATATAAGCTGCCCTTCATAGCTGATATGCTCGAGCTGACAGCCACCGTATTGATTCTGTTCCTCGCTAGGAATGTCTACCCGGTACGGGCTTTTTTCATAAAGTTCAATTAATCGACCAACGCCATAGCCTTTATTTACCTTAATGACCTTGATCTTTGCTTTTTCTCCAGGCAAACCGTTTGGGATAAATAGTGGATACCCATCCACTTTAGCTACGCCTGCTCCATCATGAGTTAAATCCTCGAAGACGACCTCAATATATTCATTTTTTTGAACTGGCAATGTTCTGCTCATTTACTTCTTCCTTTTCTGCATTTTGACTAACGAGATTGTATCATAAAGCAAGCTTTAATGCGAAATTTGCCATGTTTAGTAGATTTTTACCCATTTTTCATTTAAATTGTCAGAATATTTTTGTTTTCAAATATAATGAAAGTGAGTATGATTAAAACAATCTCATTGGAAGGAGTCGATTACGGTGAAGAAGTTTCAACCTGTCTCCATCCTATTGCTCCTTAGTCTTTTGGCTTTTGCCTTGATTCATTTACCTTCCATCAATCACACCAATCACGCTGCCGAGCATAAGGCTGTCATCATGTTGGATGATACGTCATCCAAGGTGCAATGGGACGATGAGAAAAAGCAGCCATTTCATCATCCATTACTATTTATCTTGACTCTGATCCTGCCCATTACCACATTTTCTCTACAGTATTTCTCATCTAATTATTACAAAGGCTACTTCTTTCTATTACCTAAATTTTATCAATCTAATTACATGGTCTCTCCCTCCCTTTAATGCACTATTTTTTAAAAATAAGGGAGGAATTTTAAAATGTGGATTCGATTTCTAATGATTGGCTTCTTCTCATTTTCTGCGGTGAGCCTGTTAACTTACCAAGGTATCGAGATTTTCCATGCATTTGTTGATTATTTCAAACAAAAATAAATGAAAAGCAGACTCTTAGGTGCTTGGTTATGGACTTTAGAGTCTGCTTTTTTGATTTTAACGGGTACTGGCAATTTGGTTTTGATTGGTGTCCTATTGGCGACTGTCATTTTTCAATTTATATTTTTGGGGTGACAAGAGGGTTTATTGGCGACCGATTTTTCGGTTCCTTTCCTTTTTCGGGTGCCAAGGGGGCTTATTGGTGACCTCCTTCTCGGCCCTTTTCCTTTTTCGGGCGCCAAGAGGGCTTATTGGCGACTGTCTTTTCGGCCCTTTTCCTTTTTCGGGCGCCAAGAGGGCTTATTGGCGACTGTCTTTTCGGCCCTTTTCCTTTTTCGGGCGCCAAGAGGGCTTATTGGCGACCGTCTTTTCCGCTCCTTTCCTTTTTCGGGTGCCAAGGGGGCTTATTGGTGACCTCCTTCTCGGCCCTTTTCCTTTTTCGGGCGCCAAGAGGGCTTATTGGCGACTGTCTTTTCGGCCCTTTTCCTTTTTCGGGCGCCAAGAGGGCTTATTGGCGACCGTCTTTTCCGCTCTTTTCCTTTTTCGGGTGCCAAGGGGGCTTTACTAGCGACCGCCTTATTTGATTTTTTTACATCTAGGGGTGCAAATGGAGCTTATTGCGATCATGAAATCTTCAAACTTTTCTCCAGCATAAATTGTTCGATATCAGTAGGAGGCAGGGGCTTACTGAAATGATAGCCTTGCCCAACAAAACATTGATGGTTCTGTAAAAAGTCTACATGTTCTCTTGATTCGACTCCTTCCGCAATAACCATGAAGTTCATATTACGGCCCATATCAATGATCGTCTTGACGATTGGGCCTTCTTTATTGACCGATAATTCATCAATAAAGGCCTTATCAATTTTCAAACAACTCACAGGTAAGTCTTTCAAATAGCTTAATGAGGAATAACCTGTTCCAAAATCATCTATAGCTATTTGAATGCCTAATCCCCTTAATTGATCGAGTATTTTTTTTGTTTTATTTATGTTTTGCAGGACACTTTCTGTAATTTCTATTTTTAAATACTTGGGGTTAAGATTTGTTTCCGCTAAAGTAGTTTGCACTTCATGAACATAATTTGGATTCTGGAATTGGCGGATTGATGCGTTAACGGACATGGAGACATTCTCCATTCCCATTTGCTGCCATTCCACTAATTGACGACAGGCTGTTTCCAATACCCATTTGCCAATGGGTTCAATTAAACCGGATTCTTCCGCCACCGGTATAAAGTCAACGGGGGACACCATTCCAAGCTCTGGATCGTTCCATCGCAGCAATGCCTCAAATCCAATAGTTTTTCCGGTTCTTAATTCAACCTGCGGCTGATAGTTTAAGCTAAAATTATTTTCTTCTAATCCTGCTCGGAGCCTTGTTTCCAGTTTTATTTTTTTCGAGATTGCTTCATTCAATTTATGGTTGAAGAATTTGAAGTTATTCTTTCCTTCCTCTTTGGCAAGGTACATGGCGGCATCAGCACTTTTCAATAATTCCTTCATGTTTTTTCCACCCTCTGGGTATATCGTAATCCCCATACTCGGTGTGGTATATAAGAAATTGCCATTAATGTCAAAGGAAGTCTCAAATCTATTAAGAATCTCTTGGGCAAAGATCTCAAGCTTGGTTGGGTCGGATTCTAGTAAAATAATGGCGAATTCGTCCCCTCCTATTCTAGCAACAGTTGCTGATTTTCCCACTGATTCCTTAAGTCTATTGGCAACCTGTTTTAGTAACATGTCCCCACAGTCATGACCTAGACTATCGTTCACATATTTAAAACGATCTAAGTCAATATACATCAGCGAGAATGAGGAGCCCTTAACGCGAGCTTTTTTTAGTTCCTGCTCGATCCTTGTTTGGAATAGATTTCGGTTCGGCAAATGGGTCAGCGGATCATAATGGGCTAAATTCTCAATTTTTTTAAGCAGACTGCCTATTTCATCGCCTTGTTGTTCCAGTTTTTGTTCTTCCTGTATGAAGGTTTCATCTGATAAGGCAATGCGTTTTAATTTTTTGAACATATTTTTATTTTCTAATCCTGTTAAGGTTTGTTGAATTAATAGTAGAATGACCGTTACATGAAGGCCCTTTTCTAGGATGTTATTTTCATTGTTATAAAACGTGAATAATAATAGAATCCCTGCACTTAGGATAGTAATGAAATTTTATTGTACTCAAGTTTTTCTTCCTTTTTCATATTCCAAGGATACTCTTTTGAATAAACGGCGGCTAATCCCATAAATAATGCAGAAATTGGCCAAATGATAAAGATCCATTCTTTCACATAGTAATGGGTAATATAGAAGAAATCACCGACTACTTGAATTAAGAAGCCGGCCGCAATCAGATAGAAACTGGTTTTCTTTTTCACGTGTTTAAAAAGGAAAATGAAGCAGCCAGCAGCGAACAATAGACTTATATTAAAGGCATGTGTAATGGAAGAGATCCAGAAGCCAATATTGGTCACATCACGGTTGCCTTGAAGGATTGGGTTCACAAGGTATTGCCAGCTTAGAGCATATGCCACTGTAATGACAATGATGATATTTAATAAGAAGCGCAGCATTGGCAATGTGTTTTTCATTACTTTTATTTGGTACATAAAACCGATAAAGAAAAATAAATAGCCCACCAGTCTGAGAGAATCCTCAGTTGAAATATGCATCATTCTGCCAAAATGCATCCGCTCATATGTGGACACGATCTTTCCAAACAGTAGGAAGCAAATCCCCAGACCAAAAAACATCCAAAAATAACGGTGTGGACCTTTTATCTTCTTATATGAATCCATCATCCAAACTAATGCTACGAAATAGGCCACCATTGAAAAACTATTAATCCCCAAATCAGCCAACTGATTCCCCTGTCCAAAAACAAACAAACATCCTATGAACAAGCTGAAAAATAGTATGATAAAAAGAATCTTTCGAAGTAAATGCGGCTTCAATGTCACAACCCCCAACTATATGTACAACTCAATACTAATAAAATATACCTCTTTCCTTAAGATTCACTTAAAAGGGTGACCGTGAGGGTGACAGGCACCCCTCATGTACATTTGTCCATATGGAGTGGACAAAACGAAAGGCACACCTGGCTCTTTTGAAAATACCTAAAAAGGTGACAGGCACCGCATCTCTATGAAAAAGGACACCCTTTTTGAGGCGTCCTTCGGTTCACTGTTTTATTTATTCTTTCATTGCTGCAACTTTTTCTTTTATTTCTTCGATATTTCTCATTTTGTTGTCCCAGCATTTTTGGCTGAGGTCGACTGGGTAGTCTTCGGGATTCATGGTACGTTTGTATTCGTCCCAGAGGGCGTCTAGGTTTTGCTTTAAATATTCTCTGGATTCTTCTAAGCATGGAAGTTTGTGAACTAGCTCTCCATTCACGAAAATATCTTGGTGTAGCTCTTTTGCTGTATAGTTGGTGACAATTTTATTTAAGTACGTATGGGTAGGATGGAACATCCGCAACCGTTTTTCCGGCAGCTTTTCATCCTCCATCGCGATGTAATCTCCTTCAGCATGGTGGTTCTGATTGTTGATAATCCGGTAGATTTTCTTTAATCCTGGAGTGGTTACTTTCTCAGGATTTGAGGATATTTTAATGGTATCCTCCATCTCTCCGTTCTCATTCTCAATGGAAACAATCTTATAAACTGCGCCAAGAGCCGCCTGATCAAAAGCGGTGATCAGTTTTGTACCAATTCCCCAGCTATCGATTTTAGCACCCTGCGCCTTTAAGTTCAAAATCGTATATTCATCCAAATCACTCGAGGCAAAGATCTTGGCATCCTTAAAACCTGCTTCATCAAGCAGTTTACGCGCTTTCTTTGATAAATAAGCAAGGTCTCCGCTATCAAGACGGATTCCGATAAAGTTAATCTTGTCCCCTAGTTCCTTCGCTACTTTAATTGCGTTGGGCACTCCTAATCGCAACGTATCATATGTATCCACTAAGAATACGCAATCCTTATGAGTTGCCGCATATTTATGGAAGGCCGTATATTCATCTTTATATGCTTGAACCATTGAATGGGCATGTGTCCCTGAAACAGGTATACCAAACAATTTACCGGCACGAACATTACTGGTGGCCTGGAATCCTGCCAAATAAGCCGCCCTTGTTCCCCAGATGGCTGCGTCCATTTCCTGAGCGCGTCTGGTGCCAAATTCCATGGCCACTTCATCACCAACTACTTGTTTAATGCGTGAAGCCTTTGTGGCGATTAATGTTTGGTAATTTACAATGTTAAGCAAAGCGGTCTCAATGAGCTGGGCCTCAGCCAATGGTGCATCTACCCGTAAAATCGGCTCACTGCCAAACACTAGCTCCCCTTCACTCATAGCTCGAATTGTACCCGTAAATCTCATATTTTTAAGGTAATCTAAAAATTCTTCGCCATACCCAACTTCATTTTTCAAATAGTCCAGATCATCGTCACTGAAACGAAAACCTTGAATAAACTGAATCACCTTTTCCAAACCAGCAAAGACAGCATAACCGTTCCCAAATGGAAGCTTGCGGAAAAACAGTTCGAAAACCGCGCGTTTATTATGGATTCCATCCTTCCAATAGGTCTCCGCCATATTGATTTGATAAAGGTCCGTATGCAATGTAAAGCTATCATCCTGATAAATGTGTTTCATAATCGTCCTCCGAAAACTAATACAGCTATTCAGTATTTTAAACCATAATAACATTATTAAAGCTATTTAACCATAGCACCAAGCGATTGTTCAAAATGTCCGAGAGCCCATTCATGCCCTGCCAGATTAAAAGAGGCAACCCCATCCTTGTAAACGACAATCTTAAAGCCTTTATTATAGGCATCCACAGCGGTATGCAGGACACAAATATCGGTGCAAACACCTACAAGATGAACCTCAGTAATGCCGCGCTCTCTCAATTTAATTTCGAGATCCGTTCCAGCAAAGGCGGAATACCGTGTCTTATTCATGTACATCACGTTTTCCCGATGCTTATTTGCTTCAAAAACTTCCTGCAACCCACCAAATAAATCCCTTCCTGACGTTCCCCGAAGATTGTGCGGCGGGAATAATTTGGTTTCCGGGTGGTATTCATCGCCCTTGTCGTGAACGTCGATCGCAAACACGACAAGGTCACCGTTTTCGATAAACTCTTTTGTCAGCCGGACGATTTCCCCTTCAATCTCCTGCCCCGGCTTTCCGCACGTCAATGCCCCAGCATCCGCTACAAAATCATACGTATAATCAATATTAATCAGCGCCTTCATCCCCAACACTCCTTAACAATTGTCTTTACTGCTGTCTTTCATTATATACCCTTTTATTCAGAGCTAAAAATGATCCTTCTCCGATCTAAAAAGATTTCTTAAGTTATAAAAGTTTAAGGTAAACCAAAAAATCCCGCATTATTTTCAAATGCAGGATTACTTTACAAGGATATTTTTAAGACCCTTAGATATTCCAAACTATCAATAACTTCCAAAGAAATTCTTAAAGGATTGAACAGTAATTTGGCGATTTAAATGGGCGATCGAGGTGGTTAGCGGAATTCCCTTAGGGCAAACCTCGACACAGTTTTGCGAGTTCCCGCAGGATGTCAAACCGCCTTCACCCATGATTGCTGCCAACCTCTCTTCCTTATGCATGGCACCTGTCGGATGGGCATTGAACAGACGCACTTGAGACAATGGGGCAGGTCCAATAAACGCTGATTTGTCATTGACATTTGGACAGGCCTCAAGACAGCAGCCACAGGTCATACATTTGGATAACTCGTAGGCCCACTGCCGTGTTTTTTCCGGCATCCTTGGCCCCGCACCCAAATCGTATGTTCCATCAATTGGAATCCATGCTTTTACCTTTTTTAATGACTCAAACAATCGAATTCTATCCACCATTAAATCCCGCATCACCGGGAATGTGGATAGTGGTGCCAAACTTATCGGCTGCTCCAGCTGATCGATGAGCGTTGAACAAGCTTGTCGGGGTTTGCCGTTGATGACCATTGAGCATGCACCGCAAACCTCTTCCAAACAAACAGATTCCCAAATAACTGGAGTCGTTTTTTCCCCTTTATGATTTACTGGATTCTTCTGAATTTCCATTAATGCAGAAATGATATTCATGTTGGAGCGATATGGAACCAGGAATTCCTCTGTATAAGGAGCTGACTTGGCATCCTTTTGCCTGGTAATGATTAAGTGAATTTTCTTTGCCGCTTCTACCATTATGCTTTCGCTCCTTTCTTCGCTTTTGTATAATCCCGTTTACGAGGTTTAATCAGTGAGATATCAACGTCCTCATAAGACAATTCAGGAAGGTTGGTTTGTGTATTGTATCTTGCGATCGTCGTTTTTAACCATTCTTCATCATTGCGGTCTGGGAATTCCGGTTTATAATGCGCTCCCCGGCTTTCATCCCGATTGTAGGCCCCTAGCGTGATGACATGGGCAAGATTGATCATCCCTTCTAATTGGCGCACGAACGAGGCACTTGAATTACTCCATTTTGCCGTGTCTTCTATGTTAATATTTTGATAGCGTTCCGCGAATTCCTGAAGTTTTTCATAGGTCATCTTCAACTTCTTGTTTTCGCGGACGACTGTCACATTAGAAGTCATTAATTCTCCAAGCTCTTTATGCAATACATACGCATTTTCCGTTCCGTTCATCGCTAAAATAGATTCATATTTTCGAGTATCTTCCATTGCTTGCTTTTCAAAAATGGAACTTGAAACCTGTTCGGTTGACTTTTCCAATCCATGAATATATTCAAGGGCTTTAGGACCAGCCACCATTCCTCCGTAAACGGCAGATAATAAGGAGTTCGCTCCGAGGCGGTTTGCTCCATGCTGGGAGTAATCACATTCACCGGCAGCAAATAATCCTGGAATATTGGTTCGCTGGTCAAAATCCACCCATAACCCACCCATGGAATAGTGAACTCCAGGGAAAATTTTCATCGGGATCTTTCGCGGGTCATCCCCCATGAATTTTTCATAAATTTCCATGATGCCACCAAGTTTAATGTCCAGTTGTTTCGCGTCAATATGAGATAAATCAAGGTAGACTTTGTTTTCCCCATCAATTCCAAGTTTCTGATTTACACATACATCGAAAATCTCACGGGTCGCAATATCACGCGGCACCAAATTCCCATAAGCCGGATATTTTTCTTCTAAAAAGTACCATGGCCTTCCATCTTTATAGGTCCACACTCTCCCGCCTTCTCCACGAGCTGATTCACTCATGAGGCGATTTTTATCATCACCCGGAATCGCGGTTGGATGGATTTGAATAAATTCTCCATTTGCATACAAGGCGCCTTGTTGATAAAGCCTTGAGGCCGCATAACCTGTATTAATGGTTGAATTGGTGGATTTACCAAAAATCATTCCCAATCCGCCCGACGCCATAATAACAGCATCTGCCGGAAAAGCTTTCATTTCCATCGTTCGTAAATTTTGGGCTGTAATTCCGCGACAGACGCCGGCATCATCAAGGACGGCCGAGATAAATTCCCAGCTCTCATATTTTGTTACCAATCCCTTTACCTCTAGGCTCCGTACCTGTTCGTCCAGAGCATACAGGAGCTGCTGCCCGGTTGTAGCACCTGCATAGGCCGTTCTGTGGTGTTGGGTTCCGCCGAAACGGCGAAAATCTAGTAATCCTTCAGGGGTCCGGTTAAACATGACCCCCATTCGGTCAAACATATGTATGATCTTTGGAGCAGCCTCACACATCGCTTTTACCGGCGGCTGATTGGCAAGGAAGTCCCCGCCGTATACGGAATCATCGAAATGTTCCCATGGTGAGTCATTCTCTCCTTTTGTATTGACAGCCCCGTTAATTCCGCCCTGGGCGCACACAGAATGAGAGCGTTTGACCGGAACGACAGAAAATAAATCTACTTTTGTTCCTGCTTCTGCTATTTTAATGGCGGCCATCAATCCTGCTAAACCGCCGCCTACAATGACAATATTACCTTTGCTCATTGGTAACTCCTCCCTATCAAGCTCTTTATGCAAATGCCAAAATGGCACGGATTCCGATAAAGGCTAAAGCGATAAATAATCCGAAAGAAATATATTGTGTGATTTTCTGTGATTGAGGCGAAATGGTAATTCCCCATGTGATGAGGAATGTCCAAATTCCATTTACAAAGTGATATACACAAGAGAGAATGCCAATAATGTAGAGTATTAACGATAAGTTGTTATCAACAATGTTGGCCATTAAATGATAGTTGGCTTCCACTCCATTAAACTCTACCTGCACCTTTGTCTCCCAGACATGCCAAATGATAAACACAAATGCTATGAGACCCGTAATTCGTTGCAGGAAAAATTTCAAGTTACGGAGGTACGTATAACTGCCTATATTGTTCTTTGCCTGTCTGGCAATGAAAATACCATATATGCCATGAAACAATAGAGGAACAAAAATAACAAATAATTCCAAAAAATATTTGAATGGCAGATTTACCATAAAGTTTGCGGCCTTATTGTAGGAGTCCATCCCCCAAGTTGCCGAATAATTTACGAATAAGTGAACCGTCATGAATACACCGACAGGGATGATTCCTGATAGAGAATGAAGCTTTCGGTAAAAGTGCTGGTGTTTTCCACGCTCCATAATTTTTCCCTCCTAATGATGTAAAGTTAGTAAAAAAAGAAGCCGGCGCCAGTCCTGGCAAGGCGCCAGCTCATTTAATCTACGCTAATACATGTGTTTGAGCATACCGTTTTTTTAGAAGTAATTCTTTACCGGCAATACCGGGGTTGGTCATTTCAAAGGGATGTAAAATCGTATCTAGCTCTTCAGCCGTCAATACTCCCCTTTCTAGAACAATTTCTCTAACCGGACGACTGGTAAGAATCGCTTCCCTCGCAATACTAGCAGCTGTTTCATAACCAACATGTGGATTAATGGCGGTGATCACTCCGACACTATTATTCACGTAAGCTTCCATTCTTTCTTTATTGGCCGTAATGCCACTTAAACAGTATTCGCGGAACACAGTAAATACATTGGTCATGATCTTAATGGATTGAAGGAGGTTAAAGACGATCACTGGTTCCATTACGTTCAATTCAAATTGTCCTGCTTCTGATGCCATGCTGATCGTTAAATCGTTGCCTACTACCTGGAATGCACTCTGGTTTAACACTTCAGCCATAACTGGGTTGACTTTTCCTGGCATGATGGACGAACCTGGCTGCCGTGCCGGAAGATTGATTTCTCCTAATCCGCAACGAGGACCGGATGTCATCATCCGTAAATCATTTGCCACTTTTGACATATTCAACATACAGATTTTTAGAGCGGCCGAAACTTCAATATAGGCATCTGTATTTTGTGTTCCGTCAACAAGGTCTTCGGATCCTTTGATAGGAAAGCCAGTTAGCCCCGCCAAATACTTTACTGTTCTTTCAATGTACTCTGGTTCCGCATTTAGGCCAGTACCGACAGCTGT
Source organism: Neobacillus solisequens (assembly GCF_051233465.1). Taxonomy (NCBI): domain Bacteria; kingdom Bacillati; phylum Bacillota; class Bacilli; order Caryophanales; family Bacillaceae; genus Neobacillus; species Neobacillus solisequens. Next base: position 18,626 of record NZ_JBKFGJ010000017.1, on the reverse strand, counting down.
TGCTCCCATATTCACCTCATACAAGTTCTTACGGGTTTCTTTAATTCTCTTAATGTCTCTTCGTAACACACGTGCATAGGCTTCAAATTCCTGGCTAAGCAGAATAGGTACAGCATCCTGGAGATGAGTACGACCCATTTTGATCAGGCCGTCGAACTCGTTTGCCTTTTTCATAAATTCTAAATGAAGCTCTTCCATGGCTTTGATTAGGGTTTCCAATGCCATTAGAGTGGACAAATGAATGGCTGTCGGAAAGGCGTCATTTGTGGATTGGGCCATGTTCACATGGGAATTTGGACTAATCACTTTGTAATTCCCTTTTTTCTCGCCTATGATCTCCAGAGCCCGGTTGGCCAGCACCTCGTTCGTGTTCATATTAATCGAAGTTCCTGCCCCGCCTTGAATGGGATCAACGATAAATTGGTCGTGCAGCTTCCCTTCCATTACTTCATCTGCAGCATCCATAATTGCATATGCGACTTTTTTATCCAATTGGCCAATCTCTGCATTTGCAAAGGCTGCAGCCTTTTTCACCATGGCCATTGCTTTAATTAACATTCCATCAATTCGATAGCCCGTGATCGGAAAATTTTCAACTGCACGCATTGTTTGAACACCATAATAGGCATCATTGGGAACCTGTTTTTCACCAAGGAAGTCTTTTTCAATTCGGAAAGCATTTGAATCCCTCATGTTTCGTCATCTCCAATTTACTTTTTTTAAAATTGGCTCTGTTAGACTTGGCTGTTGATTTGCGCTCCAGGTGCTTCGCTTTCCGTGGGCGTTTCGGCGAGCCTCCTCGGCGCTTGCGCCTGCGGGGTCTCTCCTGAACCCTACTCCCACAGGACATTGATTTTCTTCCTAGATTTCGCCCACGCACGAAGGAAACGCGTTAGCATTTTCGAGGAGTCTTCGCACCTTCCGCTCCAATCAACAGAGTGTAAAAAATCAACACTGTTCTTTAACATAGCCTTAAAATTAAAGAATAATCGTGCTTAACAAGATGCCAATCCCTACCGCTCCAATGGTGGCTATCAAGCCGGGAATCATGAAGCTGTGATTCAATATATATTTACCGATTCTAGTTGTACCGGTGCGGTCAAAGTTAATAGCCGCAACGACCGTTGGATAGTTTGGAATGAAGAAGTACCCGTTAACTGCCGGGAACATGGCAATCAGTAACGCTGGATTGATTCCAAGTGTTACCCCCAGCGGCATTAAAGTCCGAACCGTCGCTGCCTGACTGTAAAGAAGAATCGAAAGCGCGAAGAGCGCAAGCGCAAATAACCATGGTGCTGCCGTAACAAGGTCAGCTATGGAACCAGAAATGAGTTGCATGTTTCCTTGGAAAAAGGTATCTCCCATCCACGCAATCCCAAAGATGGCGACAACCGCAGCTGCACCTGCTTTAAATACACTTCCTGAAACAATTTCTTCCACTTTTGGTTTACAGAATATAATGATCAAGGCTGCAATGGACAGCATGACAATTTCGATCGCCGCCGGCATGGTCATCCGAGTAAACACTCCATCAATCATCCAGCCTGGACGCAATTTTTCAAATGAACCTAATAACACAACCAGCACAGCCGCCAAAAGGAAAAAGATAACGGACAATTTAGAGCCTTTGGTCGCATTGTATTCCTTTTTATCCTTCCTAATGGGAGCTAATCCAGCCTCCAACCTTTTCAAATATTCAGGATCCTGATTAAGCTCTTTCCCCATTTTGCTGGCAACAAATGCGGCAAGCATGCAGGCAATCAATGTGGACGGAATACAAATCATTAGAATATCAAGTAAGCTGATTTTAAAATCTGTCAACAAGGCCAACAAGGCAACCGTCGCAGCAGATATAGGACTTGCTGTAATCGCCTGCTGTGAAGCAATAACAGCAATGGACATAGGTCTCTCAGGTCTTACTCCGGATTCCCGTGATACCTCGGCAATAACCGGTAAAACAGAATAAGCCACGTGTCCGGTTCCGGCGCAAAAAGTGAAAACATAGGTTACCAGCGGAGCAATGTATGTAATCCATTTAGGATTTTTTCTTAATGCCTTCTCGGCAAGATAAACAAGATATTCCATCCCGCCTGAAGCTTGCAAGGCACCTGCTGCAGTCACGACCGATAAAATCATTAGCATGACATCGATTGGGGCAGATGTTGGCTGCAAACCAAATCCAAAAACCAGAATCGCCAGACCAACTCCACCCATTACACCAAGTCCAACCCCGCCTAACCTTGCTCCAATAAAAATACATGCCAGAACAATCAAAAATTCAATCCAAAACATATGGATTTCCTCCAAACGATAATAGATTTTTTATATCGGTACTTTGAATTAGGTCATTTTCGTTGGCTTCACCAACCTTCTGTTTGAATGTGAATTTTTTCACAAGCAATCACAAAATAGAAGTAGGGTATGTCTGCATCCTGTGATAAAAATAAAAAAGTGCTGGGATGAAACTTCCCTTAAAAATTATCATTGAGGCTACTAAAAACTACATAAATATACACATTGATCTGAAAACTTAATAAATTTGTCATTTTTTTGGGGTAAAACTTGTTCATAATCGTTTTACGATAAAGGAAGCTTTTATAAATATAGGAGGCGATTTTACTGCGGGAGAAACTATTGGCCTATCTGTTTATCATCTTCGCTGTACCAATCGCGGGTGAATTAAAATTCTATCCCATTCATGTCGATATTAGGGTCAGCCTTGGAACGCCCGTATTTTTCTTTATCCTATTATGGATGAGAAAAATACATCCAATCCTGTCGGGTTTGTTGGCTGGGACTGCTGTGTTTCTGTTTCGCATGATTCTGTATGGATTACAATCCGATTCAATAAGCATTGCACATGCATTTTCTATGCATTTTCCAGTTTTCTTTTATTACCTTGTTTTTTCTATGCTGTTTTATCTTTTTAAAATTAATACTCTATATGACAATCCATTTTTAATTGGTGTACTCGGAGTAGTCATTGAGATTCTTGCCAGTATGGTGGAAATCACATTCAGGTACTTTTCTTCTCATACACCGCTTACCTTGCATACCTTTCTCATCATTGGCGGGATTGCCATTATCCGCAGTTTTTTTGTATTAGGCTTTTTTAATATTCTTATTCTAAGGGAATCGAAGCTGGCAGAAGAACAACAGCGTAAGCGGAATGAGGAAATTTTATTAACAATTTCAAATCTATATGTCGAGATGATTCAGGTAAAAAAATCGTCCAAAAATGCAGAAGAACTAACGAGTTCCTGTTATGGCCTTTATCGAGGGCTAAAGGGAGGAAAAAACAACCAGGAGTCCCAGACAACCTTAAAGATTGCCGGTCAAATTCATGAGATCAAAAAAGATCTTCAGCGAATTTATGCAGGTCTATCGAAATTGATGGTGAAGGAAAATTTTAATGATTATATGGACATTGAAGATATTATTGCCATCATCATTTCATCCAATAAAAGTTATGGAGAAATGCTGGGCAAATCGATTGAGTATGAGGTGAGTATTTCAGGTGCTCATTTACATTATCGTACGTTTATCCTTTTTTCATTAATTAATAACCTTGTGGCGAATGCTGTTGAATCAATCCATGAAAAAGGGAAGATTGAGCTACTGGTCGAAAGGATAAATGAAAAAATCAAGATCGTAGTTAGTGATAACGGATCAGGAATTTCTGAAAAAAATAAGCCCTATATTTTTGAACCGGGTTTTACAACGAAATATGATGAAACAGGAATGGCCTCTAATGGAATCGGCTTATCGCATATCAAACAGGTCATTGAGAATATTGGCGGAGAAATCAATCTACTTGATACAACACAGAGAACCACTTTTGGTATTGAATTGCCTGCCGCAAGCTTAACTGAAGGGGGATAATAGCTTTGAAATTCTTTATTGTCGATGACTCCATAACCATCAGAAAAATGCTCGCGAATATTATTGAAGAAGATGAACTCGGAACAGTTGTAGGAGATGTGGAAGATGGATCCGAGGTCTATGCAGATATACTTGCCGAACAAGAGATTGATATTCTTCTGATTGACTTACTAATGCCCAATCGTGACGGAATTGAAACAGTGCGGGAAATTTCCCCTTCTTTTAAAGGAAAAATTATTATGATATCCCAGGTGGAAGCGAAAGAGATGATTGGGGAGGCCTATGAATTAGGAATTGAACACTATATTACAAAACCCATTAATCGCCTGGAAGTTGTGAATATCCTTAAAAAGGTATCCAATCTTTTAAGACTTGAAAATTCTTTAAATGATATCCAAAAATCTTTGAGTTTTTTAAATAATAGTAAGGTAGAATCTCAAACACTGCTTAAGACCAACCATAATCCCATAGTGAAATCCGGAAAGAACGTCCTGCTGGAGCTTGGGATTATCGGGGAGAGCGGCAACAAGGATTTACTTGATATTTTGGCAGTATTATCCCGGCTGGAATCTGAAGGAATACGCGATGTTCCTCCACTAAGGGACCTCTATGAAAAAATAATTGAAAAACGTCACGGGTCTTCCATCACTCAACAAGAATTAAGAAAAGAAATAAAAGCGGGCGAGCAAAGGATCCGCCGGGCGATCCATCAAGCTTTAGACCATATCGCCTCCTTAGGTCTTACTGATTACACCAATGCAAAATTTGAAAACTACGCTTCATGCTTTTTCGATTACAATCAGGTTAGAATGAAAATGTTAGAGCTGGAAGGGAAAATTTCAGGTGAGAGCAGCCATTCCAGAATCAATATCAAGAAATTTATTCAAGCTTTGTATATGGAAGCTAAGAGATAACACGTATTGATATGCGAAAAAAGCCCTAAAGTTTCACCTTTGGGCTTTTTATTTTTATTACTAACTATATCTCATTCCAGATTCCCAATCCGTCGGACGGTCATTTGGACGAATGTCATCAAGCGGCACGAAAACCTCTAAATGGCGGTATAAATTTTCAAATTCCGCAGGCAGTAACCCGCCAAATTCTCCATCTAAGTTTAATTGGACCTTTTCCGGAGATTGCACCTTAATTCGATTGGCTTTTGTGTAGATCACATTTGGATCATTAATATGTTCGCCTCGGATGGCCAAAGTAGCTACCCGAATAAACTCGGCTAGATTCACTTTTTTCAAAATTAATAAGGAAAATAAGCCATCATTGATGGATGAATCAGGAGCCAATTTTTCAAATCCGCCAATGGAGTTGGTCAACCCGACAAGGAACATCATTGCTTCCCCTTCAAACAGCTTTCCATCGTATTCAATCTTAAGTTCAGAAGCTTTGATGGAAGGGAGCATTTCCATTCCTTTTAAATAGTAGGCAAGTTGTCCTAACATCGTCTTTAATTTGCTCGGAACTTCATAGGTTAGTTCTGTCATTCGGCCTCCGCCGCCTATGTTAATAAAATATTTATCATTAATCCGGCCGATATCGACTGGAATTAATTCACCTCTTGTAATGATATCTACTGCCGCTCCGACATCCCGAGGGATTTGGAGTGCACGGGCGAAGTCATTCGTGGTTCCTGCGGGGATAATCCCTAATTTTGGGCGATATTCCTGCTCCGCAATGCCATTTACCACTTCATTGATGGTTCCATCTCCACCTGCAGCAATGACCACATCATAACGGCGCTCGACCGCAATTCGCGCTGCATAGGTAGCATCACCTGCTTCCGTTGTTGCATGGGCAGATGCCTCGTACCCGGCCTTTTCTAATTTTTCAAGAATCTCCGGCAACTGCCGTTTAATCAATTCACGGCCCGAAGTAGGATTGTAAATCAGTCTTGCTCTTTTCATCATCATCATCCTATTAATAAATTCAACTATTCGCCATAGCCTTCTATATTCTACCAATTAATATCCGCGCTTACAATAAAGCGATGCATCCATCTAATATAATACCGCTGTTTTCTTATTTTGCAAAAAAAAAGTAAATAATCCGTTTGGTTTTGGGTTGTGCGCTACCTTCTCCCTCCGTTTTCTAGTCATTTTGTAACTGGTAGAATCCTCTTATCTAGCCTACTCTTTTAAAAAAATTACTTTTTTCGTCACATAAAAAGCCCCCGGCGGCCTAAAGGTCATTGTTCCGGAAGCTCATCGAATTTATTGCCCAGAGTTAAGGCTAACCTGATAGGCATTAGCAATATTAATCTTGTATTTCCCCTCACCTGACTGAAAAATGGCACTTTTCAATGAAGGCTCTCCTTCTCCTGTGGCAGGCTTTTCAGTTACTTTCCATTCGCCATCTTTTCCTGTAACCTCTTGCACTCCTACTGCTGCGACCTGGAGATCCTTACTTTCTGAAGTATCCAAAACGATAGATGCCGCACTTTCAATATTCCAATTGCTTGTGAGCGTTCTTGGTTTTAATCTAAGTGTGTTATCGCTGCCAATTACCTCAACCTTTATATTATTAGGAACCAGAACCGTAGCAGCCACCTCTCCCTGTTGGTTAAACGGAGCTACTTCATTAGGTAACGATTTCACATTGATATAAAGGGTGTCGCCTTTTTGATTAGCTGAAATATAATCGTCCGGCCTCTTAATCAATTTGGTGTTATCCGCCGTCTGCACTCTATATGTTCCAAACATAGAAACAGCATTTTCCGGACTAGACTCTATGGTCATATCATAGCCTGTCGTACGAACGACCACCCGTTTGATGCCGGCATTCACCTGATAAGTGAAATCCGGTAGCTCAAATGAGCGCTCTTCTCTAACCATAACCTCTTCAATTTTCCCTGTCAGTCCTGTGGTATTTAGTACAGCAAAGGCAATTCCAACCATTCCGATCAATCCAACAAAAATAATACTTAAAAAGTCATATTTTAAAATGGGCTTTTCCTGTCTGGATAAGAATAAGTAAAGGAGTATTTCGATTCCCAGAACAATTAATAATACAGGCCACCAAGCTGCCATCGCCTGAATTAGATCAAACCCGAAAAATCGGGAGAGAAACAGGAAGAGGCCCAGCAAAACCAGCGCCCCTCCCATTGAAAATGTACCGACACGCCACGTTCTCATACCCCTGTCCCCTTTCCTTTTTTAAAAAGAAAGCTAATCCCCGCCCCGATTAAGACGGCTGCTGCCAACCCTGTTTTCCATTTTTTCATGATTTTCCTTCCTCCCTTTTATGCTTGCTGCCGGTTAAAAGCTTGATGCCACCAACGATCAGGACAAAGCAGACAAGCCCTGTTTGAAAATAGCTTTGCACCCAATAGGCAAGATCGATATTGATTAATTTTGTCAGCATAGGTGAGAACACCGGAAGCAAGATATTTACTACTAAGTAATACATTCCTAGTAAAATCAGACCAATGCCGACCCATTTTTGATGATTGAGAAAGTAGGAGATAATCGGAACATCTTCCAAGGTTTCCTCGTTATAGCGGGAAACTTTTTGTAGTCCGTCAAAAAAGCTATAAAACCAAATAATCGGGATCAAAAACAGAAAGATGCCCAGCCTAAGCACATCGAGAATATAAACTGAGAATAAAAATGCTGCCATTAGTTGAATCCCACGGCGCTGCAGCCCAAGATATAAGTGTCCAGCCCCAGGGAAAATCGATAGAAATGTCGCAATGGCTTTGCTTTTTTTACCATCTTCCCGCCGTGTTTCAAAATCCTCAAAAATTGTCCTGTCGACCAACTCTTCTCCCCGCTGCTTTTTGTTTACCTGTTGAACGGCATCAAAAAATCCATACACCCATATGACCGGAAGACCTAATAAAAAGACGAGAAATTCTGATCTGTCTGATAGGGCTGTCACGAAAATCACCATGATTCCCAATCCAAGAAAGCTAGCTAAAAGGGTTAATCCACGGTTCATTAATCCTAATTGAAAATGGCCGAGTCCTGGAATAAACGAAAGGACAATCGTATAAAACCGCTCGGAATCTTGAGCTGCCTGAGAATTCGGCACACCGAGGTCAGCAGCTAGCAACACTTTCTTTTGCTTAGAAATTTGCACACCCATGTCAATAAAACTAACAAAGTAAATAAAAATCCCGACCATAAAAGGAATAATGATGGCATCCCCAGTGCCATTGGCGATTCCAATGACTGTGATCAACGCACAGCCAAATACCAACAATAAATATAGGACCCCGCGGAACATTTTTCCCCAATAAATAAGGCCAAGTCCCGGAAACAAAGATAAGGTTAATGCCTTTGTTGAACTTTTCATTTCCTAATTGCCTCCTTCTTCTCTAATGAATCCATCCATGCAAATGTCTTATCTATAACACCCTCCGTCACCGAAGGCCGCTTTTCTTGCACATTCCCTGCCTCCAAGGAATTCGCATATTTAGCTAATGATTGAAATGCTCCTGTAAACGTCAGTAAGATCGTCGCTGCTGCTGCCAGCAAATAATGAAATACCGCCCGCTGATATAATGGCCTCTTCGATGTTCTTTTTTTAACTGAACTTGTTGTGGTGCCAGGCACCAATTCCAATTCAATACTAGTGCTTTTGGTGACAGGCACCTTTTCTAATCCATCAGTAGTGTTTTCGGTGACAGGCACCGTGTTTAGTGCCCCCATCACGAGTTCGGTGAAGTCGCTAGTGTCTGGAAGGGCCGGGAGTGATGTTTCATTTACTTCAACAGCTTTTAGATATTTTTCTAAGCATTGGTCGCAAGTATATAGGTGGTTTTCCAGTTGTTCTCTGGTTTGGTCGGTTAAGTCGCCTGTTACGTATTGCTGCCATTGTTCTTCAGTAAAATGCGTCATGAAAAATCGTCCTCCTTCCAGTTTTTTTTGATCCAGTTACGGGCGCGGTACAGTTTGGTTTCGATGGTTTTGACTTGAACATTTTGTTCCTCAGCCATTTGCTGGTAGCTTTTTTCGGCTATGTAAAAGCCAAATATGACATCCCGGTAATTTTCCGGTAATTCATTAAGCCGCTTTCGGACCAGCTGTTTTTGCTCCTTCTGCAAAATTTCCCTTTCCAAACTGTCCTCCGTCGTCCCTAATGTTTCAAATTCCTCGAAAACTTCTTCTCGCCTGCGTGCTTGTTTTCGTTTCATATCAATGGCATGGTTGACAGCAATCCTTGTCATCCAAGTTTTAAAACCTTGATTTTCATATTGGGAGAGAGACATATAGATTTTGATAAATACTTCCTGGGCCGCATCTTCGGCTTCCTTTTGATCGCGAAGGATTGCAAAAACCGTCCGGAACACATCATTGCGGTACTTCTCGACCAAAAGCCGAAAGGCATGATCATGGCCATCCAGTACTTTTTGAATTAAAACCGTATCACTAATGGTTCTCTCCCCCTTTCTTTTCAATCTGTACACCTAATAGACGAACCTACTATGGATAACCCCTACACTTTTTTCAAAAAAATATTTTTAACGATTAAGCTATGTTAAAGAATACTGTTGATTTTAAACCCTGTTGATAGGAGCGGAAGGCACGAAGACTCCTCGAAAATGCTAACGCATTTCCTTCGTGCGTGGGCGAATTCTAGGGAGATAATCAATGTCCTGTGGGAGTACGGTTCTGGAGAGACCCCGCAGGCGCAAGCGCCGAGGAGGCTCGCCGAAACGCCCACGGAAAGCGAAGTGCCTGGAGCGGAAATCAACATACAAGTTTAACAGAGCCAACGATTAAAAAAACGTGCGAATCTGTCTTCGCACGTTTCCGATATGATCTATTATGCCAATGTTAAAATACAAAGATTACATTCATATGGGATTTCAAACGATTCTTTATCAGATATGCCTGAGAATATTTCATCAAACAATCCATTCCTTTGAGTTCCATCCATGTCGGTAACCATGAATACTTCCATCCATTCCTCTTTTGTTAACGTAATTGAATCTTTCAATTTGTAAAAATCCCGAAGTTCAAAACCATTGTGCTGCCATTCGGCAAACCACTCGACTGGAAAACCATTGATGAATTGGTTGGAGAACGACTTTTTACCGCCCTCCTTATCCCTGTTCAAAACAGTTAGGGTTTTGTTCACCACTTCCGAATCGGGAGTAAATCCTGATTCTATCACAATCAGTATCCCTTTCGATTTCAAGAGTCTTTTAATCTCCTGAAGAGCTTTCTCGCGATCAAACAAATTCCAAGCTCTCATGACAGTAACAATATCATAAGTTGAGTCATCCAAACCCGTGTTTTCAGCTGTAGCTTGAGTATAAGGAATCGTAAAGTTTCTCGTTGTATTCAATTGATGCGCCTGCCTCAGCATGTCAGATGATGGCTCAACCCCCACAACATTTGCCTTTCTCATTGCTATTTTTCGTGCTAACGTACCCGTTCCCGATCCTAAATCTACTACTTTTTTTCCTTCAAAAGAAATACCACGAATCATTAAACTGTCCATCATAGCTGGGGGAATATCTTCTCTTGAGCTAGCATAGTTTTTAATAACTTGGCCAAAATCAATATTTTCCATCATCGGCGCCTCTTTTCACTTCATTTCCAATACATGAAAATTCAACAAAATAATACCATTTCTTTATGGTAGAATGAAAGAAAAATATTTTAAGGGAATGATCCTTATGTTCTGGTTGCTGCTCCTTGCTTCTTATTTAATTGGAAGTTTCCCGACAGCGTTAATTGTAGGAAAGATCATATACGGGGTTGATATCCGGGAACTTGGAAGTAAAAATCCCGGTGCCACTAATACCCTCAGGGTTCTAGGCAAAAAATCCGCTCTCTTTGTTCTATTCATTGACCTTGGAAAAGGTGCTCTGGCGGCCTATCTTCCTCTGTTCTTTCACCTTCAGACCGAACCGCTTTACTTTGGTCTTACCGCTGTCATTGGACATTGCTTCCCTATCTTTGCTGACTTCAGAGGTGGCAAAGCGATTGCCACCACTGCTGGTGCTTTATTGATCAGCAATCTTCCTTTACTAATCATTGCCTACATTTCGTTTTTTCTCATGATATTTTTAACAAAATACGTCTTTTTCGGCTCCATCTCTGTTGGTCTCAGCATGCTAGTCTTTGATCTCTTCTCTTCAAAATTAGAATTTGAACTTATCTTTTTATTTTTCTTCATCCTATTAATCTTTCTGCACCGTTCTAATATACGCAACTTTATTTTAGGTATTGAACCGAGGATCAACGATAAACATTTGCTCAATGACCGTATTCCCCCAAAGAAAAATGGATTTAAAATGTAGGTCTGTTAAACTTGTCTGTTGATTTCCGCTCCAGGTGCAAGCGGTTCGTGGGCGTTTCGGCGAGCCTCCTCGGCGCTTGCGCCTGCGGGGTCTCTCCAGAACCGTACTCCCACAGGACATTGATTTTCTTCCTGGAATTCGCCCACGCACGAAGGAAATGCGTTAGCATTTTCGAGGAGTCTTCGCACCTTCCACTCCAATCAACAGGGTGTAAAAAATCAACACTGTTCTTTAACACAGCCAAAATGTAAAAAATGCCACTAGGAAAGGAATTCACCTTGCCAGTGGCATTTTTTTAAATCAACTTAGATATGATGCTGTCAGCAACGGTCTGCCAGATGGTCTCATCGGTTTGATAGGATGCCACTAGCCGCTTATACATGGCCAATTGTTTTTCTTGAAAGTCGGGTGCTTCCCTATCAGGCAAATTCGTCCGTTCTCTTTCCACTAATGCCTGCATTTCCGGAGCTCGTGGTCCCCATACAGCCACTTCACTGCCTTCTTGGTCGATAAAAATAAAAATGGGAATGGCTCTTGAGGTACCATTAGTGAGGTATTGGTCCATGAGTTCCAGATTTTGATCCCGTAATAAACAACGAATTTCAATTCCTGCTGCCTCAGCAATTCTGAATAAAATCGGATTATTGAGCATGGCATCTCCGCACCAATCCTCTGTTAACACAATTACCCGTAATTCCCGAGATTTAAGCGCTGCAAGTTTGTTTATACTTTCCTCATCTACAACAAATTTCTCATAAATGGATAGCATTTTTGTTTTATTTTTATCCATGGAGTCAATGTATTCCTTTACCGTCATTCCTTTTTGGAACCATGAAAGTAATTCTGTCATTACAATCACTCCTTTTTATTTTCTATCATAGCGGAATTGTAAACTAATTGGCAATGATCCTGCTTACATCCCCAAGGATTATTATATTACAAGTATTTTTTACTTTTTTAACAAAACCAATAATTTAACAGTAGAAATAGATTTATACAATTGATAGAATATTTTATAAAGAGGAAATATTATTTTAAATATTTTCCAAGATAATAAAGGGGGATAAAGGATGTCCAATACAACTCTACAAATGGTCTCGATTGGAATTTACTTAGCCATGATGCTTTTTATTGGATGGTATTCTTATCGAAAAACAAGCAATCTCACAGATTACATGCTCGGAGGAAGGTCTTTAGGACCCGCAGTAACAGCGCTTAGTGCCGGTGCGGCCGATATGAGTGGTTGGCTGTTAATGGGCCTGCCGGGTGGAATTTATGTAACCGGTTTAGCAGATGCGTGGATTGCCATTGGCTTAACGATTGGTGCTTACTTAAACTGGTTATTAGTTGCACCACGCTTGCGTTCCTACACCCAAGTAGCCAATGATTCCATCACTATACCAAGCTTTCTTGAAAATCGCTTTAAAGACAACACAAAACTACTTCGCATTGTTTCTGGTATCGTTATTCTTACTTTCTTTACTTTCTATGTCTCTTCCGGTATGGTTTCCGGCGCCGTCTTTTTTCAAAGCTCCTTTGGTACAAGCTATCTTACAGGACTTTATATTGTTGGTGGCGTGGTCGTTGCCTATACTTTATTTGGCGGATTCCTTGCCGTCAGCTACACAGACTTTATTCAAGGTTTAATGATGCTAATTGCCCTCTTGCTTGTACCGGCGATTGGTATTTTTAAGACTGGTGGTCCTGTAGAAACATTTAATACGATTCGTGCCATTGATCCAACCATTCTCGATTTCTTTAAAGGAACTACCTTTTTAGGGGTTGTTTCTGCGATGGCATGGGGACTTGGTTACTTTGGCCAGCCACATATTATCGTTCGCTTTATGGCTATTACCACTGTAAGAGAAACGAAAAGTGCCCGTCGTATTGGAATGGGCTGGATGATTTTTTCTTTACTTGGTACGATCTTTACTGGATTTATCGGATTAGCCTTTTTCCATAATAACGCGGATTATAAACTGGATAACCCGGAAGCCGTCTTTATTTCCTTGAGCCAGATCTTTTTCCATCCGCTCTTTGCCGGATTTGCCTTGGCTGCCATTCTTGCAGCCATTATGAGCACGATCTCTTCTCAGTTAATCGTTACCTCCAGTGCTTTAGTTGAGGATTTGTACAAAGCGGTCGTCAATAAGGAAGCAAAGGACAAACAGCTGGTTTTCTTAGGGAGAATGGCCGTGCTTTTAGTCGCTGTGGTGGCTGCCGCACTTGCCTTTAGACAAAACAATACCATTCTAAGCCTCGTTGCTTATGCTTGGGCAGGTTTCGGAGCTTCCTTCGGACCAGTCATTCTGTTAAGCTTGTTCTGGAAAAAGATGAACCACTGGGGCGCCCTGTACGGTATGATCGTCGGTGCCGTAACGGTAATCCTATGGAAAAACTTCGACCTTGGAAAGGTATTTTTCGGAGAATCCTTATATGAAATCGTTCCAGGCTTCCTCTTGAACTCAGTCGTCGCTGTTGTCATCAGCCTGGCAACTTATAAAAAGAACGAACAAATTGAAAAAGAATTTGAAGAAAGCATCCGTTTGATGAAAGACGCTTCTTAATAGGAAAAAGGAGAACATATACGCCGATATGTTCTCCTTCTTTATTAAACCTCTTCTCCGTTTGATGCAATTACCTTCTTATACCACTCAAACGATTTCTTTTTCGATCTGGCAAGCGTTCCATTGCCTTCATTATCGCGATCCACAAAGATAAAGCCGTAGCGTTTTTTCATTTCACCAGTTGTAAAGGAAACACAATCGATACAGCCCCATGGAGTATAACCCATTAATTCCACGCCATCTAATTCAACAGCCTTTTTCATTTCTTTAATATGGGCACCTAGATAGTCAATACGGTAATCATCATGGCAGCTGCCGTCTTCTTCTTTCACATCAATAGCACCGAAGCCGTTTTCTACAATGAAAAGTGGTAATTCATAGCGCTCATATAATTGATTCAAGGAATAGCGTAACCCCACAGGGTCAATTTGCCAACCCCAGTCAGAAGCTTTCACAAATGGATTCTTCACACTGGATTTTGAACCAACCACTGTTTTATCATCCAGTTCATTCACGCCGCTTTTTACTGCGTCAGACATATAATAGCTAAACCCAATATAATCAACAGTTCCTTCCGCCAAAATCTTGGCATCTTCCGGCTGCATCTTGATGTTGTAGCCCTTTCTTTCCCACTCTTTTAAAGCATAAGCAGGATAGTGACCTCTGCAATGTACATCTGCAAAGAACCAGCGGTCATGCATGGATTCCACCTGAAGCATCATATCATCCGGGTTGCAAGAGTAAGGGTAAATCGGAACAAAAGAAACCATACAGCCAATCTTAAAATCAGGATTAATAGCATGTCCAGCCTTCACGACCAAAGCACTTGCCACCATTTGGTGATGGGCAGCCTGGTACATCACTTCTTCTGGATTCTCTCCTTCTTCACAACGAACCCCTGAATTGGTCCATAAAAAGATAGGATTCGCCGTATTTTTTTGATTGTTGATTTCGTTAAAAGTCATCCAGTACTTCACTTTATTTTTATAACGTTCCATTACAGCAGTTGAAAAACGCACAAAGAAATCAACTACTTCACGGCTCCGCCAGCCACCGTATTCTTTTGCGAGGTGGTACGGCATTTCAAAATGGCTAAGGGTAATAACCGGCTCGATCCCATACTTTAACAATTCATCAAACAGATCATCATAGAATTTCAGGCCTTCTTCATTCGGCTCTAATTCATCCCCTTTTGGAAAAATCCGTGTCCAGTTAATACTTGTGCGAAAACACTTAAAGCCCATTTCGGCAAATAAAGCGATATCTTCTTTATAGTGGCCATGAAAATCAATTGCAACATGGTTAGGATAGTATTTCCCTTCGATGATGCCATCGGTAATTTCTCGCGGCACTCCATGAGCACCAGCGGTCATTACATCTGCCACACTTGGTCCTTTACCGCCTTTATTCCATCCACCTTCAACCTGGTGAGCTGCAACAGCACCACCCCATAAAAAATCCTTATGAAAAGCCATGAAAGTCTCCTCCTAAAATATAAACTAATCTATTAACCCTACTTTTTTTAATCTTGGCATCATCATTTTC
The DNA here is from genome assembly GCF_051233465.1 of Neobacillus solisequens. Classification (NCBI taxonomy): domain Bacteria; kingdom Bacillati; phylum Bacillota; class Bacilli; order Caryophanales; family Bacillaceae; genus Neobacillus; species Neobacillus solisequens. The sequence goes on along the minus strand of NZ_JBKFGJ010000017.1, from coordinate 3,368 downwards.
ATAAATACATTTAACAACGGGCCAAAGAGAAGCATCATAATAACCGTACCTTCTCTAACCGTGATGCTTTGATTAAAGAAAAACGAAACTCCCAAGGCGACCACAATGGATAAGATGTCCACAAATTGTCTGATCGCTCCGAAGTTTTTATTGATCTTTTTCGAGATCACCATACAACATGATTCCAAGGGAAACGTGATTAAGTTAATCGTCATAATCATCGAAACGGCTCCTGCACAAATAACACAAGATACGATCAGCAATACGATGTTAGCCCAATAGCTGTGGATAGTAAACCTGGCAAAAACGTCATAGAACATAAAATTAACGACATATCCCAACAGAATAGCCACTAAGATTTGTGTCAAAGTTTTCAGCTTAAATTCTTTTTTCAAGAGGAAAAGTTGAATCAGCACACAGCTAATATTCATCATCATTGAAAATGTTCCAACTTTCATATCGATGACTCCTGATATACTTTGACTCAAAGCATCCCATGCTCCGACTCCGACAGCTGCCTTTAATGCCATGCTTGCACCCACACCTGTCATAATCATGCTAATGGCAACAATGATAACCCTTTGAATTGCTTTCATCATGTCCGTTCATCCTCGATTATCTTTGATTAAAAAGCGTTAATGTAATAATATAAAATCAATTACCGCATTAGAATACTTTGCGAACAGATTAGAAAGCCTTTTCAATTATTTTCGTATTTTACTATAGATTGTTGAAATGCCTTTTCAATATAAAGGGGTTACTTTTACCATGATCATTTCAAATAGACTGGAAGCCATGGAATCTTTGTCGAAATCCGAGGAGATTCTTGCGAAGTACATATTGAAAGAAAAAGAGAATATTGAGAAACTATCCACTATCGACTTGGCCAATGCTACGTTTACCTCCCCATCCACTGTGGTCCGTTTATCAAAAAAGCTGGGCTTCAGCGGCTGGAATGAATTTAAGGAAAAGTATCTAGAGGAGCTTTATTATTTAAACAGCCACTTTACCAAAATTGATCCCAATTTTCCCTTTCAACCCCATGATACTTTTATGGCGGTTGCTTCAAAAATAGGCCATCTGGCCACAGAGACGATTCAGGATACACTATCTCTTATAAAAAACGAGGATCTCAAACAGGCCATTGATCTGTTGGCGAATGCAGAAATGATCAATATATTTGGGATTAGCAATTCTCTCCTGATGGCTTACGATTTCAAACATAAAATGCTCCGCATCAATCGCCGTGTAGAGATCATGAATTTACCGGAAGAACAGGTATATGTTGCTTTGAATTCCTCTCCGAAGGATACGGCCATTTTAATCTCCTACACCGGGGAATCAGAAGAAGTCTTAAAGATTGCCGAGATTTTAAGGAAAAACAAAACTCCCATCATTGCCCTAACAAGCATCGGTGAAAATAGCTTATCAAAATATGCAAACTGTACGCTTTCTGTCTCAACCAGAGAAAAACTCTATTCTAAAATTGCCACCTATTCATCTAATAATTCGATTCACCTCGTTCTGGATATCCTTTATTCCTGTTTATTTAAATTAAACTACCATCGTGACCTAGAGTATAAGACGAATATTTCGAGGAAAATTGATGAGCGAACTTCGGATAGTGAGTTAATAAAAGAGAAAGAGGATATTTAGGAAACAACCTAAATATCCTCTTTCTCTTATTTTAGAGTATTGACCAAGGAATCCAACTTCATAACGGTTTTCCAATTGCGAACCGTTGCATGTACACCTAGCTTCGACAACTTTGTGGCAAGCTTTGAATCTCTAAAGCTAATTTGAAAAAATAGATAAACCTGTTTTCCGATCATCTGGAAATGTTCCTTTTCATTTTGAAAAGAGCTTAACTGGTTAACCCCTTCGGTTGAAGGCTCCTCTGCCAAAAAAGCAACATGAACACTTTCCTCTTCATCTAAGGAGCTTAGTGTATAAGGGCAATTTTGAATGATTTCCTTCAGTTCAGTAGCTGTTCTCAAGACTACCGGCACCGGGAAGCCGAATGTTTTACTGATTTCGTCCTCCAATCGCTTTGTGAGGGACCGGGACTCTTCATCTGACTCAAACAAGATATTTCCGCTCTGTATGTACGTTTTAACCTTTCGCAACCCCATTGCTTCCAATAGATTTCTTAAATCTGCCATTTTAATAATATGATGCCCGCCAACATTAATACCTCTTAATAGTCCAATATAAATGGTCATTTGTGCACCCCTTATTTAGTAGTCTCTTCATTCAATCTTACCATTTACTTTAATTACTAAACTACTGCAGGAAAACGGCTTTTTACTGTAGAACTAGATGCTGTAAGGAGGGATTTTTATGGTATTGCAAAGAGTGAGTTTGGTAACGATAGGCGCCGTCAATTTACCGGAGCTTCGTGCCTTTTATCAATCGCTGGGGTGGGAAGAAACAGAGATCAGTTCGGATCAATATGCTGTATTTAAAACAGCTGGGGTTCTGTTTTCCTTATTCCCGATTGAGGAGCTGGCCAAAGATGCCGGAGTGGACTTTACGAATTCAGGCGATGGGTTTCGCCCGGTTACGCTTGCTATTAATGTAGATCAACCGGAACAGGTTGACACAACCATCGAAGAAATCCGTGCTGCGGGGGCGAGAATTCTTCGCGAACCTAGCAATGCCTTCTGGGGCGGACGCACCGCTTATTTTGCTGACCCAGAGAATAATCTCTGGGAAGTGGCCTGGAACCCGAGTGCTGTTTTCGATGATCGTGGGGCAATGATTTCTTTTTAGTTTTTGAAAAAGGGTGGCCAAAAGATTGGACCACCTTGTTTTCTCTTCGGACATGATCTTGTTTTTGCAGCTATGACTTGTCCGATGTTCGCTCGGCTTCAGACACAGCCTCGCTTTTTTGACTCTGACTTATCTGAAGTTCACTCATCTTCAGACACAGCCTCGCTTTTTTGGCTCTGACTTGTCCGATGTTCGCTCGGCTTCAGACACAGCCTCGCTTTTTTGACTCTGACTTATCTGAAGTTCACTCGGCTTCAGACACAGCCTCGCTTTTTTAGCTCTGACTTGTCTGAAGTTCGCTCATCTTCAGACGTAGCCTCGCTTCTTTAGCTCTGACTTGTCTGAAGCTCGCTCATCTTCAGACACAGCCTCGCTTTTTTGGCTCTGACTTGTCCGATGTTCGCTCGGCTTCAGACACAGCCTCAGTTTTTTGGCTCTGACTTGTATGATGTTCACTCGGCTTCAGACATAGCCTGGCTTTTTTAGCTCTGACTTGTCTGAAGTTCGCTCATCTTCAGACGTAGCCTCGCTTCTTTAGCTCTGACTTGTCTGAAGCTCGCTCATCTTCAGACACAGCCTCGCTTTTTTGGCTCTGA